>JAFYPU010000031.1 GCA_017547385.1 Bacteroidaceae bacterium
AAGGAACGGCGGAGAGACCTAATAGAGGAATAAGTTTTTATCCTTACAGCTAGGGATGGTTTTCTCTCCGCTTCCTTTCTTTATTATTCGTTCGAAATTTACATCTTTTTTACTGACTGCAAAGCTAAGGTAAGGTAGGGGGACGAGCGAAGCGGAGGGGGTATGTAACTGAAGCTAAAAAGTAGGTGGAAAAAGAAAGCGGGCACCCCAAAAGGAGTGCCCGCTGTGCCAAGAGGCGGCATGAGGAGACTGAAGATTAGTCTTCCTTCATGTGGCGCACAATGCCGTGCTTTGTGTCCTTGATGAATGCAAGGATGTTTTCGATTTCCTCGCTCATAGGAATTTGCTCGGGTATCTTGATAACCGCATCTTCCAGCGAGAAGTTGCCGGTGTAGATGAGGCGATAGGTGTTGGCAATGTGGCGCAACACGCGATCGGACATGCCTTTTTTCTGCAGCACCACGGCATTGACACCATGGTAGGCTGCGGGGTTGCCACCCAAGATGACGTAGGGGGGAATGTCCTTCTGCACACGGCAACCGCTCTGCACAAGGCTGAAACGGCCCACGCGAACTTTCTGCTGGATAACCACATCACTGCTCTGGATGCAGCCGTCTTCGAGCTCGCTCTCGCCGGCCACAATCACTCCGATGCCGAGAATGCAGTGGTTGTGAATGTGCACGTCGTGGCAGATGTGCACTTGGTCCATCAGGAAGTTGCCATCGCCAATGACGGTGGCCTTGTCGTCGTAAGTGCTTCCGGCTATGACCACGTTCTCGCGGATGCGGTTGTCGTTGCCAATGACAACATGCGTTTTGCCTCCCTCAACAAAGTGGAAATCCTGGGGCGTGGCTCCAATCACGGTGTTCTGATACACAATGTTGTTGCAACCCATGGTGGTTCCGTTGAGGATGCTCACGTGGGGATGTATCACACAATTGTCGCCAATCACCACATCGTCCTCGATGTATGCAAAAGGTTTCACTTCGACGTTAGCGCCAAGCTTCGCGCCCGGGGCTACATAAGCTAAGGGACTTATCATAGTGTTTGTTGTTTTTATGGGATGAAAGATGGCTGTTTAATTACTCGCGGCCACCGCCCAAAGCCTTGTAGAGGTTGATGCCGGCTTGCAAGCGGGTGTAGCGGTCGTTGATGAGCTTGAGCTGAGCGGAGAGGAGGCTCTGCTGAGCTGTGAGCGTTTCGAGATAGGTGGTAGTGTTGCTGTGGAGGAACAATGCGTTGACGTTCTCCAATGTCTGTTCGAGTTGACGCACTTCCTGCTCACGCAGCTGCAGGCTCTGATTGGCTGTATTGTAACTGCTCAGAGCGTTGCTCACTTCCTGACCGGCAATGAGAAGACGCTCGCGGAAGTCGAGCTCAGCGGCTTCGTAGTCGAGCTTGGCTATCTTGAGCTGTGCACGCAACTGGCCATTGGCGAAGATGGGCTGCACCACGGATGCCACAGCCGAAGCAATGATTTTACCGGGATTGAAGACCATGCCGCCGGCATTGTTGACCAAGGCACCGGTGCCGGTGATGTTCAAGCTGGGATAGAAAGCCGAGCGGGCAATGTTGACTCCATAGAACTGAGAGGCGAGCGCGTATTCGGCCACACGCACATCGGGACGGTTGGTGAGCAACTGCATGGGCACACCGGCTGAGAGCTGCTCGGGGAAGTGGTTGGCTGAGAGCGAACCGCGCTCGATGGCATGGGGCGCTTCGTCCAACAGCACGCAGAGGGCGTTCTCCACCTCGCGAACACTGTTCTTGAGCTGGGGCACGGAGGCCTGAAGCTCGATGTAGTTGGCACGAGCCTGACCAACGGCCGCTTCGTTCACCATTCCGGCTTCTTTCATGGCTTCCATCACCTCGACATTGCGTTTCCAAATCACAAGCGTTGACTCAGTGGTCTTGAGCTGCTCGTCGAGCATTTCGAGTGTGTAGTACATATTGGCTACACCGCTGATGATGGCAGTCTGCGTGGCTTGCTTCACGGCGTGCATCTGCAGGAGGGTTACCTGCGCTTGCTTCTTATGGTTGCGCAACGCCCCCATAGAACCAAGGTTCCAGTTCACAGAAAGGGGAATGGTGTAGGTCTGCGATGCTTTACCAAAGTCGAACGAAGAAATGGTGCCTTGAGGCGCAAAGGCAATCGCAGGAATGTATGCGAGCTTGGCAATCTTCAAAGCGGCTTCCACCTTCTGAATGTTGAAGTCGGCCTTCTTCATGTCGATATTGTTGACCAAGGCTTTTTCAATCAGCCCTTGCAACTGCGGGTCGGTGAACACTTCGCGCCAAGGCATGCAGCCGAAATTGGCGGTGTCGGCAGCCGAAAGCACACCATCGTTTGTGAGCGTGTCGCGATAGAGTCCTTCCACCTCGGCAAGGCCTTCGGGACGCTCGTAATTCTTGTAGAGATTACAGCCGGACAACAGCGAGCAGGCTCCTATAATATATAAAATGTGTCTCTTCATGTTTAATGTTTCTGAAATTGAAGTGAAACTGTCGGCTCGGGAATGGCGCAACGGCCACTCCCGAGTGCGACGGCTGTATTACTTACTGTATTGCTCAATGTCGGACATAGCATCGGCGTTGTTGATGTCCTCCCACACGATGGGCTTCACCTTTTCCTGCAGATACTGGAAGATGACAAACAATGCAGGAATGATGAAAATCTGGAACAACATACCGATAAGCATACCACCGATGGCGGTTGTACCGAGCGAACGGTTACCATTGGCACCTACACCGAAGGCAAACATCATGGGCAACAAACCGATGATCATGGCCAACGAAGTCATCAAGATGGGGCGCAAACGAGCACCGGCTCCCAACACAGCAGCCCACGTGATGCTCATGCCCATCTTGCGACGCTCAAGGGCAAATTCCACAATAAGGATGGCATTCTTGGCCAACAGACCAATCAACATAATCAAGGCAATCTGCACGTAGATGTTGTTGGCCGCTTCACCAAAGATGGGTACCACACTGTTCAGACCGCCCATACCCCAAATGAAGAGGAACGAACCGAGCAGACCAAAGGGAACAGAAAGCAGTACGCCCAAGGGCAAGATGTAGCTCTCGTATTGTGCAGCCAACAAGAGGTAAATGAAGACGAAGCAAAGGATGAACACGTATGCTGTGGTGCTTCCGCTGCTCTGGCTTTCCTCACGTGTGGTTCCAGAATACTCGAACGAATATCCCTGAGGCAGGTACTGAGCCGCCACTTCATTGATGGCCTGAATGGCCTGACCGGAGGTGTAACCGCTGGCAGGGTTACCATTCACAGCCATTGAGGTGTACATATTGAAACGGTTGATGTTGTCAGGTCCGAACGAGGGCGAAATGGTTACGAACTCGGTGATGGGAGCCATCTCTCCCTTGTTGTTACGCACCTTAATCTTATAGAGACTTTCGAAGTTGGTGCGGTCGCTCGGTTCACCCTGCACCATCACACGATAGAGCTTACCGAAACGGTTGAAGTTGGACGAATACAATCCACCATAGTATCCCTGCAAAGTGGTAAGCACTTCGGCCGGCGAAATTCCGGCACGCTTACATTTTGCAGCATCGATGTCGATGAGATATTCAGGGAAGTTGGGGTTGAATGTAGTCTGTGCCGACTCAATTTCCGGGCGTTTTTCAAGTTCTGCCAAGAAGCTCTTAGCCACCTCGTGGAACACCTTGATGTCGCCACCGGTACGGTCCTGAAGGTTGAAGGTGAAACCGTTTGTTACACCATAACCCGGAATCATAGGCGGTTGGAAGAATAACACCTGTGCATCCTTGAAGACATCACGTGAACGGAGATACAAGTTGGCAAACACCACGGTGGAACTTTCCTTTAGTCCACGCTCTTCCCAGTCCTTCAACTTCACGATGAATGAACCATAGGAAGGACCTTGTCCACCAATGAAGCTATAACCGGAAATCATGGTCGAACTTTCAACAGCGGGCACTGAACGCACCAAACTATCTACCTTGCTAAGCATGGCCTCAGTCTTGTCTTGCGAAGTGCCGGGAGGCATTGTTACGACACCCATGATGGTACCTGTATCTTCAGAGGGAACAAGCGCAGTGGGCGTGATATTCATCAAAGCAATCAGTCCGACAAGGCTGCATGCCACAATGATGAGCGTAAGCACGGGGCGCTGGATGAATTTGAGCACCGCCTTTTTGTACTTCTGCACCATGTTGTCGAACGAATTGTTAAAGGCATTCTTGAACTTGCGAGTTGAAAGTCCTATCAGCGCAAGAATACTTATCACAATCAACACGGTAGTAATCACGGGATGTTCTTCGATGTTGAACATGCCTGCAATCATTCCGATGATGGCAATGATAATAAAGAGCACAGTAATAATGGGATGCAGGAACTTACCTACAGATTCCACATACTTCTGCACCATGTTCTGACGCGCTTCCTTGAAAGCCACACCCATGCGCTCCTTCAACGTAGAGTCAGTGTGGTGGGGTTTCAACAGGATGGCACACAAGGCCGGCGAAAGTGTCAAGGCGTTGACAGCCGAGAAGGCAATCGCAATGGCCATCGTGATACCGAACTGACGGTAGAACGTTCCGCTGGTTCCGCTCATGAAGCTCACGGGAATGAACACAGCCATCATCACCAATGTGATTGATACAATGGCACCGCCCAATTCACGCATCGCATCGATAGACGCCTTGTTGGCTGATGTATATCCTTGGTCGAGCTTGGCATGCACACCTTCCACCACCACAATGGCGTCGTCCACCACAATGGCAATGGCTAGCACCATCGCCGAGAGCGTCAACAGGTTGAGCGAGAAGCCAATCATGTTGAGTGCAAAGAAAGTACCGATAAGTGCCACCGGAATGGCAATGGCCGGGATGATGGTGGAGCGCATATCCTGCAAGAAGATGAACACCACAACGAACACGAGGATGAATGCCTCGATAAGCGTTTTCACCACTTCATGGATTGAGGCAAAAAGGAAGTCGTTCACGTTCTGCGCGATATTGATTTCCAAGCCGTCGGGGAGGTCTTTCTTGCATTCCTCCAGCAATTGTTCGATATCCAACACAATCTGCGTTGCATTCGAACCGGCTGTTTGCATCACAATGGCAGACACAGCGGGGTTGCCGTTCACCTTACCCGAGAACGAATAAACCATTCGACCCAGTTCCACGCGCGCCACGTCCTTCACACGCAGCACGGTTCCATCGGGATTCGAGCGAATTACAAGCTCTTCAAATTGGCTCGGCTCCTGCAAACGACCTCTGTAACGAAGCGTATATTGATATGTTTGGTTCTCGCGTTCACCAATGCTACCCGGTGCTGCTTCAATGTTTTGTTCGGCCAAAATTCCGGCGATATCGGTGGGCACAAGTCCATACTCAGCCATCTTTTCCGGATCAAGCCAGATGCGCATTGAATAGTCGGCACCCATCACCATGGCATCACCTACACCTTTCACACGCTGAATTTGCGGAATGATGTTAATCTTGGCGTAGTTTTCAATAAAGGCCATGTCATATTTGCCCGAAACGTCCGAAACAGAGAACACAACGAGCATGGAGCTTTGACGCTTTTGCGTAATCACACCCACCTTGGTAACTTCGGCAGGAAGCAAACCTTGCGCTTTCGACACACGGTTTTGCACGTTCACAGCCGCCATGTCGGGATCAGTGCCTTGCTTAAAGGTGATTGAGATTTCAGCGGAGCCGGTGTTGGTCGCAGTGGAGCTCATGTAGTCCATGTTTTCCACACCGTTGAGCTGTTCTTCCAGGGGAGCGATAACAGAGTTCAACACTGTTTGAGCGTTGGCACCCTGATATGTGGTTCGTACACTGATTGTGGGAGGTGCGATGTCGGGGTACTGGGTAATGGGAAGAGAAATCAATCCCAAAGTACCCAAGATGACAATCACCACGGAGATAACCGTGGAGAGCACCGGGCGGTTAATAAAATTATCGAGTTTCATTATTTACTATGTTTTCAAAATATAGTTAATGTGTTGCCGCAGGAGGATAGCGATGTCTGAAAGTTGTGCTGCAACATGCCGGCACAACAAGTTCTCTGCCTATTTCTCCATCCGGCAACCTTTCGTTTCATTCATTAGTTTTCACCCGGCATCTTACCGTCTTTCAAAGCCTGTTCGGCTTTTTTGCGATTGGCCTCAGCCTGCGCAGGAGTGATGGGCTTGATTACGTTACCGGTCTTGAGTTGGTTCACACCTTCCACAACAATGCGTTCGCCGGCTTTCAGACCTTTCACAACGATATAGTTCTGTCCGTCGTTTTGCACCAGCACTTCAATTTCGCGGCCGGTAACCTTGTTGTCATCACCCACCACATACACAAACTTCTTGTTCTGGATGTCGTATGTAGCCTTCTGAGGAACAAGGATGCAACCTTCACTCTTGACAGGCACAAGGATGGCACCGGCACCGCCACTGCGCAACACACGTTCGGGGTTGGCAAAGGTGGCACGCATCTGCACCGAGCCTGTTCCGGCTTCAATCACTCCGCTGATGGCAGACACATTACCGGCGAGGGGATACTCGCTTCCGTCAGCCAACTGAAGCTTCACGGCAGGCATCTTGTCCATGGCCGCAGCGATACCACCCTTTTCGCGTGTCAGGGCCAGCATCTGCTTCTCGGTCATTGAGAAATAGGCATACATCGTCTCGATGTTGGAAACCGTGGTGAGCGGCTGCGGTGTGCTGGCACTCACCAAGCTTCCGAGGCGATAGGGAATGCTACCCACCACACCGGAAACGGGGCTTGTAACAGTGCAGTAGCTCAAATTGTTGCGAGCATCGGTCAAGCCGGCTTGTGCCTGTGCCAATTGCGCCTTCAGGCTTTCAAGTTGGTTCTCAGCCGACTGCAAATCGAAATTGCTGATAATGCCTTTGCCATGCAGCATGCGCTTGTTCTCAAGGTTCAACTCCTGTGTTTTGATGTTGGTTTTGATCACATTCACATTGGCTTCGGCAGAGCGAACGGCAGCTTCGAATTGCACTCTCTCCAATTGGAAAAGAGGCTGACCCTTGCGAACAAAATCACCCTCGTCCACACAAAGTCTTGTAATGAAACCGCTCACTTTCGGACGGATTTCAATGTCTTCCAAACCCTTGATGGTGGCAGGATAAGATGTTTCGAGCTGTGCATCGGTGGCTTGCACCGTAATCACAGCATACTCGTTGTTTGCCTCAGGCATGCCCTGCTTCTCGCCGCAACTTACCAGCGCCAACAGCAGAGCCAGACTCATAATTTTACTTCTCATGTTCATAATGATATGTTTTATGTTGATTTTTCTCATTCCGACTCGTATCACGACACAGCGCAACAAAAGTCGCCGACAAAATTACTCAATAAAACGCAAAGCGCAGCAAAAGTTTCCAACCTAAAACCTCGGATGTTACAAATAATTAACAACCACCGCCGGCAGTATGGCCAATATGACACATAGAGTAATCAAATCTGTGCTATTATCGAGAGAAACTACGCTTTTGATGAATGACAAAAACAAATCCAAAAGGCCTCTCTCGGAAAGGAATTTATGAAATGCGAGATATTTCAACGAAAAACGAAAGGCCGAAGCACAAAAATCTGCAGTGCTTGCAGAATTTTCTGCAGTGCTTGCAAAAATTTCTACAAGCACTGCAGAAATTGAGGAATGCGCATAGGGATTTTCTCCTTTGGTCAAACCCAACCAAGGGAAGTGCAACAAGCCTCTGAAACTTCTTTCAAATCGTAAAGCAGCAAATGCTCACTTTTATCTCCTCACTCGCAAAAAGGTAAGAAGTAGAGTTCCTCCTCCCCTCTCCCACGCTCAAACTTTCAGAAACAACAATGGAGCCATTCGGCTTAATTCACCGAACAGCTCCACGCTTATTAAAATTCTGAGAATCGGAATGCTTATAACAAGCTCCAAGCCACCGTAAGTCCGGCCATGACGATGCTGACCATGCTCATGAGTTTGATAAGGATGTTAAGGCTCGGGCCGGCTGTATCCTTGAAGGGGTCGCCCACGGTATCACCCACGATAGTGGCCTTGTGGGTATCGCTTCCCTTACCTCCGAAGTTGCCTTCTTCCACATACTTCTTGGCATTGTCCCAAGCGCCACCGGCGTTGGCCATAAACACTGCCAAAACAAATCCTGCGCTCAAACTGCCAATCAGCAGGCCCAACACACCGGCCACACCAAACACCAAACCGGTGAGAATGGGAGCAGCAATGGCCAACAGCGACGGAACAACCATCTCGTGCTGTGCGGCACGGGTGGAAATCATCACGCAGCGACCATAATCGGGTTCGGCTTCACCGGTGAGGATGCCCTTGATTTCACGGAACTGACGGCGCACTTCGTCCACCATCTTTCCGGCGGCACGTCCCACGGCATTCATGGTCAGTCCGCAGAAAAGGAATGCCATCATAGCACCGATAAACATACCGGCCAACACCTTAGGATTCATCAATGTTACGTCATAATAGGTCATAAAGTCCGCAAAACCGGCTTCGGCCACTTTCACCACATGGTCGCCCATATCGAGAGTGGTTTGTCCGATGCGTTCCAAACCGATGCGCACTTCCTCAACATAGCTAGCCAAGAGTGCCAAGCCGGTGAGGGCGGCCGAACCGATGGCAAAGCCCTTACCCGTTGCTGCCGTGGTGTTGCCCAATGAATCGAGCGCATCGGTGCGACGACGCACTTGTTCGCCAAGACCGCTCATTTCGGCATTGCCACCTGCATTATCGGCAATGGGTCCGTAAGCATCGGTGGCCAAAGTGATGCCCAATGTCGAGAGCATACCCACTGCCGCCATACCGATACCATAAAGGCCCATGGAAAGATTTTCAAAGTCGCCACCGCTCGCCAAAAGGAAAGAAGCAATGATACCCACCACTACGGCCAAAACGGGAACGGCAGTTGAAAGCATACCGAGACCCAAACCGGAAATGATGACCGTAGCCGAACCTGTCTGTCCGCTTTCCGACACCTTGCGAGTGGGCTTATAGGATTGTGAGGTATAGTATTCCGTGGCTTGGCCAATCACGATACCAACCACCAGACCCACAGCCACAGTGCAACCCATCTGCCACCAGTTTTCCAAACCGAGCCACCAAAGAATGAGGAATGATGCCCCGACAATGAGCAACGAACTCAGGTTGGTACCAAAAGAGAGGGCACGAAGCAAATCCTTCATCTTGGCATCTTCGTGCGTGCGAACGGCAAAGATTCCTATGAGCGAGAGCAATATGCCCACCGCAGCCACAAGCATGGGAGCAATCACTGCCTTGTATTGCATCACCGCATCGCCACCGGCCACAAAGGCTGCCGCACCAAGAGAGGCTGTAGCCAAAATCGAGCCACAATAACTTTCATACAAGTCGGCACCCATACCGGCCACATCGCCCACGTTATCACCCACATTGTCTGCAATGGTTGCCGGATTGCGAGGATCGTCCTCGGGAATGTTGGCTTCCACTTTTCCCACCAAGTCGGCCCCCACGTCAGCCGCTTTTGTGTAAATGCCACCGCCCACACGGGCAAAGAGAGCTTGTGTGGAAGCACCCATACCAAAGGTCAGCATTGTTGTAGTGATGATGCAAAGTTTGGTGGTAGGATTGGCACCATCGGAAATAAGCGCATCGAGCAACAGATACCAGAATGAAATGTCGAGCAAGCCCAAGCCCACAACCACAAGTCCCATCACTGCACCCGAGCGAAACGCCACGCGCAAACCGCCATTGAGCGACGTACGTGCAGCATTGGCAGTACGAGCCGAAGCGGCAGTGGCTGTTTTCATACCCAGGAAGCCGGCCAATCCGGAGAAGAAACCGCCGGTCAGGAAAGCCACGGGCACCCATTCGTTTTGCACTTCGAAGACATAAGCCATTACGGCAAACAACAACGCAAGGCCAATGAAAACAATAAGAACAATTTTGTATTGTTGCTTGAGGTACGACATCGCACCTTTACGCACAGCCTCAGCAATGTAAGCCATTCGCTCCGTTCCCTCGGAAGTGCGTTTCATTTGTCGATAAAAGAACCAGGCAAATCCCAATGCCAGCAACGAAGCTACCGGAATGAGCCAAAAAAGTGGTGTTTGCATAATAATAGAATTAAGGTTAAGTATTAAGATTTATCGTTACTTCGTTCTTAGCGGCAAGTGGTTCATTATTTCTTCCCCACCCCAAATAAATAGGACACCTTGGCCATCAGCGTGCCATGCGCCGAGCGGCCAAAAACGTCCTTCTTTGAGTTGCCGTAAATGTCGGAGAGTGCGTAATAGTATCGGCCCTCCAACAAAATGTGGCCGGCACGTGTGTTCATCTCCACACCGACACCGGCTGTGATACCATAATCGAATTTGTTCTCGATAGGCATTTCATATTGTGCATACATGTTGTTGGGGCGGTCGGGGTTACCGTCTGCAGCCACGGTCCAAGTGTCGCCACGTTTTGAAGCCTCTCCCACACAAAAGCCTACTTGCGGACCGGCAAGGAAATAGCCCATAAAGCCCTGCTTCTCCTTTCCCCATGCCAAACGAGCCATGAAGGGAAGTTGCACATAGTGCTGATGACGCACATAAGTATCAGGCAGAGGTTCGCTTTTCGAGTTGAAAATCTCTTCTTTCCATCCCAACTGAGCATAGTTGAGTTCCACTTGCAATGCGCAATAAGTCTTGAAATACTTTTCACAAGTGTAGCGGAGTGTGAGTCCCGCATTGGGGCCCACATGCATCTTCTGTTTGATGGAAGGATCGAAGCTAAGGGAGTTGAGTGCCACACCGGCATTAAAGCCGATGGCTAAGTCTGAACGAAATTCCCCGACTTGTGCTTTGGCATTGCCTACAAACAAAAAACTCAATGCCAAACACAAAATCAGCGTTCGGGATAAAATTAAGAGAAAGGGGGCGCGAAATTTGCTGTCAGCATTCACCTTCATTGTTATTCCATTTTTTCGGTGATACCATCGGGACGCAAATGAATGATCATCATACTACGATTGATGTATCCTCCTTGCTCACCCCCATACTTCATAAACACATGCGGACTTTGCAGAGCCTGCACATCTGCAGATTGCGTTGTAAAAGCTGAACCATGCTTCAGCAAAGCTCCCAAGAAAGATGTTCCGGCATCATACCCCAACATCGCCATGCGGGGATAGATAGGCAACTGTTCCACCTTGAACCACCGTTGATAATCAGTGTTGAAGTTGCGCGTCGGTATGGAGGTTGCATCATAGAAAAAGTTAGTAAAGAAATACGTATCGGCATCAAATGCATCCACTCCCATTTTTTCAGCATAAACCTGCCAATCGGGATAACCAAAAAGGGCGGTAAGATATTCGGGGTAAGTGCTTCGGAATTGCTTCATGCGTGCCACAATTTCCTGGAATGTTTTTTTGTCGGAAGCATCGGGAATGATAAGATTCTGCGAAGTAAGCGACAACACAGCCATCAATTCCTCATCAGTGCACGACACATTCAAACTGTTCACATCTCCTCTTGCCGCTTTCAACTTAGCTTCCAACAAAGTGGTAAATGCGCTTTCATTAGCTTTGACGGTTTTAAGAACAACGACATTTGTTTTCTTAAACTTCTGCACAAACATATCGACTGCCAGTGAGTGCTTGCGATTTTCCGGGGCATTGGTCAGATAGATATTAGAGTGCGTTTCCACTTCCTTCACCTTTGAAGAGAAGGGTATCAACACCTTGTAGTCGTGTGCCGGTGTGGCTTGTGAAATCTCAGACACATGCGAGGCATACAACGGACCGATGACCAAATGTGCCTTGTGCTGCACGATTTTCTGCAACTCATTCTTTATACTTTCTTGTTGGGCCGGTTCGTTCAGAGCCAAGATGTTTACTTTCTTGCCTTGCTTCTTCAGATTTTCAACCGCCATGAGTAAACCGCGATAGTATTCCACACAACGCACCCCCTCGGGAGCGGTTGTTGCAAAAGGCAATAATAAAACCACATTGACACATTCGAGTGCATCGCCTGCGGTTGCAGCATTTCCCGGCACAACTGACAATTCTTCTATCTCCGAAACAATTGTATCGACATGCGTTGCCGCAGGATAAGGAATGCAAACAAATTTTCCTTTCTTCAGTTTGAAGCCTTCGGTTTGCATGGCAGGATTGGCACTCACCAGTGCTTCCACTGACACGCCATATTTCTGAGCAATGCCCCACACGGTCTCGCCTTTCTGCACCTTGTGCATTTCACGGCAATCGGCACCGGCCATTTTGTTGACAGGAATTTGGAGTACCTGACCGGCTTTTAGGTTTTCCGCCGTTAAGCCAGGATTTTGCTGCATGATACTTTCCACCGTTACAGCATAATTACGAGAAAGTGCAAAGAGTGTCTCGCCTTGCTGCACGGTGTGTTTAATGATATTTGTTTGGGCTGATGCCTGCAAAACAAAGGATAAGAAAAGCGTCAGAACGCATGTGATATTGCGAATAAAGCTCATAACGAAAGCTCTTAAAGGGGTTAAATGTCGGGCAAATGTACAAAAAAAAGCCTCAAGCACTTGTAGTAACCAAAAAAAACGTACTTTTGACTTCAAAACAACAGTAACCAACACAATCATGAGCCTGAAACAAATTCTTATATGCCTGCTCTGCACAACCATGCCGCTGGCAGGTTTTGCACAAAAGCGTACAAAGAAATCTACCACAAAAACGCGTCAAACAAATGTTACTCCCGAATACACCGGTCCGTCTGCACAAGTTCTCATGCAGGAATATCGGTTCACCGAAGCCATTGCCCGATTGGACACAGAGATTGCAGAGGCCAGAAAGAAGAACCTGAGCACCACTTCATTGGAAGCACAATTGCAACGGGCTCATATAGGAAAATCCATGTTGGAAGCCACGGAACGTGTCGTATTTATTGACAGCATAAGTATTGGTCGTGAGAATTTCTTGGAGGCGTTCCGATTGAGCCGCAACACCGGAAAGATTCTGCTTTCGGCTCTGATACCATCAGAAATGCGTCAACAGATCTCCGGAACGCTCGGCGCCACTTTCTACATCAACGAATTGGGAGACCGCACTTTCTTCTCAAAAACCGACAGCACCGGACAGATGCGTCTGCACACATCCTACCGACATGGCAACGCATGGTCGCAGGCCGAGCCTTTGTCGGGAATTTCCACAGAAGCCTCAACGGGTGATGCCGACTATCCTTTTGTCCTTGCCGACGGTGTTACATTATATTATGCAGCGCAAGGAGATGAAAGCATCGGGGGATATGACATCTTCGTAACCCGATATAATTCCGACACACGCCGTTTTGTGAAGCCTGAGAACATCGGCATGCCTTTCAACTCGCCTTACAACGATTATCTCTACATCATTGATGAGACCACAGGCATCGGATGGTTTGTTTCAGACCGTTATCAACCGGCTGACAGCGTTTGTATTTATTCTTTCATCCCCAACGAAAGTCGCGAAGTGTATGATATTGATGCTTCCACAGAGCTAAGCGTCAGACAGGCTGCACTGCTCCGTCCTTTCAGCCAAAGCCAAGGCAGTGCCGAAGCCCTGGCTAAAGTCCGCCAACGCTTGGAAGCACTTCAAGATGAGGGAAGCGAAAATGCACCGGCACTCTCGCGTTTCATCATCAACGACGAAAAGGTTTACACATCGCTCTCTCAATTCCGCGACCCATCAGCACGCCTCATAGCTTCGCAGGTGGTGGAAACAAAGAAGAAACTTAACGACAATGAAAGGGCCTTGGAAGAGAGCAGAAGGCAGTATCACGCAAAGCCCACCCCACAATTGAGAAGCACCATTCTTTCCTTGGAGAGCGAGAACGAAAAGCTGCATCGCACCATCGCCACATTGGAAAAGAACATGCGACAAGCCGAATTGAGAGCACAATAGCCAACACAAAGCACGTTTGTTTGAAATTACCACATCGTATCACCAAAAGCATTCAGCCATGAAAGAGAAAATTGAAGCGTCCGAACTCATTATCAACAGCGATGGTAGCATTTTCCATCTGCATCTTCGCCCTGAACAATTGGCCGACAAAGTTATTCTCGTAGGCGATCCGGGGCGTGTGGCCTTGGTGGCCTCTCATTTCGAAAGCCGGGAATGCGAAGTGGAGAGCCGAGAGTTCCGCACCGTAACAGGTACTTACAAAGGAAAACGCATCACGGTTGTTTCCACCGGCATTGGCTGCGACAACATAGACATTGTGGTAAACGAAATAGATGCTTTGGCCAACATTGACTTTGCAACGAGACATGTGAAGCCGCAGCTCAAAAGTCTTGAATTGGTACGCATCGGCACCTGTGGCGGATTGCAGACTTACACCCCCGAAGGAACATTTGTTGCCAGTGTGAAAAGCATCGGCTTTGACGGCTTGCTCAACTTCTATGCCCGACGCGACGAGGTTTGCGACCTTGAGACCGAACGTGCCTTTACCGCGGCCATGGGTTGGACAGGCAATCAATGTATTGCCCACCCCTATGTGGCAAAAGCGCATCCTGATTTGGTGCAACGCATCGCGGGTAGCGACATGGTGCATGGCATGACCATTGCTTGCGGAGGCTTTTACGGACCGCAAGGACGCGAGCTGCGCCTACCTTTGGCCGACCCTCAACAAAATGAAAAGGTGATGCAATTTCACCACGACGGCTTGGACATTACCAACTTCGAGATGGAAAGCAGTGCACTGGCCGGACTCGCCTCGCTCATGGGACACAAGGCACTCACCTGCTGCATGGTGATTGCCAATCGGCGGGCCGGAAAAGCCAACCCCAACTACAAAAACTCCATCGATGCACTCATCACGCTGGTGCTCGACAGAATTTAACCAAACACGCTACTCCTACCCTCTGCTATACCATATATATTTATAATACATACGAACACAACAAGTGCCGCCCGACAAGAAAACTTTGTGGACGGCACTTGTTTTATGCCTAAATTGAAAGACTGAAAGCAACGTCAGAGACTCACTTCCTCAAATTTGTATCCCAAACGTTTCAGTTCGATGGCCGCTCCCACCCGATAGACCGCCTTGCAAGCACGTGCGAAAGCGTGAAAAGCCATCGGCGTTGAAGGTTCGATATGTTCACGACGGATATATTGAATGGCGGTTTCGGCCAATCTACGCATGACGTTTTCCAATCCTCGTGCCTCTTCCGAAGTGAGCGAAAGCCCCATGATTTTTTCCAGAATGTGCTCGTCCATATCGTCAAAGCCTTGCTTCCCATGAAAAATCGTGTAGGGTTTTGCGGCATAATATTCCCACGACTCATCCCAAAGGTGCGCCACTCCCATACCGAGATATCCGGCCCAAGCCACGGACACCGTAGGATATTGCTGCACCTGAGGCACGGCATCAGCCATGTATTCGGAAGCCAGTTTCTGCCAATGTTCATCGATGTCGTCCGTAGCCAGAAGCACTCCTTCCAGCAAACGACACGAGGTGGCCACACGCAGCAATTCCTGCTGCAAGTTTGTTTCGAAGCGTCTCAATTGTTCGTTGTTGAGCATAATAATCTGTTTTGTGCACCGCAAAGGTATGAAAATATCGTATCTTCGCGGCAAAACGTAAAAAGATATGATTTCAGTAGACAATCTGACCGTGGAATTCGGCGGCACCACCTTGTTCAAGGACATTACTTTCCAAATCAACGAAAAAGACCGCATCGCCCTCATGGGAAAGAACGGCGCAGGCAAGAGCACCTTGCTGAAAATCCTGGCCGGTGTGCGACAAGCTACCCGTGGCACGGTGAATGTGCCGCGCGACTGCACCGTGGCTTATCTGCCTCAACACCTGATGACTGAAGACGGACGCACCGTTTTTGAAGAAACGGCACAGGCTTTCGCACATCTCAAAGAGACGGAAGCCGAGATTGACAGAATCAACAATGAGTTGGCCACGCGCACCGATTATGAGAGCGAAGAGTATATGCAACTCATCGAGCAAGTGGCAGCCTTGGGCGAAAAGTTTTATGCCATCGACATGACGCACTTCGAGGAGGATATCGAGAAAACGTTGCTCGGTCTGGGCTTTGAGCGCGAGGACTTTCATCGCCCCACCAGCGATTTCAGTGGCGGCTGGCGTATGCGCATCGAGTTGGCCAAGCTTTTGCTGAAAAAGCCCGACGTGCTGCTGCTCGACGAGCCCACCAACCACCTCGACATCGAAAGCATCGAGTGGCTCGAAGGCTTCATCCGCGACAACGCCGGAGCCGTGGTCGTTATCAGCCACGACCGCAAGTTTGTCGATAGCATCACGACACGCACCATTGAAGTAACCATGGGACGCATCTACGACTATCGCGCCACTTACAGCCACTACCTCGAATTGCGCAAAGAGCGTCGCCAGCAGCAGATGAAGCAATATGAGGAACAACAAAAGATGATTCGCGAAACCAAAGAGTTCATCGAGCGCTTCAAAGGCACTTACAGCAAGACCCTGCAAGTGCAAAGCCGCGTCAAGATGCTTGACAAACTCGAACTCATCGAAGTGGACGACGAGGACACCTCAGCGCTGCGCCTCAAGTTTCCTCCCTCGCCTCGCAGCGGAAGCTATCCCGTGCAGGCAGAGGGCGTGGGCAAAGCTTTCGGCGAAAAGCGTGTCTTCTCCAATGCCTCTTTCACCATCGAACGAGGTGAGAAGGTGGCCTTCGTGGGGCGCAACGGTGAGGGAAAGAGCACCATGGTGAAATGCATCATGAACGAGCTGGAACACGAAGGCACACTCACCCTCGGCCACAACGTGCAGACAGCCTATTTTGCCCAAAACCAGGCTTCACTCCTCGATGGCGAACTCACCGTGTTCCAAACCATCGACGACGTGGCCAAGGGCGACGTACGCCTCAAGATACGCGACATGCTCGGAGCCTTCATGTTCGGAGGCGAAGAGAGCACCAAGAAGGTCAAGGTGCTCTCGGGCGGAGAACGGACACGCCTGGCCATTCTCAAACTCTTGCTCGAACCGGTCAATTTGCTCATTCTGGACGAACCCACCAACCATCTTGACCTCAAATCAAAGGATGTGCTCAAACAAGCCTTGCAGGACTATGACGGCACACTCATTCTGGTGAGCCACGACCGCGACTTCCTTGATGGTCTGGTGCACAAAGTCTATGAGTTCGGGCATGGCAAGGTGCGCGAACACCTTTGCGGCATCTACGAGTTTCTTGAAACAAAGAAAATGGACAGTCTGCGCGAATTGGAACAGAGATCCTGACCATCATCACCCCTTTATTCATTCATAAATTAACACACCATGAACATTCAAGAACTTATTGAAAAAGCACCCTCCGACTATCCGAAGTGCTTGCAAGCCCACTGCCCCGCAGCTGAGCAATGCTTGCGCCACCTGATGGCTCGGACCATCTCGGAAAAGGCCATCACCATGTCCGTCATCAATCCGAAGAACATCAAACCCGCACTCGGCACATCCTGCCCCTACTTTCACAGCACCCAACCCGTACGCATGGCACGCGGCTTCACTCAGGCACTCGACAGCGTGCGGCACGGAGAAGTGAAAAAGATTGTGGCAGAACTCACCGACCTTTTTGACAGACGTCTCTACTTCCGTTTCCGCAAAGGCGAACGCCTCATCACTCCTCAACAACAAGAAATCATCGCTGAAGTCTTGGCGCGACACGGAGCTTCACTGCCTGTGGAATTCGACAGCTACGAAGAAGACTTCAATTGGCTACAACTCTAACAAACTAATACTGCAACGGCGGAAACTCCCCGCCGTTGCAGCAAAAGTGGCAAGGCCTGCCACTATTGTGGCACGGCGTACCACAAAAGTGGCAGGCCTTGCCACTTTTGCCAAAACGGGAGAGGAATTTTATGCAAAGCCCACAAAGCTTCCCTCAATACCCCCAACCTTTCACGAAGACCTACCATGAAAATCATCGAACACTTCAGCCAAGCCAAAACACCGCACTCCGATGGAGAAGACGGATGGGTGATGACCGAACACTATGCAGCCGTTATTGATGGAAGCACCAGCAAAGCCGGGCAAAACTTCCCAGACCATCTGGCACCCGGACGCAAAGCCATGCTCACCGTGCGTGAAGCCATCCGTTCGCTACACCCCGAGGCCGAACTGAACGAAGTGCTCGAACATCTCACGCAAGCACTGCACAACATCACTGCCCATGCAAGCACCATGCCTCCCGAATGGCGACCCACCTGCTCGGCTGCCATCTACAGCTCACATCGAAATTTGATTTGGCTCATCGGTGATTGCCAGTGCATTGCGAATAACCACCTCTACCAAAACTTCAAGCTCGTTGACAGCATTCTGAGCCAAGTCAGAGCCGACGTTTTGCACCACTTATTAGCACTCGGACACACCGAAACCGAACTCCGACAAAACGACCTCGGCCGACAATTCATCATGGATGCACTGCGCGACCAGACAGCCTTTGCCAACGACTACACCCCGTGCAACCCCTATGCCTACCCCGTGCTCAACGGAATGCCCATACGGCCGGCTGAAGTGGTGAGCATCGAAGTTGAAAGTGCTGAAATAGTGCTCGCCACCGACGGCTATCCCGACCTGCGCCCCAACCTTACAGCCTCCGAAAGTGCACTGCAAACCCTGCTCACAGAAGACCCCTTGTGCATCCGGCGCAATGCATCCACCAAGGGGCTGACAGCTGGGAACGTCTCTTTCGACGACCGCACATACTTACGCTTACACCTTTGTTAACCAACAGAATATCATATTTCATTTATCTCTTTACTATAAACACGCCTCGCTATGAAAGTTTGTCTTCTCCAAACCGATATCCAATGGCAGGACACCCAAGAAAACATCCGCCAAGCCCAAACGCTGATGGACGCACAGCCGGGTGCCGACCTCTACGTTCTGCCCGAAATGTGGAACACCGGCTTCATCACTTCACCCACTGAACAAGAACAAACCGGCAGCGCAGCAGCCCTGGCATGGATGGAGCGCACAGCCCGCGAGAAAGCATGCCACATCATCGGCTCTGTGGCCACACGCATCGAAGGACGCTTTCGCAACCGCCTCTACGTCTTCGGACCACAAGGCGAAGTGGGACATTATGACAAACGCCACCTCTTTGGTTACGGCGGAGAGCACCTCCATTATGAAGCCGGCAGCCGGCGCGTCATCGTGGAATGCCAAGGCGTCAGAATACTGCTGCAGGTGTGCTACGATCTGCGCTTCCCCGTTTTTTCACGCAACAGAGGCGATTATGACATGGCCATCTACGTGGCCAGCTGGCCCGACAGCCGCCAACGTGTGTGGGACACCCTGCTACGAGCCCGAGCCATTGAGAACCAATGCTACGTTTGTGGAGTCAATCGTGTGGGCAGTGACCCCGCTTGCCAATACACCGGCGGAAGTGCCCTCATTGATGCTTATGGCCGAACAGTGCTCGACCTCGGCACTCAATGCGGTGCACAAACGGCCGAAATCGACTTGACAAAACTAAAGAGTTTCAGAGAGAAATTTGCCGCATTGAACGACGCCGACCGCTTCACACTTACATTTTAACACATAAACACGTGTAATTAGCGCACTTTGGTATTGTTTTTCTAAAGAATAAGCTATCTTTGCCGCGCCAAGACAAAGGCAACGGAAAGTGCTACAAAAACAAGGGAAACCCGAGGAGAAAAATTCATATACTCCTCACACAAAGTTGCACACCGCATTTTTAATAATAATTCTCTGAAAACACACTTCATCACTATGACCGAAACGGCCCGTCAGCAATTGCAAGCCATCTACGAATTGTTTCCCCAACTCACCGACAAACAACGTGAACAATTGGAAGCACTCGATGCGCTTTATCGCGACTGGAATGCAAAAATTAACGTCATCTCCCGAAAAGATATTGACAACTTGTATTCACACCATGTGCTTCACTCGCTCGGCATTGCCAAAGTTGCCAACTTCCGACCGGGCACAAGCATCATGGACGTGGGCACAGGCGGTGGTTTTCCGGGGATTCCTTTGGCCATTCTCTATCCTGAATGCCGCTTCCTGCTGGTTGACAGCATCGGAAAGAAAATCCGCGTGGCCTCCGATGTCATTGAGCAACTCGGACTGACCAACGTGAAAGCCGTGCATCGCAATGTGATGGAGGAGAAAGGTAAATACGATTTCGTGGTTTCAAGAGCCGTGATGGACACCCGCGACTTGGTGCGTCTGGTCAAGAAAAACGTTTCGCGCGAACAACACAACGCACTCCCCAACGGGCTGATTTGTCTGAAAGGAGGCGACCTCGCCACCGAATTAGCACCGTTCAAAAACACAAGTGAGATTTGGAATCTTTCAGACTTCTTCTCCGACGATTTCTTTGAGACCAAGCAGGTTATATATGTTCAGTTATAATTTTACACGAACATTCCTTAAGACTTCTCACCCCATGTCAAGACTTCTTCAAAAGTTTTCCGTGCTCCTTTTCTGCTTTGGTTGGGTGCTGCCAACCATGGCTGCAGACAATAGTGCCAACCGACGCGTGTCAAAACACAAGTTGCAAGAAGCTTTCATCAATTATCTCAATGGTAAAAACCCGGTTGACTTCTCCGAATACCGTTTGCGACTCTCCGAAATCGAAAGCATGCAGCAACGAGTGTGGAACGCTTGGTGCGAAGCCAATCGCCAATATCAGGAAGAAAAACTTATGCCCCTCATGCTGCTTTCCGACAGCACACAAAGCCGTTGGGTGCTTCCCGACTCTTTGGAGAAAAATGCCGTGATGCCTTATTATTATGGTCGCAAGGGTTCTCAAAAGCCCGATAACGGATATCCATTATTTATCTATCTGCACGGATCCGGCGACAAGCATCAAGAATGGGCCACAGGCTTAATTCTCGCTCAACGTTTTGCCGATGCCCCTTCTGCCTATTTCGTTCCGCAAATCCCAAACACCGGTGAGTATTACCGCTGGTGGCAAAAGGCCAAACAATTCGCTTGGGAACGTGTGCTGCGTCAAGCTTTAGTTTCCGGTGAAATCGACCCCGACCGCATATATATGTTTGGTATTTCCGAGGGAGGCTATGGCAGTCAGCGCTTGGCTTCCTATTATGCCGATTATTTGGCAGGCGCAGGTCCGATGGCCGGTGGTGAGCCTCTCATCAATGCTCCGGTGGAAAATCTTTGCAACACCGCTTTCTGCCTCCGCACAGGCGATAAGGATTTCGGCTTCTTCAGAGAAACGCTGACACGTCTCACCGGTGAGCGACTCGACTCGTTGCAAGCCAAACACCCCGGAAGCTTTACCCATTGGGTGGACCTGATTCCGGGACGCGGACATGCCATCGACTATTCCCCCACCACACCTTGGCTCAAGCAGTTCAGCCGCAACACGTTCCCGAAGAAAGTGATGTGGGAAAACTTTGAAATGGACGGAAACAAACGTCGCGGTTTCTACAACCTGCAAATGGAAGAAGAACCCACGTTGCAAGACGGCGGAAGAGCCTATATCACAATGGAGATACAAGGTAACAACGTCAATATCACTGCACAAGAGATGCGTTACACCACCATCGAGAGCAGACAAGGCATTCCCATTCGTTTCCACAGAAGTTACACTCCGCTGCAAGACGGAAAACTCCGCGTCTACCTTAATGAGGAATTGGTGGACTTGAAGAAAGAAGTAAGAATCACTATCAACGGAAAGGAACAAAAGGTCTGCAAACCGCAAGCCACATTGGGCGACATGGTGAACAGCCTCACTACTTTTGGCGACCCGCACCGCATCTTTCCGGCCTCAATTGTGGTATCATTAGATAACAAATAGGATTTCACAACATCCATAACGCAAAAACAAAAACAGCACAAGCCATGCTAAACATCCAACGATTTGTTTTCAACTTCATTGAAGTGAATTGCTATCTGCTTTGGGACAAAACGGGAGAGGCTGTGGTCATTGACTGCGGTGCTTTCAGCGAAAACGAACGCCAAGAGATAACATCTTTCATTAGGGAAAACAATCTCACACTGCGTCATCAGCTCTACACACATGGACATTTCGACCATATTTTCGGTGCGCAACACATAGCAGACAGTTATGGTATACTGCCAACTTTACATCGTGATGAGGCCGATACTTATCGTGCTGCCGCTCAACAGATGCAAGCTTTTCTACATCGCAGTCTGCCGCTTTCCATCCCCCCTGTCGGAACTTTGCTCAGCGATGGCGAAATCATCAAGTTCGGCACACACACTTTGCGCGTCATATCCACTCCTGGACACACTGCCGGTGGGGTTTGCTACTATTGCGCCGAAGAAAACATTCTGCTAAGCGGCGACAGTTTGTTCCTTTGTTCGATTGGCCGCTGCGACTTGCCGGGCGGCAACGAAGCCACCCTCATTGCAGGCCTGCAACAACGAATCTTGGTGTTGCCTCCCGAAACAAAAGTGCTTCCCGGACACGGAGATGCCACTACCATAAAGAACGAACAACAAACAAATCCATATTTACAAACCTTTTAATTAAAGTTTATGAAAACACAATTACTTACTCTTTGCATGCTGTTAGCACTTTGCTTCAGCACAAATGCTCAAGCTCAAATGGCTCCCCCGCCCAATGCCAAGCCCGAGAGATTTATTGATGGCAATTTCTTGAAAGCCTCAAAAGAGTTCAAGAAATCCGGAAAAGTTACTCGCTCACTCACTGACGGTGTGCAAGAACCCAAGTGGTTAACAAATCTACCTTGCGACTCTGCTATCTATTCTTTTAGAATGTATGGCTTTTCCGATAATTGCTCTGCATGGTACAGCACCATGATGGAAAAAGATTTGACAAGCCGTTTTGTTGGTAACAAGGTTACAACAATCAAAACTTATATTCCTGCCGGAGGATACGGACTTGAGTTCTACATCATGGACAACGACTCTGCTAAAATCCTGTGGTCAGCCTATGTTGGTAATGGATACCCTGCCGATTGCATTGTAGACGTTCCCTGCGATTGGGTCGTTGATACACCGCGCAGTTTGCAGGTAGGATTCAAATTAGATTGGGATGGCGGCGGTCCGGACATTTATCTTGGCATCGTTCCTTGCTTCCGCGATTACACTTGGATGATTAGCTCAACTTCGCAAGACTTTGTACAAGGAAAGGTATACGACTATAGTTACATCCCCATGTACATGGGTAAAACCACCTACTTCGGATTACCTTTCTACCTTATTACAGAAGGTGAAGCAGGCCTTAGCAACAATGGTATAGAAATCAGTGGTGTTTCCCACTCACGTGTATTCATGGGTGAAAAAGCCGACTTCACAACTACATTTGTGAACTACGGTTGCATGCCTATCAAGAGTGCAATTTTCGAAAGCCGTTGTGGTGACAACAGTACGGTTTACGAGCACAATGCCCCTATTCCTTTCTTGGGTAGTGGTAGTTTTGAAACCAAAATCAACACCGAAGATGCTGCTGCACGCCTTCCGTTGAGTGTTAAGCTTCTGAATGTAAATGGTGAAGAACCTGCAGAAAACATTATAGCCGAAGGTAGTATCACCACCATCGACCCGAAAAAGTCAGTACAACGCACAGTCGTAATGGAAGAATTCACCGGCACATGGTGTGGATGGTGTCCGCGCGGTCAGGTGGCCATCGATTTGCTTTCTGATGAGTATGGTGATAAGTTCATTCCCATAGCAGTTCACTCCGGTCCCGGTGACAACATGCAGGCAGCCGACTTCAATGATGTGCTCACCTACTTCGCTGGTACAGGGTTCCCTTATGCCAACCTCAATCGCGTTGTGTATGGCGATCCTTATGCAGGCTCACGCGGCGGAGACATGGGTATCGACAACGATGTTAACGACATCTTCGCCCGTCCCACAGAAGCCACTCTGAGCATCGACAACATGAGTTTGAGCGAAGACAAAAAGACTATCAATATCACAACCTCTACTTCGTTCTCTATCAATTGCGATGACACTCCTTACGGCATATCTTACGTTCTCACAGAAGACGGTATCACCGGCTCACAATCCAATTATTTCGCTATGTACGCCAGCGACTACGCTAACAATCCTTACTTGGGAGACTTAACAAAGCTTGGAACATACTACAAAGCCACTTTCAATCACGTAGGCCGTGCTTTGTATGGCACATGGGGCATTGAAGGAAGTCTTTCCGGTGCTATTGTTCCCGGTGAAACCAAGACCCACACTTACGACATTGCAGTATCTGACAATATCAAGGACATCAATAATGTGCACGTTGTTGCTATGTTAGTTGACAACAAGACCGGCGAAATCATCAACGCTGCCAGCATGAAAGTCTCTGACATTACAGCTATCAAGAATGTATTTGGCAACAACCAAGCTGCTACCATCAACGTTGAGGCCGGTAGTTTGCACATCAATGCAGCCAATGCCGTTGCCACAGTCTATACCACAGATGGTCGCACAGTTGTTTCACGCAATGTAAACGGCAACATCGGTTTGCACTTGCCCTCCGGCAGCTACATTGTTCGCGTGGACGATGGCAAGAACACCACAGTGAAGAAGGTACAGTTCTAATTCGTACTTCTCACATAAAACACCAATTGCGGGAGACCCGACCGGGCCTCCCGCAATTGTATCTATAAGGTTGTTGACGGTTTTCAGCAACGCTCCTACTCTACCTGCAAAACCAACCCTTTGAGGTATTCACCCTCGGGATGGTAGATATTGATGGGATGGTCAGCCGGCTGATGCAGCTGATGCAAGATGCGAACATGGCGACCGCTTTGGGCAGCCGCAGTGAATACAGCCAAACGGAACTGATCCTTGTTGACTGCTTGCGAACAACTGAATGTGAAAACAATGCCTCCCGGCTTGATTTTCTCAAAAGCTATGGCGTTGAGTCTTGTATATCCTTTGAGAGCATTGCGAAGGGCTTCCTTGTGTTTGGCAAAAGCCGGCGGATCGAGAACAATGAGGTCGTAATCATTGCCGGCGCGTTGCAGATAGCGGAAAGCATCTTCGGCAAATGCGTCATGACGAGTATCACCGGGGAAATTCAATTCTGCATTGGCTCGTGTGAGATCGATAGCTTTTGAGCTGCTATCCACCGAATGCACCAAGGTGGCTCCACCTCGCAGAGCATAGACCGAGAAACCGCCGGTATAACAGAACATGTTCAGCACGCTGCGCCCTTTGGCATAGTGTTCCAGCAGACTGCGGTTGTCGCGTTGGTCAACAAAGAAACCCGTTTTCTGACCTTTCAGCCAATCGATGTGAAATTTCAGGCCATTCTCCGTTGCGATGTTGGCCGGCGAGCCACCACGCAAGAATCCATTTTCTTGTCCTAAATCCGCCTTATAGGGAAGTGTCGTCTCCGACTTGTAATACACATTCCGAATGTTTCCCTCTGTGGCTCGGATGATTGCATCGGCAATTGCCTCACGCTGCACATGCATCCCCACCGAGTGGGCTTGCATCACGGCTGTAGCTCCATACACATCGACCACAAGCCCGGGCAAACGGTCTCCCTCACCATGCACAAGGCGATAAACATCGTTGTCTTCGCGGCCGGCCAACTTCAACACTCGACGTAAAGAATAGGCTTCGCCGATTCGTTCCACCCAAAAGTCGTCATCGATATTGCGGCGGTCGAACGAAAGAACGCGCACGGCAATCGAACCAATCTGATAATGCCCCACTGCAATGAAGTTACCTTGGTCATCGAGCACTTGCACCAAGTCGCCTTCTTGCAAATCACGACTCTGGGCAGCAATGGCTCCGGAGAACACCCAAGGGTGAAAGCGGCGCAGGCTCTCTGCCTTTCCACGACGCAGTTGTATGGTTTTCAAATCCATAGAATGTATTTCGTTTTATGATATTTTCTTTTCTTCGTTTTCTTCAGTTGCAGGAGCAGCGATGCGATAAGCTCCCGAAGCACGCAAAGCCGACAATTCGTCATAGAGTTGCAAGCAGGTGTAAGCATCGGTGGCTGCATAGGTTTTCTGAGAGTCGCTCAACGGATGCGCTTCCCAATTGCTGCGTTGCGCTCGCTTGGAAATGCGTTTCCCAAACACATTGGCATAAAGTTTCTGCAGACTTCGGTCAGCAATTCCCATGTCTGCCACATATTTTTGCAGGTCAATCCATCCTTGCGGTTGCAAAGCATATCGTCCACGCAGGGCCGACAAATCATCCGTCAATGACAGACCGACTTTCAGCACCGAAGGGTCGGCTAGAAAGTCGGCAATCTCATCCGTCAGGTCTATCATGTTGAGCCGAAAAAGAAAACAAACGGAATGTGTAGACAGCTGCAGCAGAGCAACTTTGTGCTTTTCGCCTTTTTTGAACGAAGGACGCGTTTCAGTGTCGAAACCCACCACAAGTTCACGTCGCAACACGCTGAGTGCTTTGCGGACTTCGGCTTGCGACTGCACCACCACGATTTTTCCACCAAAACTAAAACGTGGCAGCGTTTGTATGTACGCTTTATCGGTTTGCTGCTGAAGAGTTCGTATTTGCATGAATAAAGATTTTATCGGTCGCCGAAACGAACGTCATGCAAAGCACGCAACGCATTCAGCACGGTTTGTCCCCAATAAGTGGAGAACTGCTCACGCACCTCGTAGATGGCCACCTGCATCGACTCTTCATATCCTTCGCGGAAGCATTCCACCAATTCGCGAAGCACTTGGTAAAGGTCTGCCAGGTCTTCACTGATGGTGCAGAGTATGGGTTTGTCGGAGAACTTGAAGTCTTCAACAAACACGTCCAAGTATTCGTCAAACTCGCCCATAATGGTGCAAACCTGTGCCCGAATGTAATTGTAATCCTCCTCGGTTACACGTTGTTCGTTATATCCTGGCACTTCGGGAACAGCATGCAGCAGCGAGCCTTTCAGATAGAGCATCGGCAGAAGTCCGCGCATCACATCTACAAACTCTTCGCGCTCAGTACCAGCCACTTGTTCCAAAAAGCGGCAATACTCTGTGCAAACTCGCACAAAGTCGAGCACGTTTTGCGAATACAGATAATTATCTTCGTGTTCCATCTTTTTCGTGTTTGTCTGCAAATTTACAAAAAATCACATTAGCCGACCGACATACAAGGGAGAATATGGAAAAAGCAGACATGTCCACACAAAAACGAGTGCCGCCCGGCAACATTCCGGACGGCACTTTATGTTCAGTGGTGATGCAATGTTCACTGCAGTTTCACCGTGGCACGACGATTATAGTAGTAAGGTGTAAGGGTGTCCACTCCGCCTTGGGCTTCCACCACGATGTTTTCACGCGGCACACCCATGGTTTCGAGTTCGGCTGCCACCATTTCGGCACGGCGCAAGCTGAGTTGATGGTTGTAATCGGCATTGCCGGTGCGGCTGTCGGCATATCCGCTGACCACCACCTTACGATTGTTCTCGATGGCATAGTTCACAAGTTCTGTCAGGTTGACAAGATCTTTGCGCGATGCTATTTTTGAAGAACCAAGTTCGAAGAAAACTGAGAGGGTCGGTGCCACCACCTCCGTAACTTGCGCCGGCTCGCTCGGGATGTAGGCCGGAAGTGTTACCTTGCCCTCACTGCGCAAGCGCTTATTGTCTTCTTCAAGTTCGGCCATGGCCAACGTCATCGCTTCCATCTGTTCGCGATGGATGGCCATCAAGGCATCGACATCGGGAGCTTTCTGCCAAGTGTGTTTTCCCAAGCGATAGGTTACGCCCACCGAAGCACCCACCAGCTTGTCCCAATGACGGCTGTGGCTCTTCTTGTGCTCTGCCCAACCATCGGCTGCGGCAGCATCGAAAGTGCCTTCCACCGCGGTGGCATACACGTCAAGGAACAAACTGACACGCTTGCTGACGCGGAAGTTATTGAGCAAACCTGCATTGTAAGAGAAATCGTAATTTCTGCCGCTCATGTTGCGAGCCACTCCAAGGCCTACATAAGGAACGAGGTTCCACACGCGGTGTTCCTTGTAGCCGAACAAAAGGTTGTGCACATCGAACATCACATCTTCATGCAGATTCCAGTAGGTAAATGCATGGTGATCGTTTTCCGTGTTGACCTGTTTGGCCCAAACACCTTCCATCTTGGTGCGCAAACCGATGCCCGGTGTGAACCACTTACCCACCGAAACATCAAAGCCAAAAGTGCCTCGCTTGCTGCTGAAAGGATTTCCACTGAGGCCCGATGCTTCCTGCGAACTATAAGCCGCATTGAAGTCGCCACCAGCTGAAATGTACCAATTCGCCCAAAACGAGTTGGTGCTTACGCTGTAACGCGAGCGAGGAATGTCCGTCTCTTGCGCTTTCACTCCCACAGCCAGGCTGACAAGAGCGAGTGCTAACATCATCTTTTTCATAATGCTCATTTTTTTGTTTGTTGTGTTTTCGGCGGTTCTCAATTCGTCCACCGATGCTGCAAAGGTAGAGAAAAAGCATGCGCATGCAATTTGGCAATGCCAAAAAGTGTGAACAAACTTGCTTTTTCGCACTATTTAAACTTTGAACTGCTTACCTCATCCTTTATTTAAGGTTACGCAACATTTGGCTTCTATAGCAGCTCTTTCCCCACCGCTTTTCTAAGAAAAAACAGCCTTTGATAAATGTTGCCTCTGCTCTTCGCGGAATACTTTCCGATAAGCCGTTTTTTACCACCGCATGCACCGAAAATCTGCAAGGCGTTTAGAAATTTCTACAAGCACTGCAGAAAATTCTAAACGCCTTGCGGATTTTTGCCCATCGGGCAGGCAGTTTTCACAAATGAGTTGAGAAGAACTCTTTTCGCTTTCAGTCGAACATGCGCTCCACCTTTTCGTTGGCCAAAATGGTCAACACAAGCTTGCCATTGGGGGTGTAATTGGGCGTTTCGCAAAGAAAGAGTTTTTCCACGAGATCCTCCATTTCTTCAGACGAGAGGGCTTGCCCCACAGGGATGGCAGATTTTCGTGCCAACCCCAGAGCCATCACACGGTGCACCTCTTCTTTCACGTCCACCTTATCGCCGGTTTCTGCCACCAAGGTCTGCAGCAGTTCCACGGGATTGAGCCCTTCCGTTCCGGCCGGAATGCCCGACACGGAATAGTCGCCACCGCCCATGTTTGAGACATCGAAACCTAAGGCTGAGAGTTCGGGAAGGATTTTCTCGAGCACCGGTTGCTGCGAGGGAGGCAGACTGAACAACTGCGGAAAGAGCAAACCTTGCACCACACCGTTGCGCTCGTTCAATTGCCGACGATAGATGTCATAAAGCACACGCATGTGCGCCCTGTGTTGGTCAATCAGCATGAGTCCCGACTTCACCGACGTGATGATGAAGCGGCCTTTGTATTGAAAGTATTCGGACGAACCTTTTTCCCACGACTGCTTTTCTGCTCCTGCCAAGTCATCATATAGTTTGGGAGAGGCTGCTGTGGCCGACTCTTCAGACTGACGGGCTATGTCATAAAGTTTTTGCCAATCGGTGGTTGTTCCTCCCGAACGTTGCACAGATGTGGACATGGGCACAGCGTGACCGGTCTTTCCCGAAGGGGATGAAAACGGATTGAAGGTGGTGTCGATGCTGACTGTGGGGGGAGCCACTTCTGACGATGGTGCAAACACCGGAATGTCGGGACGGTTTTCGGTGTCGAAGTCGATGGTAGGAACTGCACTGAAACGACCGATAGCCTCACGCACGGCAGCTTGCAGTATCTGCCACAGCGGTTGTTCGTCTTGGAATTTGATTTCGGTCTTGGCCGGATGTATGTTCACATCGATGCGAGCCGGATCCACTTCAAACTTCAAGAAGAAAGACACTTGCTCGCCTTCGGGAACAATGCGCTCGTAGGCCGACTGCACGGCTTTGGCGAAATAGGGATGCCGCATATATCGGCCGTTGACAAAAAAGAATTGGTGCATGCCGCGCTTGCGAGCCGTTTCGGGTGTACCGACGAAGCCGGAAATGCATCCCAGAGGGGTTTCAACCTGAACCGGCACCAAATGTTGGTCAAGACGCTTTCCGAAAACACCCACGATGCGTTGACGGAAATTGCCAACGGGAAGGTTCAGCATGGAAGTGCCATTGCTATGAAGCGTGAAAGCCACATCCGGATGAGCCAACACAATGCGTTCGAACTCCGCAAGAATGTTGGTGAGTTCGGTCTGGTTGGACTTAAGGAATTTGCGGCGGGCAGGAATGTTGAAAAACAAATTTCGCACTGCAAAATTTGCCCCTTCGGGACATGCCACCGGCTCCTGACTGACGACCCGACTGCCTTCGATGGTGATGGCAATGCCGAGATCGTGCCCACGCAGCTTAGTCTTCAGTTCCACCTGTGCCACTGCAGCTATGGAAGCAAGTGCTTCGCCACGAAAGCCCATGGTGCGCAGCGCAAAGAGATCCGCCGCGGCCGAAATTTTGGACGTAGCATGCCGTTCGAAAGCCATGCGTGCATCGGTTTCGCTCATGCCTTTGCCATTGTCAATGACCTGTATGCATGTTTTTCCGGCATCGCTGACAAGCACTTGCACCTGCGTGGCTCCGGCATCAATGGCATTCTCCACCAACTCCTTAATGACAGAAGAAGGTCGCTGAATGACTTCACCGGCAGCTATCTGGTTGGCTACGCTGTCGGGGAGAAGATGAATGATGTCGCTCATGAGTGAAAGAAAATATAGGTGGCTAATCCAAAGTTTGAAGAGGGGCGTTGCGACGCACAGAAGGCTTCAGCTCTGCTCCGGCATGCTTGGGCCGCCACTCAAACAGGTCGTGCTTGTCGCGCGGACGAATGTAGTCGAACCAAGCAAAACTTTCAAGAAAACAATGCTCGCGCGGTGCAGCCCCGATGGGGTAAGTGCATCCGGTGGGTTCGGGGCCTGCCCACACACGCTTGAGTTTGCGCTTTTGAAGATAAGTGCGCATCTTCGGAGCTTCGGTATAGTTCTGATAAAGTATGAGGCTGTCTTTTTCCAACGGGTAATAAATTATGCGGACATTGCCATTGACATGGTTCTCACGCATCTCGCCATCCACGAAATAAGACTTCATCAATTGCCCTCCCACCTGGTTGTAATGGAGCGAGTCGAGGCGTTCCACAAGCAGCGCCTGGCGTTCCACATACACGCTGTCAATGGTTGAATCATTGGTGAAAACACTTATCTCCTCACCGACAAGCTGCCGATGGTCGCTCCAAACAATCGGGTCGCGGAAAAGGGTGAGACGACGCTCCTTGGAATTAAACACCAAAGAGTCGCAAACGGCCTGCACATCGGAGCGGTAAGCCCGCACATGGAAATAGCCGTGCAGCACACGATAAACGGAATCTGTCTTCAGGTTGTAAGAGTAGAGGCGCAAACTGTCGGCATGCACAAAGAGCGTGTCCTGACCATTGGAATAGTCTTTGGCCAATGCGCTATCGGTGGCCAAAGCCTCACCCGTCTGTTCGTTATATCGGCAATAATTTCCCGTCAGGATGTTCTTGCTTTGCGTGTCCTCATAATAGATGTTGCGAAAGAATGTTGCCACTCCATTCGCCTTGTCATAGTGAAGACTGTCGCCACTCATGCGACGGCCTTTGTTGAAAAGCTGAGGGCGGTCATACAATCGGGCGCGCTGTGTGTTGGTGTTGTAGAGGCCGTTTTCGGTATAGATGCGGCTTTCACCCGAAACAACGTTGGAAGGACCGCGAACATCTGCCCATTTCGTAGCAAGGTCATAATGCAACGTGTCAGAGGTTAACTCGAACTTAGGATTGACCAAGCGAACATTGTAATTGAATGTTGATTTTTTCTGAGACAGATAGTATTCTCCCCAATCGGATGTGAGTTCGTTGGAACCGTCCACCAACTTTCCTCCATCAAAGAAATAGCCCACGTCATACAGGCGGTCATAGTTCAGACTATCGGTTGTAAGCACAGACTTGCGGTGCTTCATCACCACATTGCGACGAATTTGCGCCATCTGCACTTCACCATCATAGAAAAGGTACTCGCCCACAAGCGAAAGCGTATCGCCTTGCAGCATCTTCACATGTCCAAACGCCTCAAATGAGTTGGTGGTTTGATAATAGACGGCACTGTCGCAATACATCCGCATGCCGTTGTGCAAGAACTCGACGTTTCCGCTTGCCATTTGGGCATCGGGATGCGCAAACTGATTGTGGCGAAGATTATCGGCATGAATGAGATAAATGCGTTCGTCACCTTTCTTTTGCGGACGCTTATCATAAGGCATAGCAAAAGCAATTGCCCGGGCCAACATCAATCCCACAAGGATTAACAATGCCGGGGCAAGAGTTCGTTTGCTATATATATATTTAATGTATGCCAATGAGATAAATTTATCGGCTTATTACTTCACCCATCCGGGATATTTGAAATCGCAGTTGCGCCAATCGGGATTGATGCGTACGTAGGTGGATTTCTGCTTCTCGCGAATCCAATTTTGCAAGCACCGTTCACGACGCTCGTTGAGCACCACTTCGCGCAACACCTGGAAGTCCTCGGTGATGCCGGCACGGTGTCCGGGAATACGGTTCTTGAGGCGAATGATGGCGCAATACTCCTGACCTTTCTCGTTTATCATGCGGAAAGGTTTAGACACCTCTCCCACTTGCATACCCTCAACAACGCGAGCCACGTCCTGCGGAAGGTCTTTCATCTGAAAGCGTGAAGTGATGCTTCCATCCTCTTCAGAAGTGTTGACCATGAGTCCGTGATTGTTGCGAGTGTCTTTGTCGTCCGACAGAGCGAGCACAGCCTCGTCAAAAGTAAACTTTCCGGCACGAATGTCTGCAGCCACAGAATCAAGACGTGAGATGCCAAGTGCAAACTCGCTTTCTTCAATTTCGGGCTTCAGAAGAATATGGCGAACACGGACTTTGTCGCCTTTTCTATCTACGAACTGAATGATGTGAAATCCGAACTCTGAACGCACAATCTTGGAGACCTTTTTCGGATCGTTCAAGGAGAAAGCCACATTGGCAAACTCCGGCACCCACTGATTGCGTCCGTTATATCCCAAATCGCCTCCCTGACGAGCACTGCCGCACTGCGAATACAGACGGGCAAGGGTTGAAAATTCGCTCTCGCCATCATTAACGCGGCGAGCGTATTCGCGAAGTCTCTCCTCGATACGTTCGACTTCCTGACGCGACACTTCAGGTTGGTAAGTCAAGATCTGAACTTCCACCTGTGTAGGGATGAAAGGCAGACTGTCCTCCGGAACATTCTTGAAGTATTCACGAACTTCTGCCGGGGTAACCTTGATATTCTTTGTGAGATTGCGCTGCACCATCTGCACGCGCTGATTGTCGCGCATGGTTTGCTTGAGTTGTTCGCGCAGCAAGGCGTAAGGTTTACGAGCTTGGGCTTCGATGTTCTCACGCGACCCGAAGTTTTGCAGATAGAAGTTGAGTCGCTCGTCCACAGCACGTATAATGTCGCCCTCGCTCACGGTGATACTGTCAAGGTCTGCCTGATGCAGGTAGAGTTGCTGCAAAGCCAGCTGCTCGGGGATTTCACAATATGGTCTGGCAAACGGATTGTTGTCCATCTCAGCGCTGATACGCGTTTCCTCAACATCGGAAAGCAGAATGGCATTGTCGCCCACCACCCATATCACTTCGTCCACGATGTTGCGTTGCGCCAATGTGGAAACGGCTGCAAAACAAAAGAGGAGGGTGCTTAGGAAAGTCTTCTTCATTTGGTGTGTTTTACTGAAAGGAAAGAGCACCAACAGCATCATTAGAAGGTGCTTGAGAAGTGCTCTTTCGTTTGTTTGGAGTCTGTACGAACAAGTCGGTACGCCTTGTGCATTAATGATTGTTGACCGTGGCAAGCACTTCTTCGTTGATTTCAACTTTATACTTGGCACGCAACTCTTCCAACCAAGCCTTCATCATCACGTCTTGGTAATCGCTTACGACCAAAGACTTGACGTCCAGATAGCCGGAAGGCTTTTTGAGCAATTTGCCATAGACATCAGTGATGGGGAACTTGGCAACGGGTTTCACAGCCTCTTTGCCAAACACCACCATGTCGATGTATTTGTTTTCGCCTTGCTTTGCCAAATACGGACCGGTAACAAAGACTTGAGTGGAGTCGCGGTTCACGGTTTTCTTAAGCTCTGCACGCCAATCAGCATCGGCATACTTCTTAAGGATTTTCTGCACGGGCTTTTTCAGAGATGCATCTTTGAGAAGCAACACAAAGCCTTTGAAACGCGGTTCGTCCCACTGATAATTCTTCTTGTGCTTCTTATAGTATGCCTCAAGAGCTTCTGCATCATTGGCAGCAGGATCGAGCACTTTGATCTTGGTGATTTCGAAAGCCAAAGAGCCGTCGTGATACTCCTTGATGAGATATTTCAGTTCGGGACGGCTGTTGACCTCCGTGTTCATCACTTGCTCAATCACTTCCTCACGAGTGAGACGACCACCCGAAGCTTCAATCATCTTTTTGATGCGGTATTCCATCGACGCTTCCTCAATGCCCTGACGCTTCAAGTTGGTGATAAGCATTGAGCGAAGGCTTTCATAGCTTTCGAGCGTCTTGCGTTCTTTCATCAAAATGATGTGATAACCAAACTGCGTGAGCACCGGTTGCGACATTTCGCCGGCTTGAAGTGCGTAGGCGGCGGTTTCGAACTCCTTCACGGTGTTGTTGGGACCAATCCAAGGGAGCAATCCTCCTTGGCGTGCCGAACCGGGATCCTTGGAGTGTTGCTTGGCCAATGCAGCAAAGTCGGCACCGGCTTTCAGAGCGGCATACAGAGAATCAGCCGTTTGCTTGGCAGCTTCGGCCTGCTCAGCCGTGGCATTCTGAGGAACGGCGATGAGAATATGCGCCGGGCGCAGCATGTCCTGACCAGCCAGGGCTGTTTCGATTTGCTTGTATTGCGAATGTGCAATGGAGTCGATGAAGCAGGTGTCCACGAGGAAAGGCGTGAGCTGCATATCGCGGTTGGCACGATACTCCTGACGGAAGGCTGAAACGGTGTCAAGACGCGCATCGAGGGCGGCTGCCACTTTGAGACGATAGTCAACATACATGTCGGCAAACTCTCTGACGCTCTTCTGCTCCACGGCACCTTCGATGTCGCGGTTTTTGTTGTAGGCATATTCGAATTCGGAACGCGTAACGGGCACTCCGTTGACGGTGAGCACCACGGGGTCGTTATCGGGTGTACCGACAACATGAGCACTTCCGATGTAGGAAAATCCCGGTACGGGCAGAATGTTCACGGCCTGCACTCCGGAAGCGGCCAACAGCAGAGCCGAGAACGTGAGCAGCAGTTGCTTGCGAAGCTGAAACTTTCTCATTTATTATATTATTATTGTATACAATTAAACTTGGGGAAGCCCCACCCCATTACTCATGGCGGGTGTAGTTGGGAGCTTCGCTGGTGATGGTAATGTCGTGCGGATGACTTTCGAGCACACCGGCATTGGTGATACGAGTAAACTTGGCATTGTGCAACTGCTCGATGGTGGCCGCACCACAATATCCCATACCCGAACGAAGACCTCCGACGAGTTGATAAATCACCTCCTGCACAGAGCCTTTGTAGGGTACACGACCGGCAATACCTTCGGGAACAAGCTTCTTCACATCTGCCACTCCGGCTTGGAAGTAGCGGTCTTTCGAACCGTTTTCCATAGCTTCGAGCGAGCCCATGCCACGATAGGTCTTGAACTTACGACCGTTGAAGATGATGGTTTCGCCCGGCGATTCCTCTGTACCGGCAACCAACGAACCAATCATCACGCTGCAACCACCGGCTGCCAACGCCTTGACCACGTCGCCCGAATAGCGCAAACCGCCATCGGCAATGAGGGGTACGCCTGTGCCTTGCAAAGCGCAAGCCACATCATAAATGGCTGAGAGCTGGGGAACACCCACACCTGCCACCACGCGAGTGGTGCAGATAGAGCCGGGACCGATACCCACCTTGATGGCGTCGGCACCTGCTTCGGCCAACATGCGAGCTGCTTCTGCAGTAGCGATATTACCCACAACAATATCCACACCTGTGAAGGCAGCCTTTGCTTCGCGGAGCTTCTCAATCACAGACTTGGAGTGTCCGTGCGCTGTGTCGATGACAATGGCATCCACACCGGCATTGATGAGTGCCTCCATGCGCTGGAAGGTGTCGGCTGTTACGCCCACGCCGGCAGCCACACGCAAGCGGCCCTTTGAGTCCTTGCAGGCCATGGGTTTGTCCTTGGCTTTGGTAATATCTTTATAGGTAATCAAGCCCACCAAGCGGTTGTCTTTATCAACAACGGGGAGCTTTTCGATTTTGTTTTCCTGCAGAATTTGTGCAGCCGCCACGAGGTCGGTTTGCTGCGAAGTGGTAATGAGGTTTTCCTTGCTCATCACGTCATCGATGAGCTTGTCGAGCTCACGTTCGAAACGCAGGTCGCGGTTCGTCACGATGCCCACCAAGTGCATATCATCGTCCACCACGGGAATGCCACCGATGCGATATTCGCTCATCAATTGCAAGGCATCACGCACGGTCTTGCCGCGCTTAATCGTAACCGGGTCGTAAATCATTCCGTTCTCGGCACGCTTCACGATGGCCACCTGTCGGGCTTGGTCCTCGATGGACATATTCTTATGAATCACACCGATACCACCTTCGCGTGCTATGGCAATGGCCATGGCAGCCTCGGTAACGGTATCCATGGCAGCCGTTACGAAAGGTATTTGCAGCTCAATGTTGCGTGAGAAACGTGTGCTGAGCGACACTGTGCGCGGAAGCACTTCGGAATAAGCGGGAACTAAAAGGACGTCGTCATAAGTAAGTCCGTCCATCACGATTTTGTCGGCAATAAAAGAGGGCTTCATACTTTTAGGATTTTATTGCGTGCAAATTTATGTATTTTCCGCAGAAAACCGCATGCTCACGGCCAAAAATAACACCTCAGTTCAGGTTTTTTATGATGCTTTTCGCCCAATGCATGCACCTACCCGCCTCACCGGCATCGCACAGAGGGGCAAACAAAAGGCCGGAAAGGGACAACAAAACGCAAGAAAAGTGTATCTTTGTGGCACTCTTGATGAATTATCATGCGCATGATAAGAAATTATCATCAGCATGATAAGAACGTCTCATGCGCATGAGAAGAACGTTTCATGCGCATGATAATAAAACGAGAAGCACTGCAACAAGCACTAAAACGCAATTACACAACCACTTAGAAGCATTCACAAAACTTATAAGAAACAACATGGCTATCAATTACGACATTTACAAAAATTCCGGATGCCTCAGAAGTGAAAACAAGCACCACTTGCGCATCATCGAAAACAAGACCACCACAAGCATCACACTGGCCGAGCGCATCGAAAAGGCCTGCTCGCTCACCACCTCCGATGTCAAGGCTGCTCTGTCGGCACTTGCCTCCTCTGTGCGCGAAGAGTTGCTGGCCGGCAACGGCATTCACCTGGAAGGACTGGGCTATCTCTCGCTCGCCATGGAGGGCGAAATCGAACCCGACCGCAACGGACGGCTTCGGGTGAAGCATCCCCGCGTGAGCAACGTGCTCTTCAGACCCGAAAAAGCATTGATGCGAAAACTGCAAGACGCGCAGTTCACCATCACAAAGCACGCCGGAAAGCACTCGCGCAACCTGAGCGAAGCCGAAACCGAACAGATTGTCTCCCGACTGCTCGAAAAGCGCACATTCTTCACAGCCCAACAATTTGCCACTGCCTCCGGCATGACACAAGCCACCGCTTACCGCACACTGCGCAAGCTGTCGGACAACGGAACACTGAAGAACATAGGCACACCCTCGCGCATGATTTTCACTCATGCCGACAGTGCTTCTTCCGACAGCGTGGAGAATCCTCAACAACCAACAAACTCGCAACAATAAACTCCTAAAACCCAAACAAAAAGCACCTACATGAGCGACGGAAACTTCAACCGAAACCTACTGCCCTATCGCAACTATCAGAGCGGCCTGCGAGCCGGCCGAGCCACCCTGCGCACCCAGGCACTGCAAGCCCTGGAGGAACTGCTCCCCACCCACATCCCTGAAGCCACGGAGGAGCAACGTGCCGCCCTCATGGCAGCGTTGCGAAAGCAGCTGGAATGAACCAACTGACCACATTTCAAAAGACCCATATACCATTCAGGCTGCACCAAATTGAGAGTGGTGCAGCCTGAATGCATTTACAAAAAGAGCGCCCCACATGCTGTATGCGAGGCGCTCAAAGTTCAGAAGCAGGAACTCACCTTACTTCTCTCCATACTTAATGCGTAACTCATGCACAGTCGAAACCGGACCTATTGCACCATATTCATGATTGAGAAGAAGGCATTGCATGGTAGGCGTCATGGTTACCACCTTTGACTTGTCCGAAGAGTAATCGTCTGAATCCAGCTTTTTACTTAAGAACGAGGGCAGTCCATGTTTGTTGTCATAGATGTCAGACAGATAAAGAGACACTGTGGTAGCTATCCAGCCGGAATGAGACACAGCCCAGTAAGCATAAATATCAATACCCTTGTCGGAAGGAATATGGAAAGCCGGCGAGAGCACCTGCGGCCAACGGGAAACGCCTTCCATTGTCAGTCCATCGTGCCCCTTAAAGCGCACAATCGTAGCCACATCCGCCTCTCCATTGTCCGCATTGCGCCAAGGATAATAGTGTGCCTTGGTTACATCATCGTCGGAATAGAAGCCATAACAGTCATTTTTGCTATCGGTTTTGTAGGGAATACCGGTAATATGCACCAACTTGGTGTGCGTATAGCGTGTTCCGTCCTTCAACACCACATAAGCAGTAACAGCATGACTTCCCCAACGCAATTGCGGATGTTTGATGCCCTTCTCCGTGTTATAGCCAATGATGCCATCCTTAAACGGCATATCATATTCAATTCCATTCACCAACAGACCGGCACGCTGGATATAATCATCGTTTATTCCCTCATAAGTGGAGTGTGCATCGGAGAATGTTCCTGAGCCGTCTATCCACAAATCGCCAATCACAAGCGCATTGTTAACCATATAGTTGGCACGTTCGATGTCGCCCTCCAAGTAATAGTCGTAGCTGGTACGTGCGCCGCAAGTTACCTTAGGCTCAGAAGTACACCAGTCTATTCTGGCACGATAAGTGTACCCCCTTTTGAAAGTCATGGCCGAGAATTCCTTTTTCATTAACCGGTCTTCCGTGTACAACTCAATCACAAAGTCGTTCAACGCCAAATCGGGGGGAAGCGAAATAAAGAAGCCTTCGGACGAGGGATTCTTGATAGTAATAGCATTGCCACTGGCTCCGGTTTTGTAACACTTAGCTTCAACAATATCCCAAACATATTGCGTGATGAAGTTTTCGTTATTCTTCTGTCGCAAAACGGCTTGCTTGAGCGCGCCCGGAGCACCCACAACTTCAACCCGCAGCAAAGAATTGACAGGATAGAACTGCAAATGCATGTTCTTGATTGAGCCAACAGCATGGGCAGCCAACAAAGCGGAGTTCTGAGGAGTACCATCTTGCGCTACGACATCCACAACAAAGCGCCCTCCTCCCTCAATACCGGCAGCACCGGACGACAAAGTCTCATTATAGGGATAAACTGCGTAGAAAGCCTCGTTTGCGATGTTATATGTGCTGAAATCTGTGGAAAATTTCACATTGTCCGTGCCGGAAGTCATAGCCGTCATTGTCTCTACGCTTTTGAGGCTATAATGTGAGGTGATAGCAACTTTATCACCAACTTCCCAAGAGTACTGCGTATAATCAGCACCACCGATAGTTACTCCCAGCGAAGGCAAATTAGAGTCTAAGCCGGTGTCATCGTCTTTGTCATCATTTTCTGCTGATGTATTTCCCACAATCTTCACAGACGAACAGATTACGCCATTCTCTTCCGGATATTTAGGCCCGTCATCCTCTGAACACGAAACCATAGCAGCTACCGCCGCCACAATCCATAATAAACCTTTCTTCATAATCGTATTATTTTCTATTTAGTCTTTTTACTCTTCCTCTTCACTATGAACAGATGCACCCCAAAGCAAATGTCTTTTCCGCGTTGGTTTAACACTCTTGATTTCACCTCCGCCTTGTCCGGGAGTGATAGAACCGGAGACTGCCAGCACCTTTTCCGATTGCAGTTCTGCAGTCTCCATATTGGGAACGACGTAGTTTTTTTTCATAAATTGGTCTTATCGTTTTGAGTTTTTATTTCCGATTTGCTATACCATATATTATATATAGACGCACATGACTACAGTTTTCAGCTGCGCGAAACTGCCTTAACACCGCGCACGGTTCGTATTTTCTTGATGAGAGAAGAGAGCACTTGGGTGTCGTCCACCAACACTGTGAGGATGCCACTGAAAAGTCCGTCATAACTATCAATGTTGATACTTCGGAGCATAATCTTTTCTTCCTTGGAGATGATGGATGTGATGTTGTTCACAATTCCTAAATCGTCCTGCCCCACGATGTGCAACGTGATGCTATATTTTCCTCCTCCCTTTCCGGCCCAACGGGCTTTCACCACACGATAGCCGAAACGCTCGCGCAAGGCCGGAGCATTGGGACAATTGGTGCGGTGAATCTTGATGCCACCGCCCGAAGTTACGAAGCCGAACACCTCATCGCCATACACGGGATTGCAGCAGCGTGCCATCTGAAAGTCAATGCCCTTCAGGTTTCTGTCGATCACCAGCACATCGTCCTCCCCTTTCACCTGCTTTTCGCGCTCTGCCATGAAGTTGTATTCCTCCGCCGAACGTGCGGCGGCTCTCTCGGCCAAACCCATTTCGCGTCGCGCCAACTCAATGTAAAGGTCAATCAGCTCGTTCACGTCCACCTTCTCGTCGGCTATAGCCTTGAAGAATTCGCTCGACTCCTTGAAGCCGGCCTTCTTCACCAAGCGGTTGATGTTGTCCTCATCCCATTCAATTTTTCGGTTCTTGAGTTTACGTTCCAACAATTCGCGGGCCAACACCCCCTCACGGGCTTGCAATTCTTTGACCGATTGACGTATTTTGGCCTTGGCATGCGAGGAGACTACCGAAGATATCCATTCCATTTTCGGAGTCTGCGTGTTCTGCGTCAGAATTTCCACCGTAGCTCCGCTTTCAAGCTGTTGGCGAATGGGAACAGCGCGTCCGTTGATACGACCACCCACACAGCGATTTCCCACAGCCGTATGGATGTGATAGGCAAAGTCGAGCACAGTGGCACCGGCCGGCAGTCGGAAGAGGTCGCCCTTGGGAGTGAAAACATAGACCTCATGCTGCTGCGTGCCGCTACTCAGGTTTTCCGTGAGCAAAGCCTCATCGCCACTCTCAAGCGCCGAACGTATCCCGGCCAACCATGCATCAACACCTCCCCCACTCTGCTTCACACCTTTGTATCGCCAATGCGCAGCCAGCCCGTGTTCAGCCACCTCATCCATACGCTCAGTGCGGATTTGCACCTCCACCCATTTGTCTTCCGGTCCTCGCACGGTGATGTGCAGACTCTCATAGCCATTGCTCTTGGGCACAGTGATCCAATCGCGCAGTCGCTTCAAGTTGCTTTCATATTTGGCAGTGATGAGCGAAAAAGCCTTCCAGCATTGTTCCTTCTCCTTTGACGGCGGTGCATCGATGATGATTCGAATGGCAAAAAGGTCATACACGCCATTGAAACCGCACTGCTGCTTTTTCATCTTTTGCCAGATGGAATGTATGCTCTTGGTGCGGCCTTTCATGTGATACTTCAATCCTTCGGCATCGAGCATTTCGCGAATTGGTGCAATGAAACGTTCGATATAGGCATCGCGGCTCTTCTTTGTAGCATTGAGGTTGTCCTTAATCATATAGTAAGCCTCACGCTCCATATACTTCAATGAAAGATCCTCCAATTCGCTTTTCAGTTTATAGAGTCCCAACTTGTGCGCCAAAGGAGCGTATATGTAAGCTGCCTCGGTGGATGTTTTCAGTTGCTGCTCGCGCGCTTCGGTGTTCTTAATGCGACGCATCACACTCACATTGGCAGCTATCAACAGCAGAACCACACGCATATCGCCGGCCTGACTCACCAAAAGATTGCGAAAGTTGTCCGTACGCATGGCCTCGGTTTTCACTTCCAAGGCCTCCACACGGCGCAAGGCTGCCATGGCATTCACCACGTCGGTACCCATGAGTTTGCACAGCTCTTCATGGCGTTCGTCCGCTCCGACAGCGCAAAGCAAATAAGCCTTGAGCACTGCACCACGCAGCCCAATCTCACTCACAGCCAATTCGATGGTTTGAAGTGCCAACACCACACGGTTTATGCCAAAGACATCGCGAGGCACTTCGTTGGCACAAGCCGTTGCAAGAAAATCATAAAGCTTTCGCGCTTCTCCATACTCCATACGGGCATTCGGCAAACGCCATAAAGCCAACAGACACCGCCGCAATTCGGCAGCCTCCTGCGGCGTAAAACCATTAGATATGCTTGAAGTTTTCAGTTGAGCCATAGTTTCATACTTATTGAATGTGTTTAGCACCATCGGCGACAAAGATAGTGAAAGGTGAGTGGAAAGTGTGAAAATGAGCTTGCGAATTTTCTAAAACTTTCCCGAACCGCAGCCTATCTTATCCAAAGATAGTGAAAGGTGAGTGGAAAGTATGAAAATGAGCTTGCGAATTTTCTAAAAACAAAAAGAAATCCGAAACATCTTGAAAGACATTTCGGATTTCTTTGCGGTATGGACGGGACTCGAACCCGCGACCCCCTGCGTGACAGGCAGGTATTCTAACCAACTGAACTACCACACCAACTCTTTGGTTGCAACGGTTGTTTTTCCCGATTGCGAGTGCAAAAGTAGGAGATTATTTTCAAACATGCAAGCACTGAGGGCAGAAATGTTATATTTTTTTCAAGAAAATGCTTACCGGAAAGAAGTTCTCCCCTCTCCGCTCCCAATCGGGGAGCACTGCAACTTCCTGATACCCTGCTGCGAGAAAAAGATTTCGGCAAGGCTCATTGTGCGTTTGAGACACATGAGCGTAAAGCAGGCGAAGACGAAAGATTTCTGCCACATAACGTTCCAAAAGACACAGAGCACGTTGCGCATATCCTTGTCCACGCTCCGAGGCCAGCACCACAATGCCCACTTCTGCCCGAGCATGCTGCGGTTCGTAGGACGTGAGGTCTATCAAGCCCAAAGCTTTGCCATCACTTTTTCGCACAATCAGCAAGCGCAATTGTCGCTGCTCGTAAAAATCTGCCGGCTGCGAGGCTATGTATTGTTTCAATGCATAACGTGAATACGGCACATCCGTACATCCCTTCTGCCACAGCGTTGTGTCGTTCTCGATGGTGTAGAGCAATTCCAAGTCTTCCGGTTCAAGTGCCCGCAACTTCACCACCTCATCTTCCAGGTATAAAAAGTCTGCCTCCATACTCTATCTTGCAGCGCTGTTATGTATCACTCTGCGGTAATGTCTTTGTTTTCGAACACTTGGTCCTTGGTGATAATCACACCGGTGGAAGAATCATAAGTGCCCAACATATATTTACCCGGAGCCTTTTGCAAGAAGTCAAGCACTTGCCGAGTGGAGAACGAGCCAAGGTCGTAAACCACACAGTAATACTTCGACATCCCTTCCTTTATCGACAAATGTCCTTCCGGCATCGAAGCGGCATCTGCTTCCACAAAATCCATTCTCAGCACCCACGCATGTGCCAGTTTCTTCGCTTCCCTGATGCTCTGAGCGCTTCCCAGAAAGAGATAACGCTTCTCGTCCATGCGCCGATTGACCGAAAGAAATTTCCGGAAATCTTTGCACCATTGTCCGATGAGCGATAGCAACCCCTTCACCACGATGGCAAAACGTATGGGCAGCGATACGAGCGGCCCGAAACGGTGGAAATGTTTGTTGAAGAAAATGAGCATGGCATCGTAGAACACATGCACATACCTGAAAGAACTACGATGCGTGCTTTCGCCTTTGTAGTGAATGATGGGGGTGGGCAGATAATAATTGTGATAACCGGCAAGTATCATTCTGTAAGACAAATCAATGTCTTCTCCGTACATGAAGAATTGTTCGTCAAAGCTGCCATATTTTTCTAAACGGCATCGCGGCACCATGAAATAAGCCCCCGAAAGTATTTCAATCCGCTCGGCCTTGTTTTCGTCAAGATAGCGCATATAGTACTTGCCGAACTTTCGCGAACGCGGAAACAACGAACAGAGACCACTCATCTTGCAAAAAGCCGTCCAGGGAGTGGGCAGACCACGTCGCGACTCAAAGGCAAAACTTCCGTCTGCACCAAGCATCTTCACACCGAGGCCACCCATATCCGGATGTGCATCGGCAAATTGCAAGCAATCCTTCAACGTGTTTTCGGTAATCAGTGTGTCGGGGTTTAAGAACAACACATATTCTCCCCGGGCACGTTCCACTGCTTGATTGTTGGCACAGCCATATCCCACATTGCGAGCATTCTGAATGAAATTAATATGGGGATAATCGGCCACAGGAAAACGTGAACGCAGGTGCGGGATGGTGTTATCGTCCGAGGCATTGTCCACCACAAACACCTCTGTTGCGATACCATCAGCAGCTCTCAACACCGAGCGGAGACTTTGCTCCACATAATGCTTCACGTTATAGCTAACAATAATCACCGAAAGTTTCATCACGCCTGATTTTTCGGTTCTTGCGATTGGGGAGCACGCATGGTCTCAAACGTTGCCTGCGAAGGCCAACAGAAGAGTGAAGCCACTACCGTGATGAGGAAACAATAGAACAAGGTGGTGCTGAAATCAGCCAAATAATACACCAACAGGTTATACCAAATGGCAATGGCCACAAGGAGCGTCCGCACTATGCAAAGTGTGGCGTAAGTATGCAATGCCGGCATTTCTTCCTGACTCCGCACCGATTGCTTCACACCACTGAAAGCCATCAGACGCATCGAAACATAACTACCGAGAAGCGTCAGCACCACTGCCACAACTTGCAAGGCGTATGCTTGTTCAACATCGGGTTGAAAATACATCGTAGGCAGTGCTCCGCTTTCGAATGCCAAGAACAGCATCACCGTAACAAGCCACACAAAGAGATGCATCCAACGCGGTATTTTTAGAGTTGTTTTCATACTATTTATATATAAACGCCCACAAAGTTAGTGCAAGGCGAGAGAAAAGCCAAACTTGTTTGAGCTTTTCCGAGCCGCAGCCTAACTTCAACCGAACGAAGAGAGGAAAAAGTTAGTGCAAGGCGAGAGAAAAGCCAAACATGTTTGAGCTTTTCCGAACCGCAGCCTGACTTCAACCGAACGAAGAGAGGAAAAAGTTAGTGCAAGGTGAGTGAAATACAAAGCAAATTATGAAGGACCGGTATGTGCTTTCCCAAACTGCGATTGGCTTCTTCTCATCGCCAACCCCATTCCCATAAAATCTGCAGTGCTTGTAGAATTTTGCGGAAGCACTGCAAAAAATTCTACAAGCACTGCAGATTTTAGCACATCAGGCATCTGAGGCCCGACAACATATTTAAGAAAAGGCAAGAAGCACATCCGCCTCTCGCCCTACTTTCAGAATTTCCTAAATACCAACCGATTATATTCCGAACAGAGAATGAGTTGTTTACTCGTGAGCTTCTCCACGGAATATGATGCCCGATTCGAGCGGATATAAAGCGGTTCGAAAATGGTTGTTGCCGGGTCAAGAATCAGGCTGTCGCGATTGTCATAATGAACATACATCTCGGTGAGTTCCAAGCGACCACCTTCGTGTCTGAAACGGGTTGCCGTATCAAACGTATAGCCATTGAGCGGTTGATGCTGGGAGTGAATGACGAGCAGGTCCAATTGAAAATTCCAATAAATACCCTCTCCCTTTGTTGACTTTGCTTGCGCCCAACCACTTTCTGCTGCAAGCGATTTCTCACTCACCTCCATGAGTTGCCACATACCATCAAGCGCTCCATTAACGGGTGTCTTTTCGCAAGCCGTCAAGGCAAACATGACCACAAAGGCCATCAAAAATATCTTTTTCATAATCTGTGCTGTTGATTAACGGGTAAGAAATCCTGTCTTGCTGATGGTCAGCTGGAAACCGGTGTTGTTACCAATCTGAGTGCTGCGGTCGAGCGCGAAAGCAGCCTTCACGCTCCAGCCCCTCAAATCGACACGCCCCACGCGAGGCAAGGCATAACTCACTTCGGCCAGGAAGCTGTTGGTATACTTCACGTCGTCAAACGGAACGGCATAACGCCCCCAACCCGAAATGTAGCTATAAAGAAGCCGATAGTGCAAACCTGGCAACGGATCGCCCGACAAACCGAAATGATGCGCGATGAAACGATTTCCGGTAAAGGTGAGATTGTGTCCGGGATTGTAGAGCGGAGAAGTGAAAAGCGGATTGCCAAATGCCTGTCCCCAATGCTGCCATCCCTGATAGAGGTTGTGATTATAGTAGTTGTCGATGGCACTGATTTGGTCGGGAATGGCTTCTGTGTGATCATGATACACGGGGCCGGACTGGTGCTTTGTGTGCAAATACTCATAGACCAGCGAGGAGACAAAACGATTCTTCGGCAACTGCACTTCTGCTCCGATGAGTCCGTCTCTCCAACCATATTCCCAAAACATTTGACTATGATCTTCAAAATAGTGATCATAATAAGCACGGATGCTCCAATCTTTTCCTGCATACTTCAGGCTGAGCAGCCATGAGCCTAAAGTATTGCCTGCGGCATTAGCATATTCTCCATCCGTGGCATCGCTGCCCGTCCCGAGTGTAGCATCAATAATATCTCCCAAACCTGTGCCCATTTGCAATGGTTCTGCCAGCACACCCGTGCGACCCACAGCATTGTAGATGGTTCCGCCAAACAGACAAGCCATCTCCAGACCGCCCTCAAACACCAATGGAAATTTCTCTTCATTACCGATGCGCAAGTATCCGGCTTTGCTATGAAATAACGCCTTCTTGGCATAATGCGCCCCTGCCGACACATAATCTTCCTGCCAACGTCCATCGGTCATCCAGCCGTAACCGATATGACCTTTCAAGCCTACCCAATTGCTGCGTCCCGTCAAAGAAATATATTCTGGGAGTTCGAAGCGCATCATCGGCACCGGACGCGCATTGATGCCCAACGTCTGACTGCCGGAACTGAGTTCAGGATTCTTCAGCTCGGCAGGGCGTTCTTTGCTGCCCACAGACAAGCGTACCTTCTTGTACTCGAAATCGGCGTAAGCCTGCTGCACGACAAAACTGCCGGTGAAGTTGTAAGCGGCCGCCAAATCAAGACCGTAACCGATGCGCCAATGACGAGCGGAGTCGACCCTTGTGGAACGGAACAAGCCGGCACGTATGTAGCCGTTGTCGCCTGCAACACTCGACAGGCCATACTTATTGGCATTCAGCCATAGAGGCGACTGACCGGAAGAAGCTGTCAGTTGCACCTCCGCATCATAGGAAATCCCCTTTCCCACTCCCTGGAAAACACTCTGCGCTCCGGTTGTCATTCCCACCAGAAGAAAAGACATAAGGAGCATCATCATTTTTCGCAATATGTTCATAGCATCTTGGGATTTGAATTAAAACACTATTCTTTCACTTCATGATTTTGATGCACAAAAACAAAAAAACATGGCCGGCATTTCCTACATCAGAAATACCGGCCATGAAAATCTTCTTATTTTGCGTAGCTTACCGAACGGGTCTCACGAATTACCGTAATCTTCACCTGTCCGGGGTAAGTCATTTCGTCCTGAATTTGCTTGGCAATCTTTCCGCTCAAGTCTTCAACCTGCTTATCGTCCACCTTGTCGGCTCCAACGATAACACGCAGTTCGCGACCGGCCTGAATGGCATAGGTTTTCGTAACACCGGGATAGCTCATCGCAATGTTCTCAAGATCATTCAAGCGCTTGATGTAGGCTTCCACAATCTCACGGCGTGCACCGGGACGAGCACCACTGATGGCATCACACACCTGAACGATGGGAGCCAAAAGCGTGGTCATTTCCATTTCGTCGTGGTGCGAACCAATGGCATTGCATATCTCAGGTTTCTCCTTGAAGCGTTCCGCCAACTTAGCACCATAGAGAGCGTGCGGGAGTTCGTTCTCCTCATCGGGCACCTTACCTATATCGTGCAACAAACCGGCTCGCTTGGCTTTCTTGGGGTTTAATCCTAACTCTGCTGCCATCACCGAACACAGATTGGCTGTTTCGCGTGCGTGCTGCAGGAGGTTCTGACCATAAGAAGAACGGTATTTCATCTTACCTATGATGCGAACGAGTTCGGGATGCAACCCATGAATTCCTAAATCAATCGTGGTGCGTTTTCCGGTCTCGATCACTTCTTCTTCCACCTGTTTCTTAACCTTGGCAACCACTTCCTCGATGCGCGCCGGGTGAATACGGCCATCAGCAATGAGTTGGTGGAGCGCCAAACGGCAAATCTCACGACGCACAGGGTCAAAAGCAGAAATCACAATGGCTTCGGGAGTATCGTCCACAACAATTTCAACACCGGTAGCGGCTTCCAAAGCTCGAATGTTGCGACCCTCGCGGCCGATAATGCGTCCCTTAACCTCATCATTATCGATATGGAAAACGGTTACGCTGTTTTCGATTGCGGTCTCTGTAGCCACACGTTGAATGCTCTGGATAACGATGCGCTTGGCCTCCTTGTTGGCTGTCATCTTGGCATCGTCCATAATTTCGTTGATGTATGACTGAGCATCGCTCTTCGCTTCGTCTTTCAGCGACTCCACGAGACGTTTCTTGGCTTCCTCTGCCGAAAGACCGCTCAGCTCTTCCAACTTTTCGCGTTCCTGAGCCTGCAGTTTTTCAAGCTCTTCTTCTTTGTGCGTCAGCATTTGCGCCTGATTGTTCAGACGGTTCTGCGTGTTGTCGAGTTCGGACTTTCTGCGTCCCAATTCCTCTTGGCGTTGGTTCAGACCGATTTCGCGTTGTTTCAGTTTGTTTTCTACTTGCAAAATCTTCTGGTTGCGCTGCTGCACTTCCTTTTCCAATTCTGCTTTCTTGTTGAGAAATTTTTCTTTTACCTCAAGGAGTTTTTTCTCCTTAATGACATTGGCCTCTCTCTCGGCTTCTTCAAGCGTGGCGCGATATTTGTTCTTCATCACATATCTGAAGAAACAATATCCGCCCACCGCTCCTATCACCAAACCAGCCACGATAAATATCACTGCTTCCATTTCTTTTTGTTGTTATTGTAAATAAAAATGCACCACAACCGCTCTCGCCTTTCTTCAAGGCTTGGGCAGCAATGGTGCACGTTGGCTCTCAATGGGGTTATGAAAGGATGAAATCGTTCGTTGCATTTAGCAACCTGTGGTTGCCTCACAACTCATCAGCGTTTCTTTCATGGCATTTATAGGTCTCACTTAGGTCTTTCTGAATGGGCATTGGCATTTTCTTATTTGCCCAAGACATCTTCCATTTCCTTTGTGAGTTGTTCCAAAGTTTCCTGATAAGGTCCTTTGTCGTTATCTTCTCCGGCTTGCAGCACTCCCACAGCCAATTCAAGCAATGCCATCGACATGTACTTTTCATACGGCTGATGCTGGTAAGCCTGTTGATACTTGCTCAGTTTGCCATTGATCAGCTTCGCGGCTTTACGGAAAATTTCTTCTTGATCGCGTCTTACCGTTACGGGATACATTTGATTCCCGATGAGAAGCTGAATCGTAAACTTATCACTCATTCCTTCCATCGCGCTATCTCTTAAACATTCAACAGCGCGATACACTTATCGACATCGCGCACCAGCTTCGACAATCTTGTTTTGGCGTTTTTCAAGTCGTTATCGCCAATTTCTATCATCTTTGCCAGTTTCAGGTTAGCGTAGTCTCGGCGAACAGTTTCTGTTTCTGCCTTAGCCTGCTCCAATTCGCGTTCCTTCTGATCCACCAATTCATAAAGCTCTCGGTTTTCGGCTTCGAGCTCTTTGTATTGCAGAATCATCTGACGGACTCTGGTTTCAAACTTGCGTAACAGTATCTCTTCCTCCTTGGTCATTTTCTTTCAAAAAAAAGGACTACACTTAAGGCCTACGTGCATTTCACAGAAGTGCTTAAGGCATCTTGTTTTGCGCAAAGGTAGATAATAAAATCCTGTCTTGCAAGAAAGTTAATTATTTTTTCTCTTCCAAATCTGCAGGTTTGGGTTCTTTTTTCGCCAAAGCCACAATGTTATAAACATACTCTGTCATCCAGGATGCGCTGTAGCCGAGTGTATGCTGATACTGGCGAATCACAAGACACGCCTTGCGCACTCCGTCATCTTTCCAAGTGTCTTTGGTCAGCACATCGTTGACTGTTTTTTCAGTCATCGCACGCAGGGCTTTCTGCATAAAGCCGGGCACTCTGAACTTCCACTTCATCAGGTTGCCCATCAGCATCATCAAATCCTGGCTAAAACCCTGAAAACGGAACAGATAGTTGCGAACATCGTTCACGCTTTTGCAGTTTTTCTTAATGCTTGCATCAATTTCCTTGAAGAAGCCTTCGCTCAAGCCATAAATCTCCATGAGCATCTTCTGACACTTTTTCTTCTCGCCCAAACCGAGTTTATTGTTCACTGTGGGCACATGCAGTGTTTGCTTAAAGATGCGAAGGTCGGGCAATGCTGCCAGATTGCTGATGCCCAAGTTTGCAGCCATTACCGACTGGTAGTAAACGCGTATGAGTGTCATGAAATCTTCCATACCACCGACGCGCCAACCTTGTTCATTGACTTTAACTTTTTTCTTGAATATATTAGAAAGTATTCCCATGTTTATTTAATGTGTAAGTATTCTTATTTTGACATTCTCATCACAACGTCCGTTTTATCTTCCGCGTTGATAACTGATTTCATAGAAGCAAGGATAAACGTTGCTCAAGGCATCGCTCTGCCCCTCTGTGCTGGGCAAGATGAGACGCACCAAAGCGATTTCCGAATCGGGAGAAGCCTGACGTCCCAAACGGATAAAGCTCAACGGGATAAGCCAGCCGGAAGGCACAGACGAGGTGGAATAAAGTGTCTTCATCAGTCCGCTCGTGAACGAAGCCGTGAAAACACCAAACGAGTTGGAACAATTCATGATGTCCGGTGTCGTTTCATAAGCCAACACCCTGTTGGTACTCTTCAGAGTATCACTGGCAATATCAAACTCATAGTAGCGACAGATGATCGTGGCCGCCTGACCATTCTCCAACTTCTGTCCGGTTCCTTTACGCACAATCTGCATGTAAACACCCGAACCTTTGAACAACACATATTCATTGTTGGCCACATCCGTGGTGCTATCGTTGGCATAAAAGTCCTCTTCACTTATCACCTTAATATCGCCGGGAACATCCAAAAGCACGACGCTTTTTTCTGTATCCATCACCCGACATCCTTTCTTCAGAAAACTGCTGATTTGTGCCCTTTCGCGCTCTCTGCGTTCTGCGTATGTATCATCCTCATCACAAGAAGTAAACATCCACGAGAGACTCACCAGCGTAATAAGTAGAAACCATATTTTCTTCATTCGATTTTTGTTTTCAGCATTAAAACGTGGCAAATGTAGCAATTTATGCCGATGTTTCTGCCTTGCTTATGTGAAAAGATGCTGCAAATAAGCAGGGAATGTGTCAAAATGTGCGTTTTTCCGCAACGCTTGCTGATTTATGATTTATCCCATTTCGGTTACGGCTTAACAATGGGTAAAAACACCTCGTGCTTTTCTCATTCTGCGCAGTGCTTGCAGAAATTTCCGCAGTGCTTGTAGAAAATTCTGCAAGCACTGCAGATTTTCATCCCTCGCGCCTATGCATTTTCATTATGAAGAACAAAATAAGAGGGCGCATCCGCAAATGCGCCCTCTTATTGATAAGATATTTTCACCGCTACAAATCACGGCTTATGTCAAGACTCAATTCCTCGCCGGGGCTATCAGCGAATGCGCCACTCGCCGTTCTTTTTCACAACCGGGAAAAGGATTTCTTCTTCCGTGCTGTCCTTATATACCACATTGAGATAAACATTCACCATGCTATCCCCGGGTTGCGGCTCCATGCGAGCCACACTCACGGCACTCACTCCGCCCTTTTCTTTACGCATTTTGTGCGCTTGCATCTTCAGCATAAACTGCATCTGCTGGCGATAATTCATAGGCATACTATCACATGAGGCCATGGCGGCAACATAGCCGGAATAATCACCTCGGACATAGAGATTGTAAAGATAAACCACGTTCTCTTCTTCAGGCAGCCCATTATTGTCGCCATTGTTACCACAAGACACTGAAAGTCCTGCAAAAATTACGGCCACGCACAAAGCAAAGCTTCGACAGATTACGGATATTCTTTTTTGCTTCATATCACTTCTGACGAATAAATATGTTAATCGGAGTACCGCAGAAATTCCAACGCTCACGGATTTTGTTTTCAAGGAAACGGCGATACGGTTCTTTCACATATTGCGGCAAATTGGCATAGAACACAAACGAAGGTATCTGCGTGGCAGGCAACTGTGCGCAATACTTGATTTTGATGTATTTACCCTTGATGCTGGGAGGTGGATATGCCTCAATCAAAGGCAGCATCTCTTCATTAAGTTTTGAAGTGCTGATACGCGACTTTCTGTTCAGATAGACTTCTTTCGCGGTCTCAAGCACCTTGAATATGCGCTGCTTTGTCAAAGCCGAAGCAAAGATGATGGAAAAATCCGTAAAGGGTGCCATACGACTGCGAATGGCATTTTCAAAATGCGTGATGCCCTGCTGGGATTTGTCTTCCACCGTATCCCATTTGTTAACCACCACAACAATACTCTTGTTATTGCGCTGAATAATTTGGAAGATATTCATGTCTTGCGCCTCAATGCCTCGTGTCGCATCTATCATCAGTATGCAAACATCAGAGTTCTCAATGGCACGAATGGAGCGCATCACCGAATAAAACTCAAGGTCTTCCGTAACCTTGTTCTTCTTTCTGATACCGGCAGTATCCACCAAATAAAAGTCAAAACCGAACTTATCGTAACGTGTCAGAATGCTATCGCGTGTTGTTCCGGCAATATCAGTAACGATATGACGATCCTCACCAATGAAAGCATTGATCAGACTGCTCTTACCGGCATTCGGACGTCCCACCACCGAAAAGCGAGGAATGTCAAGCTCTACCTCCTCAACCACATTAGCCGGCATCTTTTCAAGGATCAAGTCCAACAAATCACCGGTGCCGCTACCCGTTGCTGCAGAGATGCAATAGGGATCGCCCAAACCGAGCGAATAAAATTCCGCTGCAGTGTATCGATCTTCATTATTGTCTGTCTTGTTGGCACAAAGGATAACAGGAATTTTGGTGCGGCGCAAGATGGATGCCACTTGCATGTCCAAATCGGTTACTCCGTTCTTAATGTCCACCAAGAACAGAATGACATCAGCCTCTTCCGTAGCAAGCAACACCTGCTTACGGATTTCTTCTTCAAAGATGTCGTCTGAGTTTACGACCCATCCGCCCGTATCAACCAAAGAGAATTCACGCTGCCCCCATTCGCACTTTCCATATTGACGGTCGCGAGTGGTGCCGGCCTCATCGCTCACAATGGCCTGACGCGTACCGGTCAGACGATTAAACAAAGTGGATTTTCCCACATTGGGACGCCCCACGATTGCTACTAAGTTTGACATAAAAAGTTCTCTCTTATCTTTTTAACTTGCAGAGCGACATTTTGATTTTCGCTCAACAAATATGTTATATTCACTATACGGAAGCTCCCTAATCAAGCTTATACCCGTAATTCTCCAGACGGCGTGTGGAATTGCGCCAATCCTTGTCCACTTTCACAAATATCTCAAGGAAAATGCTCTTGTCAAAGAATTTTTCCAGCGTCTTGCGAGCTTCGGTCGATACTTTCTTCAGCGCTACGCCTTGATGGCCTATGATAATTCCTTTTTGGCTTTCGCGTTCCACATAAATCACCGTGCTGATGCGTATGTTCTTTTCCGTTTCTTTGAACTGCTCCACCACCACTTCCACAGCGTAGGGTATTTCCTTGTCATAGTAGAGCAAGATTTTCTCACGGATAATTTCGGTAACAAAGAAACGTGCCGGCTTGTCCGTCCATTGGTCCTTATCAAAATAAGGAGGACTTTCAGGCAGCAAACTTTTGATGCGCGCCAACACATTGTCCACATTAAATCGCGCCTTAGCCGAGATCGGATATATTTCCGCCTCCGGCAGAATTTCTTTCCAAGCTGCAACAAGCGCCTCCAGGTCTTTCTGATTTGAAAGGTCAATCTTATTAATCAGCAAGAGCACCGGCACATCCATTTTCACCACTTTGGCCAAGAACACACTGTTTTTATCAGGTTTCTCAACCACATCGGTTACATAAAGAAGCACATCTGCATCTTTCAATGCCGATTCTGAGAAAGCCAACATCGATTCCTGCAACTTGTAATTGGGTTTCAAAACACCCGGAGTGTCGGAAAAGACAATTTGGGCATCATCGGAGTTTATGATACCCATGATGCGATGACGTGTGGTTTGCGCCTTGAATGTTGCAATCGAGATGCGCTCTCCCACGAGAAGGTTCATCAAGGTTGACTTTCCCACATTGGGATTTCCCACAATGTTTACAAAACCTGCTTTGTGCATACTTTTGCGTTACGCTTGTTTCAGATTGCAAGGCACGGATGCACGCTGACGCGCGGCCCGTGCCTTGCCGTTGTTCTTTATCTAATGGGAATAGTTGCAAGAAGCATTCCCAAATTCATAGCTTTATTATTGAGCTGTGTATCCCCACTTCAGATATGCAGCACCCCAAGTGAAGCCAGCGCCAAAAGCTGTGAGAATAAGGTTGTCGCCTTTCTTGAGTTGTTTCTCATAATCCCACAAAGCCAAGGGGATTGTGGCAGCTGACGTGTTGCCGTAACGCTGAATGTTCATCATCACTTTCTCCATCGGCAGTTCCAAGCGGTTGGCCACGGCTTCGATGATGCGAACATTGGCTTGGTGAGGAATTACCCACGCAATGTTGTCCTTGTTAAGTTCATTGCGTTCAGCAATCAAGGCACTGGCATCGCTCATGTTTGTAACAGCAAACTTGAACACCGTGCGACCTTCCTGATGCAAATAGTGCATGCGGTGATCGATGGTGAAATAGCTCGGTGCACACACCGAACCGCCGGCTTTCATGCAAAGGAACGGAAGCCCTTTTCCGTCTGTGCGAAGGTAAGAATCCTTCCATCCGAAATCTTCAGTGGTAGGCTCCACCAAAACGGCGGCAGCTCCGTCACCAAAAATCGGGCATGTGGCGCGGTCGGTATAATCAACAATGCTCGACATCTTATCAGCACCGCATACCACTATCTTCTTATATCTTCCGCTCTGTATCATGCCGGCTGCAGCATCCATGGCGAACAGAAAACCACAACAAGCGGCTTGTAGGTCAAAGGTAAATGCATTTTTCATTCCCAAACGCCCAACAACAATGCTGGAGGTAGTGGGAAAGTGATAGTCAGGCGTGGTTGTCGCCACAATCAAGCAGTCCACTTCCTGCGGGTCTGTGCCGGTCTTTTCGAGCAATTGTTTCACAGCCTTACGAGCCATGTAGCTCGCGCCAAGACCTTCTTCGTTAAGGATGCGACGTTCCTTGATACCGATACGCGTCATGATCCACTCATCGTTGGTATCCACCATACGCGAGAGTTCGTCGTTGTTGAGAACATATTCGGGCACATATCCACCCACACCGGTAATCACCGCATTTATCTTTTCCATATATTCTTCCTTTTTGTTGGCCATTTCGCTTTCGACCCCTTGTTTAATTTCTTTCACACAAGGGCTTGGCAGTGCACCAACGAGAGTTTATAAAAGAAAAAAAACGAGCAGACGAGCACCATCCTGATGGGTTCGTTCACTCGTTAATTTCGTTTGCTTGTCCGCTACCGGATTATGCTTCTTCCTTCACGATTGCCAACTTGCCACGGTAATAGCCGCAAGTGGGGCATACGGTGTGGTAGATGTGCCAAGCACCGCAGTTGGCGCAGAGTGCCAATGTGGGGGCAACTGCCTTATCGTGAGTTCTGCGCTTCAAGGTACGAGTCTTTGACTGTCTTCTTTTAGGATGTGCCATTGTCTTTTATTCTTTTTATATATTAGTAATTCAAAATTAATCCTCGGTTTCTGCCTCATGCTCCTCGTCGGCCATATTTATCTGTGCCAACATTTCGTCATTGCAACCTCCCGGCTGATGCACTCGTTGCATGGGCAAGGCCAAAGCTATCATTTCGTAGAGTTCCCAAGCAAAGTTATAGTCGGTGGCTCTTGGCGAGAGCATCACCACATCACTATCTTCCAACTCGGCCGACAACTCATTATCTTCGTAACACAAGCGCAATTCATCTTCGCCCTCCACATCGATTTCCACAGGCTCAAGGCATCGATCACACAGCACCTGCACCACACCTTCGAAACGGAATTCCAAACGAAAAATATCGCCTGCCACTTCACGAGCTGCCAAACTGACACTCACATCACCACCTTTTATTTCGTCTTGATCCAAACCTTGAAAGAAAGCATCTCCCACGTTGAATTCTTGCTTACCAACGGTGCGACTTATGTCCTTGATGTCTATTTTTAGTTGGTCTACTCCATGCATAGCGGCTGCAAAGTTAGAACTTTCTCAGAAGCTGACAAAGGCATATCAGCATTATTTTTTACCATAAACCGGCACTTTCATCAAAATTCTGCACCCAAACAAGAACACAAGCACCTGAAAAGAACTTCTTCACCCATGCCACCTCCGTCATCTCTCTGTCACCAAAAAAGGCAAGCACAGACCTATATAATATAAATAAGGAATAACACTATTTCATCATCCCTCAACGAAATCGGACTTACAAAGCACCGCAAACCTCTACCGGAACACCAAAAGCACACACCCATTGCAGAAAAATCTGCAGTGCTCGTACGATTTCCTACAAGCACCGCAGAAATTTCTGCAAGCACTGTAAATTTTTGCACGCGAAACAGCCGTTTTTCCATCAAAGTGTAAGTAAAAAAAACAAAGCATCACATCAACAAAATAGCCACGACCTCACCGCCCTACCCGCTCTCGCCATGCTTGCATGATGACCGCCTCATCACCACAACCTCCCCGTCCCGGCACAGGAAGCCTGAGAATGTTGCCCTTTCCACGTGCCCCCTGCACCGCCCCTGCGACGCAGGAAAATCTACTCGGCGAGTAGATTTTTCTGCGAGCACCGCGCATTTTTCCCCGAGCACCGGAGAAATTTCTGCGAGCACCGGAGAATTTTGCACGAAAACACCCCGAAAATTTGTTCCTATAGGAAGAAAGGCATATATTTGTAACACAAACCATTAAAAACTTGATATTATGTTTGATATTATAATGGGTATTCTAATCGTTTACATCTGGATCCGACTCGACAAATTTTCTGGAAATTACAAAGGAGACGGAAAGGATATGTTTGGAAATCCTATGTAATTCACTTACGCTGTCCTTTATTCTACATATATAAGAGTGTTACTTCGCAGAGAACGAACGTAACACTCTTTTTTTATGGCATCAAACGAACAAATCACCATCACGTTCCACGTCAACGGAAAACCCGTGGAGCAAGAACTCAAAAAACGGCAGGGTGGACAAAAAGTAGGATGAAATCTCTGTAATTATATGATTTACTTACCTTTGTGGAAATCATCATTGATATGCTAAAAAAAATGCTTTTATTGTAGTTCTTCTAAGGTGGTTAAGAATGGCTTGAGAGGACGTA
>JAFYPU010000032.1 GCA_017547385.1 Bacteroidaceae bacterium
GGCCTGCCACAAAAGTGGTAAGCCTCGCCACTTTTGTGGCAGGCCTTGCCACTTTTTGCGCAACGGGGTCAGAAAAAAGGCTTTGCCGCACCTGAATGTGGGGCAAAGCCTTTGGAAAAATCTATGAGCGACTTTCGGCTGCCATTCGTGCCGGAAGGGGGGCTTGCTTATCGGTTGAGAATGAACTTGAGGTTGATGCCGAAATCCTGCGTGGTGATGGGGTAGGAGCTGGAGGTGAGCAAGGGCTTGTTCATCTGACGGTCATAGTAGGCCGAGAGGGTGAGGTAGCGGCTCAAGGCATATTCGGCCGAGAAGGACACTTGCACGGCTTTGTTGCCACCGGTGGCCTGTGTGAGCGTGGTGATGATGTCGCGGTTGAGGACAGACTGATCGCGGAAACTGATGTCGAAACGAATGTTGAGGTCGTTGGAGAAACCACGGTTTGCGGAGCTGCTGCTTCCTTTACCCTCGGAGGCTTTTCCGCTGCCTTTTCCCTTCTTCACTTTCTTCTTCGGAGCAAAGAGGTCAAGGCCTGTAATCTTATAACCCAAGCCGATGACAATATCGTTGGAGCGTGTCTCGGTGATTTGCTGTGATGTCATGCTGAGGGTGAGCACGCGTGTGCGGCGCACTTCGGCTTTGGCCGTGAGGTTGTTGTGCAGTGTAACATCCAATCCCACCAAGGGCGAGAAACTCTCGTTGATGGAAACTGTGCTGATGTCGTAAGGGCACGAAGGAACCGGCATGCCGGTGGCCACATCGTTGACAAAGCCCAAGCCGCCCATGTATTCCATGAAGCCGGTGTAGGTGTTGTAGGAACCTACGGTGTAGATGCTCTTATAGGAATGGTTGATGTTGAAACTCTTGAACAGTTTCTTGATGCGCGGCAGCTTGGCCAGTCCGCTGTAGCTGAGTGTCCAGTTGGGCAAGAGGCGTTTCAGCGTTGGGAAGATGTCGAGCGAATTGCCGCCGGTGGCATAGGCACTGAGGAAAGCCGGAATCATCACTTCGGGCGAGTAGGTGCCCACAGCTCCGTTGGTGGGGTCGAACGGCTTGCCGGCCAGTGGAGTTCCGGCGGGATAGGTGGCACCGGCATATTGTTGCTCCACGCGATCGCGGTTGGTGGCGAGCAATCCCAGGAACTTGGTGAAGCTCTTGCTGCTGTATCCGTTGTCAGCCGAACCCACGCTTTGGAAAGCCGTACCGATGCTGATGGTTGTCATGGTGAAACTTCCGGTTTCGGTGGTCGGCATGTTGTCGTACATATATTGTATGCTGCGTGTGCTGTTGAGCGTTCGGCTGGCATTCAGGTCGATTTTGAGGTCGCGCAAAGGCTCCAGGGTGGCGCGAATTTGCAAGTCCTCGGAGGTGGCATAGGTGGCCGGCGTGATGATGCTGTCGCTGCGCATGAGCCATCCGCGTTCGGCGGCACGGCGAATGTAGTCGTCGCCTGTGAAGCCGAAGGCAAAATCAAGTCCGGGGGCAAAACCTGCCGGTATGTTGTTCTGACCCAAAATGTCGCCCACCTGCGGAAGGAAGCCGGGCAGAGAGGTGTTGGCCGTGTTGCGATAGGCCACGCTGACATTGCGCACCAGCATCAAGGCACGGCTGGTGTATTGAAGGGCTTCATACCAGAACTGGTCTTCCTTGCGTTTGCGCGGACTGATGGTTATCTTGAGGTTGGCAGTGTCCTTGTTGAGAATAAGAATGTTGTTGCCATCCACCACGCGATACTTCAAGGGATAACGCTTTCCGTCGGCAGCAATGGCTATGACGCGCACCTTTTTGTTGCGTTGGTTGTGTGTTACGGTAGTGGTGGTATCGGCTTTCAAGCGTATTTCCTTTTGGAAGTTTTTGGGCGTGTCTTTCTTTTTTGTGTTCTTGTTGGAGGAGAACCGTTGGTTGGTTTTCTTGAGGAAAGGCACGTGGTTGTAGAGCGTTTCGAGGTTGAAACGAAGATTACCGTTGATGTTGCGCGAATTGTTGATGGTGTGTCCCAAGTTTGCGCCGCTCGCCAATTCCGCTCCACGCGTCCAACCATAAGTGGCACTGTATTTGGCATCGGCCACCAGCCAGTCGAAAACGGGTATCTTGTTGAGAGGTAGTTTCCAGGAGAAGTCGAAATTTTGCTGATAGGTGAGGGGACGTCCCAGGTTCTTGATGCTGGTCCACACAGAGTCTTTCCAGGCAGAATAGCTGTCGGGATAGAGGTCTTTGTTCACAGCGGTGTAAGGTTGTTCCACCTCAGCGTTGGTGCCGGATGAGAAGTTGAAGTGCATGGCTTTGGTCAAATCCCATCGCAGACTGAAGTTTCGGTTCCACAAGAAGTCGCTCGACCATGTGAGCGGCAAGGTGGTGTTTTCCAAATTCTCCATGTCGCGTTCCTGCAACTCATAGTAGTCGCGCATCAGGTCTGTGTTGAAAGTGATGTTCTGCGGAACGTAACTCAGCGAGAAGTCTTTGAGAATGCGGAACCATTTGCTCTTGCTCTTGATGGCCTTTTTGAATGGTTCGAAGGGCTTGAAGTTGGGCGAGTAAGAGTAGTTGAAATTCCATTTCCAATTGATGTCTTTCTCCCAAGCGGTGGTCTCGCCTGTGGTGTGGCGATTGCTGTGAGCATAGCTGAAGGTGAAGTTGGCCGGGTCGTAGGGCATGGGATGCCGCTTGGTGGCGATGTTAAAGCGCAAGCCTGAAACACTGAAGTTGCGATTGATGATCACTTTTTCAGCAATGTTGCGCAATGAATCGCGTTCGTGCTCATCGGCCAATCCTTCGAGGGCATCGTCCATCGACATGTCTGTGTCGAGCGGATTGTAGCGAGGCACGCTTCTCTCCTTTGAATAAGAATAGTAAATGGGGGCTTGCAGTTTCACGGCAGCCGGAAGGAAACGTCCGGCTTGCACATTGGTGGTTACGTTGAAGCGATAGAGGTCGTCATCGCGTCGCTGGTCCACTGTTTCCTCCAGTCCGCCAAAGCCGTTGGTCTCAATATGGCCGCTCAGGTTGACCGTGGCCACGTCGGAGAGTTGGATGTTGAGTGTGCTCTGGGCTGCCCATCCACCGTTGTTGCTGTAGTTCTGCAGTCGCAATTCGTTGGCCCAAACTTCCACACTCTGCACGTTGCGCGAATTGTTGCGCACACCAATCATGATGGTTCGCACCTCGCCGAGCGAAGGATTACCCATCACGCTGATACGATTGGAGGGCTTTTGCGGGTCATACTCGGAATAGATTTGTGAGTAGGAAGCCAATCCGAGCGACTTCTGCTTGTTGCGGTTGCGCTTGATGTCTGTGAGCAACGAAAGGTCGATGTCGAGCATGTTTTCCTCGGGCCATACAGCCATGGGACCGGTTCCGCCGGAGGAGTATTGGCCTTCGGGAGTTACGGTGAGGGGGATTTCGTATTCGTAGAAGTTGCTCTTGTAGTCTGAACCCAAACGAACGAAAAGGCTGATTTGGCCGTCGGACACTTCCTCGGCTTCGGGCAAACTGTTGGCGTGGGTGTACATTTGCAGATGCTTGTAGCGGCGAAGGTCGAGCTGTGTGTTTTTATACACGGCACGCGCATCGCCAGATGCCAAGTTGTTGACGGTGATGGCAAGTGCTTGTTCGTTGTTTTGGAGAATTTGTTCCTGTCCCGGAGTGATGACGCGGCTGATGCCGGGAGGTATGACGTAATTGACAGGCAGCTTCTCATTGTTCTCCTCATAATTGACGGCCGACACACTCAAGGTTCCGCTCACGTCGGGAGCTTTGCCGACATAGAGTGCTTGTTCGTAGTCGCGCCAATCACCGCGTACCAAATTCAGTGTGGCGAAACGCAACACCACGGGATGACTGAATCCGGTCATGAACATACGCATGAAACGGATGCTGCTGAAGTCGCTGATGCCGCCCACGCGACGTTCGTATTGGTTAACGGGGATGCGGAATTGATACCAAGTAACTTCGGGAGATGTTCCGTCGCGGAGGGTGGGACTCGTAACGCGTTTGTCAACGATGTAGTTCTGTCCGACATTCATAGCCTCGGGAGAGATGCGAATGCGATATTGGAAATACTTTTCGTATTCGTTGAGGGTGTAATCCTGATTGATGTCCTCAACATCGGGTGTTGTTTTGTAGGCTGTGCTATACTTCTCAGGCGAATGCTCAGAGTCAACAGAGTTTCCGTTGGGGTTGTTGATGTATTTGTAGCGATTGAGAATGGAAACTTGTGCTTCGTCATAATCCGAACCTCTGAAGTAGTGGTATTTGTCGCCGGAGGGTGAGGCGAGAATGGAATCGTAGACTTCAGGACGCACAATGCCTTTGATTTGGTTCAGATAGGATTGATAAGCCGGGAAGGTGCTTTCTTCCTCACTGCTAAGGCCATTGTAACCCACGTCTTGCCGTTGACGCGAACCGGAAGAGGTGTTGAAGGCGTATGTGATGCTGTTCTGATTGGGAATGCGTCCCCAGGCAGTCTCGCTGTAGAGCATCGGATCGCCATCGATGGGCATGCCGCTCTCAAAGAACTTCTTACCATCCTTCAGAATGTCTTCGCTGATTTCTCCCAGGTTGATATAAAAATCACCACTGAGGTCCGTTCCGTTTTCGCGCGACTTGACGAACGGGTCCATAAGCCAGAATTCGATGTATTCAATGTTGGAAGTTTCGAAATCGCTTGTTTCCAACTTGCGCATCATTCCCCCCCATCTGCTCTGTGGGTTGGAAAGACGACCATTGGCATCGAGAGAAGGGTCAAGGTTGTATGGGCCGCGCTCATCAGGATAGTAGGCAAGGTTGAGCACATTCAGTGTGCTGGCTTCGCGATAATTGATTTGTTTGTTGGGGAACAGTTCGTTCATATATACCTCACGCACATAGGGATCGGAGAGCTGTTTCAGGTCGCTCTTGATATGGCCGGGGGTGAGGGCGGATGAACGGCGTGTGAACAACGGGTCAATGTAGTACCACGCCAAACGAGCGCGGTTGTAGCCATAACGAATATCGTTGGTGTATCTTGATTCAGGGAAAAGCGAGGGGCACGAACTCAACACCCATTCTGAGGGAATGCTGATGTCAATTTCGCTTTTCGTGTTTTCGAAGTCGTCGATGTAGGAAGCATTTCCCTGTGCTCCTTTGTTCTTTCCGGCGATTAACTGCGCAAATTCGGCAGTGAAGTTGATGCTGCTGGGGGCACTGCATTCGAGCAGAGGAATTTTGTCAAGCAGATTGGTCAGCCATTGACTTTGTTTCTTCCAAGCCAAGTTCAATCCCCAAATCGTGTTGTTGATAGGTTCACTTCCCATCGACACTTTTGTGGTGAGCGGCTTCTCGCCCAAGTGCATGAATGTACCGCCCACTTGGAAATCCTTTGAGAAATCGTATTGCCAGTTCAAGCCGAACATCGTCTTACGCTGCATGCCGTAATCGGTGTCGCTTTCCAAACTAACATTGATCGGTGTTCCGGCATCGAGCAGACTCTTGTTGAGAATACGGACAATGCCTGAGTAATAATCTACAGTGTAATCAGAGCCTTCCGAAAGCGTTTGTCCTCCGGCTGTAACCACGACAGAGCCTTGCGGAATGTTCATAGCACCCAGCTGAATTTCATCGTTGCGTGTCGCCTTGTAATGCCCGGAAATCACATACTTGTTCTTCTCTGCGATTTGTTTGGCAATGGTTTTTGTTGAGTCGTACAACTCTTGGTATACATACTTTTCTGCAATGTTGTCGTTGCCGATGGCTTTTCGCATATAGGCACCGAAAGGTTCAGCCACGGGGAAGAACACGCGTCCGGTGCTTGGGTCAATTGTGTAACCGCTGACGTAGTCGAAATAACCATTGGGATTGTTCTTGTTGTTGTTATCCAGACGGTCCAATCCCAGCAGGGCAATGATTTTTTTGTCTTTCAGTAAAGGTTCGGGCAGGTATGAGAGATATACGCCGGTGGTGTCGCTGAGAATCTTAATATCTAAACGGAATTTATCCTTCTGCAAGGAAGTGGCTCCAAGCGAATAGACATTACGCATCATGAGATGCCAGTTGGCCATCTTGGGTGTGCAAGCTGTGTTCTTGAGTGCTTTGACAAACAGTGCTGATTTATTGTCTTTGATATCGGTTGAAAATTCTCCCACTTGGTAAGTTTGCCCTCTGTAAGTGTATTCAAAGGCAACAGCCAACACTTGGTCTGTTTGCAACGTCTGTTTCAGAGAAACGTAGCCCAAACTCTTGTTCAGTGTGTATTCGGAAGACGAAAGTAAGCGAGCATTTTCCAATTTTTCATAGTCGGTGCCGCCTTCCATTCCTGTGGCATCAAGCAAAGGAGTGGCTTGTGAAATATCTCTGGCTCCTGACAATTGAGAAATCAATGTGCCATACAGATTGTTGGCATTGTTCTCCGGAATATTTGAGGCTCCGGCTTGCCACATGTTGTTGCCGATTTTTGCATTTTCACCCAAGTCGGCAAATGCCACGATGTTGCGTGTGTTGGTTGTTGCTCCCGTTTTGTTGGTTACCCAAATCTCTATGCGGTTAAACGTAACACCGGACAGAATGTTGGGGAGCTGCGCCATGTTCTCGTCATAATGGTCGCGGAAGTAGTGAGCAAGATAGAAATGCTTGTTCTCTTCATAGTCGGCAGCCGAGAACTCGAAATCAGTAAGCTGTACGCCGCCTTCGGAACTGACACTTTGGCTGCTGGATTTCTTCTGTGAAATGACGGTCTGCAGTTTCAGTTTGCCAAATTGCAAGTCGGTGCGTATACCAAACAAAGAAGAAGCCCCACGAATGAGGGAAGAGTTGGTTGGCATCGAAACATTACCGGCTTCGATGAGTTTGATTATTTCATCTTCCTTGCCTTCGTAGCGAAGCTTCAGTTTCTGAGCATCAAAATTGAAAGTGGCTTCCGAATTATAGTTGAAATCAAGGTTCACTTTGTCGCCCACCTTACCGCTGACACTAAGATTGATTTTTTCATTAAAGTCGAAGCCGAAAACGCGACGGTTGCGCTGTGCCAGCGACGGGTTATCAACAAAACGTGTGTTGGCACCGATTTTCAGTTCGGCAGAACCTTGGGTCTTGATACGCACACCGCCGGGACCGAAAATTTTGTTGGCAGGGCCAAGATCGAAATGCATGTTTGTGAAATCGAACTTGTCTTTTCCTTTCGCCTTATATTCTTCTGCATTTTTATCGCGGAAGTAGGAGCGAAGGCTGCGTTGCATTTCCCATTCGTTGTATTGCTCGGGCGACATCAAGAACGGCGTTTCCAAAAAGTTGTCGCCTAATTTTGTACCGAGACGATATACTCCGGCCACTTCATCATAATAGACCTCGGTTTTCAGGTTCTCAGGTTGACGCAAATCGGCTGAGTGGGGCTGCTCGTCCTCTTGTTGCAGCGTGGTGGTTGCCACACTGAAGCGAGGTTTGAGTGTGTCGCTTGTTGAAGGCGGTGTGATGGATGATGGCTGAGCTACGTTTCGGGGAGTTTCGGAAACCGTGGCAAAATGTCGGCGTGCCTGTGTGGCCGAAGCCAACAGAACTGTCAGCACGGCACAGAACAAGATGTATATTTTGCGATAGGGTTTCTGAAACATATAGTGTGTTGTGTAATATCTTTTGTCTGATTAGAGCATTTTCAAGGCAGTCTTGATGATTTGCTCCACACTCAATGCGGGATTTTCTTTGACAATGTGTAATACGGTTTTCTGGGTAGGAGCAGGAGGGAAGCCCAACATGGTGAGAGCAGCCACAGCTTCTTCTACAATTTCACGAGGAGCACCGATTTCTGTCGATGCGGTTGAATGGTCGTTTCCGGCTTCGTATTCCAATGAAATCTTGTCTTTCAGTTCCACGATGATGCGTTGAGCTGCTTTGGGACCGATACCTTTCACACTTTTCAGCATCCCTGCATTTTCAGTGCGAATTATGTTAGCCAATTCGGCAGGTGTGAAAGCCGACAGTATCATGCGAGCCGTTTGTCCACCTACTCCCGACACACTGATGAGTTGTGTGAAGAGCATGCGCTCGGCTTTGTTGAAAAAACCAAAAAGTTGGTAAGCGTCTTCACGTATGGATTCGTAAACATAGAGTTTGCCTTCTTTCTTGCCTTGCAGTGCCGAATAAGTGTTGAGGGATATATTGAGCAGATAACCCACTCCGTATGCCTCAATAACGGCTTCGGTGGGGGTTAGTTCGTCTATGTTTCCGCGGATGTATTCAATCATGGTTGAAAACTGTTTTGGCGTTTTATATCTTTAAGAAAACGAAGAAAATGTGTTTTTATTGTTTATAGTGATTGAAAAGCATCTATAATATCACGACACGTCAGGTGTATATCCTCTCCAAGTGCTACGGCAATGACATAATTACCGTGCAAAAAATGAGCCACGTGGCACGTCTCTTTATTCAGCGATTGCAGGGAAAAGATGTCTTCGTTTACTTTGGTTAATCGTGTGTCAGCCAGTAGTTTTATGGGCGTGGTCTGCGAGTAATACTTGAAAGCGGCTTCTTTGGCAGCCCAAGCCTGGACACAAGCTGTCGCTCGTTGGTTTGTGCTGAGGCTTTCTGAGAGTGTTGTTTGTTCTTGCGAAGTGAGAAAACGGCTTTGCAGTCGATGTGCTTTTTCGGTAATCAATTCAATATCCACTCCCACAGGGAATTCAGAAACTATGACTGCCACTTTTCCTCTTGAGTGGGACACGCTGATGTGCAGAGAACATTCTTTTAGATAGGGACTTCCGTTCTCACGGTAGTCGATAGGAACTTCAATGCCTAAACTGTGGTGCACGCTCACCCGAGTGGCCAACCATTCCATGCGTCGTTCTTGGTGGCTGAATGTCTGCAACGGGTCGTCATAGTGCTGTCGGAGAAATGGTGGCAGCATAGCCATGAGTTCCTCCTCCGTTTCATCAATTTTCCAAAGGACAAAACTGAGTTTGGGTAGTCGGATATGTTTCAGCAATGGCATGGGGAAAGCGCACTTGTTTGTTGGTGGGTGAAGTGAGGGAGGAGAGGTAAAACGAAAAAGGGGTGTTTCTCAATCTGCAGACGATGCAAAATGTTTAGGAGTTTAAGAGACTGTGTGGTCGGGCTTTTCCCGAACAGACTCATAAACTCCTAAGAAACCGAAACCATCTTCACAACCGAAGACAGTCTGTTTAATGAAATTCCCCATCGTTCCCAATATGTTCAGAAGCTTTCTGTGTGTTCAGAAAGGGCATTTCTCATCATCATCATTGGGGAGAGGTGCTGCAGTTGCAGGGGCAGAAGTTGTCGGTTGGGGGGCTCCCGAGGCTGCGCGGGGTGTCAGCATTTCCATGTTTTCCGCCCAAATTTCGGTTACGTATTTTGTTTTTCCCAACTTGTCTGTGTAACTGCGTGTGCGCAACGAACCTTCGATGTAGAGCTTGTCGCCTTTGTGAACATAGCGTTCCACAATTTCAGCCAAGCGTCTGAACAACAACACACGGTGCCATTCAGTGCGCTCGGGCACTTGTGTTCCGCTGGGCAGTGTATATCCCGGAGTGGAAGTGGCGAGGCTCAGTGTGGCTGTTGCCACACCGGCTTCAATATAGCGCACTTCGGGATCTCTGCCTACATTGCCAATCAGCATTACTTTGTTGAGGGACATGGCTTGGCTTTTTTAGAGAAATCGATGGATGATTTTAGCGAATTCTGTCGGCCGAACGAACCAACTCGTCATCCCTGCGAATGCCACGATAAGCCAAGAATGCAAAAATGGCAGTGAGCAAAGGGAAAGCGATGCCCGGTCGGATGTCGAGGAGAGTGCCACCGGACAGCCGTGTGAAGTAGGTATAGGTGTAGGCACCGATAGCAATGTAGTTGAACAACACGAGCCAAATAACTGCTTTGGTCATCTTCATTTGCGCTCGGCGATTCTTGTATGAGAAAATGGCCTTTAAGGCTATTCCCATCGAGAGGAAAGTGAACACCATGATGCCCCAAGGATGTCCCAAGGTGGCGGCATCATCGGCACTCCACACTTTGCAAGCGTTGATGCCCATCGCATGAGGATTTCCCCAACTTGCAAAGTCCACGTAGAAGCAAAGCAGAGAGCAAATGGCTGCAAGCAGTAGATAGATGCTCTGAATACGTTGTATCATGAAAATTCGTTGTTAATCTTCTCCTTTTCCTTTGACGGGTTGCGGAAGTAGATTTTGTTATTTCTGAATTCCTCGGCTGCAATGAGGGTGGGTTTGGGCAACGTTTCGTAGTAGCGTGAAATTTCAATCTGTTCACGGTTTTCAAAGGTTTCCTCCAAGTTGTCTGTGCCTGAAGCAAATTCCTTGAGTTTGCGTGAAAGGTCTTCTTTCATCTTTGCCGAAATTTGGTTGGCGCGTTTCGACATGATTGCTACGCTTTCGTAAACATTGCCTGTCTCTTCGCAGAAGTCCATGAGGTTGTGCGTAACGGTGTTGTTGGGTGCTTTGGTTTTTTTGTAGTCCATAGCTTGTATTTATATTATATGTATGTTTTTTTCTTTGCTGTTTGGGTTGCCTGAAGTCAGTTCTTTACATACCGCTTGGCCTTTTCATATAATTCCTTGGCTTGTGGCATGAATGTAGATTCGGGATATTCGTTGCAAAATCCGTAGTATTCATCGATGGCATTGTGGTAGCGTTCCTCTTGTTTGTCAAGCACGCTTTGTGCTGCAAGCTCGAATTTCGCTTTCAGTATCAAGATGGCAAAATTTTCGCGTCTTGAGGAGTAGGGATAATCACTGATGGCGTTTTGCGCCGTAACGATGCACGCTTGAAAATTGTTACCGCCATTGGTGCAGTTGCCGAAATAAGTTCCGAGGTCGTAATACATTTTTGCATTCAGATATTCCTTTTCCACCAATACGTCTTGCAAGTCGAAGATGAGGCGTTGCACTTCTTCGCGGTAGGAGCTATTGGGGTGTTCTTCCAGGAAATTCTGAAATTCAGTCAATGCTTCATACGTAGCCGTCTGATCCAATTTGGGTTCGGGGACGTTGTGATAGAGCGAAAGACCTGTGTGAAAACGCGCTTCTTCGGCATAGATGCCACGCGGATAGGTCTCGTAGTATTTCTTAAACACCTCAGCGGCAGCTTCATAGTCTTCTGCTTTGAAATAACTCATTCCAAGCAAAAACAGACTGGCTTCGCCATCTTCAGTGCCCTTCAGCATGGCAATGACTTCACGCAGCAACACGGACGCACGGTTGTATTCTCCCTCCGCATAACTCTGTTTGGCCACTTCATACTTCAGGCCGTAGTCCGATGTCTTCAATACCTTGTTATAGTCGCTGCAGGAAACAAGCGCACACAAGGTAATGCCACATATAACAGTCAATGCACGATTTCTCATAAGCATAATTTGGCTGCAAATTTATAAAATCTCTGCGAATGCTCCAACACCCTTTGCATCTTTTAGGTTTTGTGGCTATGTGCGGCATGTCTTTGCCAATCTTTCCTTTCTGTGTTGCAGATTTCGTGTGTCGTGTTTGAAAGAGTTTGAATGTCCTTGCAATGTTATGCCTCTAATTTTGATTAACGGCCAAGCTTGCCGAAGCAAAATCTGCAAGCACTGCAGAATTTTTTACGAGCACCGCAGAAATTTCTGCAAGCACTGCAGAATGACATGGCAGATATATGGCAGTTTTTTCCAGCAAAAGGGGCTTCCTGTTATACTTTCTGTCATTTTTAAGTACTTCATATTCTGACTTCTAATGCGTATGAGTGGCAGTGTGGCAGTAGATTCCATAAAAAAACAACTGATGCGTGTGTGCGAGAGATAAATATATAAGGCAATAACTTGTGAGCACTTGTTGGGAGTTTCTATGAATTTAGGGCTTCTTCTTGTTTAAATTTGAATGGGCAAACACTTCAAAATGGAACAATGTTTCAGGAAATACGTACGTAGGCATAAATGACTTAAGCACTCGATGCCTTAATGGTTGTATTATTTCTTAATATCTGAGAAATAAGATGATGAAAATTTATTAACTTTGGCACAAATTGTAAGTAAATGATAAAAAGTATGTCAGACTTGAATGAAATAAAGACGATATTGGCATTACTTAAGGCTTACGATGCAGCAATTAAGGAAGAAATCTTTGAGAATCTTGTATTGTCCGGACAATTAAAGGATGTGATAGACAGTTCTGAGAATAAGCCTAAGTATTCCTTAAACTTACTTGACGTATTCAATGTTGCAGAGCCTTTGATAAGCAAAATCATTTCCTTGATATTTAAGTACAAGAGAGGGCATGACTATGTCCTCTGTCGTTCCTTTGTTGAAGAGTTCCTTGTGGATTGCGGATTTGATTTAGAATGGATAAAAAGGCCCTCCATTACAGCCGAGACAGGTAGGATTGATATTGGTATAGAGGAAAATACACAATCATAATAGAAAATAAGCTAAGAGGCGCATGTTTTCAGCGTAATCAGATAGCTCGTTATATTCAGAAGAAGAGGAAATCGGGATACTTGGATGATAGCATCTTCGTTGTGGTGTTGCCGAATTACGTCGATGATTCATTTTTTGACCACATCAATAAATCCGTATGGTGTCTTCCTCAGGATTGGCAAAGTTCTAATCAAATCCGTAGGTGCTCCTATAAGGACGACATCAGTTGTTTATGCGATTTCGGAAGAGAAGACGTGATGTGTCAAGACTGCGAAAATCTTAAGCATAAATTCATCAAACAAACTGTTGTCCTTGATGTTGATTTTATCAATTGGTTGGAGTATAAATGTTTGCCATTGCTTCCTTTGGATGAGTGCTTGCTGCGTTCCGCCATTGTTCAGTTTGTGGATTTCCTTAAAGGTGTTTTCAATAACAGACTAAATCATAAATTAATGATGGATATACAAAGATTTTTGCGTGAACAGTTGATTGATTCCAATGAACCTCTGATGGAACAGTGGAAGACAATTGCCGAGAAAAAGGAAGAGGTTGAAAAACTAATGAAAGGCCTTGATCAGTTGCAAACCTCAATCGGTAAGGAGCAGATTGATGAATGGAGAGAGTTGCTCATGCCGCAATGGGGGCGTTGGTTAAAGTTTGAAAAGAGAGAATCCTTTGGCATCAACATTCAAGGTGTATGGTGTGGATGTTGGTGTGGAGAGGGAGAAAAACCTTATTGGGGATTTATGTGGCCCAATGCCAAGGAAGAACCTGCGCAGGAGCAAAAAGATATGGTTAAAAACATATTGAAAGAAACAGACAATCCCCAACCTAATACAGAACGAGGTTGGTTTGCATGGTGCTACACTTGGCATGGGGATGAGCGTTGCAACATGTTTTATGAAACAGCCTTAAGACTTGGATATCTCAAATAGGGCAAGTTTGCAACAAGCGTTTGGGGATTACTCTTGCTCCACTGCTTGTCGGCGAAATTCCGAGCAAATAATGGCTGTGGCCACTGATACATTCAGGCTTTCGCTGGTGGCGCGTCCTGCCGGATAGTTGGGGATAAGCAAACGATGCGTGCACAATTTTCTGATCTCGGGAGAAATGCCATTGCCCTCGTTGCCCATCACAATTAGTCCATTGGTGGTTAAGGGTTGAGTGTATAGGTTTTCTCCGTCCAAGAATGTGCCATAAATCGGTGTGCCTTCTTTCAAACGTTGGATGAAGGAGGGCAGAGGGGTGTAGTGCAAGCGGACACGCCCCAAAGCACCCATGGTGGCTTGCACCGTTTTGGGCGAGAAAGCATCGGCTGTTGCCGGTGAACAAAAGATGTGTTCGATGCCAAACCAATCGGCCAAACGGATGATGGTGCCCAGGTTGCCGGGATCTTGGATGTCGTCGAGAGCCAGGGCTAAGGACTGCGTTGGAATGTCTTTCCAAAGTGCCACGTCAGTAGCTTCCTGGGGACGTTGGAACACGGCTATCACGTCGTGCGGCGTTTTTTGCAGAGATAGCTGCGACAATTGGGTGTCATTGATTGGGATAATTTCAGCGATGTGTTGTGCTCCATGCATGGCCGTCTGCGCTGAAGCACTTTCCAGATAGCGATGCGTACCGAGCAAAGAAAGACATACAAACTTATCCAAAAGTTCCTCCACTACTTTCGGTCCTTCAGCCAAGAATACGCCTTCTGCGTCACGTACTTTTTTCAGTGCGAGCGAACGAATGAATTTCTGTTTGTTTTTTGTCAGCATGGTTGATAAACTCCTTTTTACGTTGCGCCAAAGTTACGCATTTATCGTGAAAAGCGTGAAAGCTGAGCGTAAAAAGCCTTCTTGCCAATTCAAAAGAAGGAACGGTAGGATGAAAGTTTTATGCTTTATCTGCGCTGACCAACACATCAGACAGTCAGCATTTTTCCAAATGTGAAAAGACCGGAGAACTTCCTGCTAAGGAGCGTCTCCGGTCTTTGTGTTGTGTTGTTGGGATGATTTTATTCCCAAGCGTCTGTCCAGATGCTTTGTTTCCGCTTTTTGCTCATGACTGCATCGTCGTTGGTGATTTCGTCTGAGATGTTTACCGAACCGGCAAGCATGTTGGCAGTATTTATTTCCACGAAGCTCAAAGCGGGTGCTTCATATTGATGTTTCTTCTTCATTGTGTTTGTTGTTTCTTTGGTTTATCAATACACCACTTTCTTTCCCCCTACGATGTAGATACCCTTTCCAGGTGTTTGAACGCGGCGGCCTTGCAAGTCGTACACCGCTTGCTGCTTTGTGTCACCCAAGATAATGTCCGGGATGGCAGTCGGATCACTTTCTTCACCGAAGCGAATGCGAAGCGCATTCATTGTGTTCTTGGGTACTTGCAGGTAAGATTTGTGGTTATACACCTTGAAGGCAGCATCTTTCTTGTAGAAACCTGCAGTGCCGTTCTTTACGCTAAGGATGTAAGTGCTTGCATCCTCGGGAAGTGTTACTGTTTCATATTGAGCAGCACCGGCATAACCCTTCATGAGGTTACCTTCAATAGGTGTACCCGCATCAGTTGTGCTGGTAAAGTAATAAGTGCCTTGTTCGCCACAGATGAGAACGCCGGTCTTGGCAGGAACGATGCCGTCCATGATTGGGGTCATGGTGATAACACCGGTGGCATACTCTTCGGTTCCTTCTTGTTCCATCACAGGGTTGGAAAGGGCTACATAGGCTGTTACACCAGCGGGGATTTCAACAGCTTCGTTAGCGTAGAAAGTACCTACTTTGTGTTCTGAGATGATAGCAGGAATAGTTACTTTCGGTGTGTTGTCGCTACCGTCAAACACATACACTGATGAACCGGGGAGGGTTACTGTGAGTTCAGTGTCAATATTGATAGCCTGGCCTTCTGTCAAACCTTCAAGTGCAAGTTGATCAGCAAATGCCTTTGTGAATGTGATTGTAGTATTCACATACGCAGGAATGTCAAGCGCTTCGCGGAGTGTGAAAGTATATTCCTGGGCATTGTTCGCACCATTACGTAAGGTAAGTACAGCTTTTTGAGCATTCCAAGCAGCCCAACCGTAAACTTCAGCCTTAGCACCTGTCCAAGGATTACCACCCACCCAGTGAATGTCGGGAAGCACATCGGCATTCTTGCGCTGCCATTGCATACACTTGGCAATCTCGCCCCAGAGTTCGCCTGCATTACCTGTTTCGGGATTCACAAGACTGTTGGTCAACTTGTAGTCGTTGTAAAGTTCTACCATACCCGAACCACAAGCGAAGGCGCAACGCAATTCGTTAATCACAGACTTCCAGTCGCGACTGAAACCTGCGGGGCCGCCAAACTCGGTCAAGATAAAGCCGTGGGTCATCAAGGTGTTGATGGGGCAGAGGGGTGAGTTCTGTACGTAGTTTTGGTATACGAGGCGGTCGCGGTAGGTAATCCAGTTCTCACGATTATTGCTATTGTTACCAATAGTACCATCGTCCTTTTCCTGACGCCAAATAGCATCTGTGTGCTGGAACCAGAAGGGTGACGCCCAAGTACCTACTGTAGTGTTGAGGAACACATCTTCCTTAATACCACGGAGCACCTTTTCAGCCATGATAATTGCCTCAGCATTCTCATTACCCGTAGCACCTGCATCGGGACCTACAGATGAGAACTGAGCAGAGATACCGTCGAACTTGAAGAAGCGGAAGTCGTAACCCTTGTCTCTAAGCAATCCAGTAACAGCATTTACAAACACCTCATAATAGAGAGGGTTAGAAAGTTGCATACCACCAGTCTTGGTAGAATTCCAATAGTTGCGGCGATAACCACCGGAAGTTCCATATCCACCCACAGGACCGAGCCAAGCACCTTGGCCAGCGCCCATCTCACGACCAATATTATCCATATTGGTAAAACCATTGGGGAAACCACTGTGGAACTGCCATTCGCCATAAGTATCCCAACCATCGTCCCAAACGAAAGCATAAGGTGCTTCACCATACTTGTCATAAAGTTGTGTCTTCCACTCGCGGAGGATGGGCAAACACTGTTCTTCAGTAAAGTTCTCATGCTCATGACCAGGAGCAGCATTGTTGCGGTTAATGTTGAGTTCGTACCAAGAAATATAGGCAGGTACTGCACGCCAAGGCACTGCACGCTCGCGCTCTGAATAGCAGAGGAAAGAACGACGCGCCTGTCCAGGAGCAATAACGCCCACAACAGCACTGATATTCCACTCTTCACCAGCAGCCAATGTAGTGATGCGACTCCACTTACCCACAAGAGGTGTAGTGGCAGGAGCCACAAGGTGGAGCGTATAATCAACAGTAAGCTTTAAGTTGATGTTACCCGTAGAGTTGATAGTCTCCGAATTATCAGCAAAGTAGCGAATGGTATATGTGCCAGGAGCAAACACGTTGAACTTATATACATTTCCGCTCTTTTCTGTTCCAGTATAACCGGCATGATAGTCATCCACAGCTACACTACCTGTTGCATCTACGAGATCCACACCCACCATATTGAGACGAGCACTTCCTGTTGCATAAAGGAACTCTACGCTCAAAGTACCAGCAGAAGTAATTGTAATCTGTTGCTCAATCACACGAGCATTCGCATCGCTACAACCCACTTCATTCACACGGTTAGGAACTTCTTCTGCAGGCATTGTCTTCCAATCCGAGGGTGTCCATGCATCAGCAAGTGTTTCGTCTTCACCAATGGTGCCGAGTGTCTTAACCACAATTTCTTCGAGTGAGAGGGTGATATCACCGTTGGTGTCTGTACCACCGTTGCGATAGTCTGCAATATAGCGTACGGTGTAGATGTCCTCTGCAGGAATCTTCATGCTATAAGTTACGGTACTATTTGTGCCGGTAAATCCATTCTTGAATTCTTGTGCAACTACTTTGCCCTTACCATCCAATACCTGAACACCCAAAACGTAGAAGCCGTGAGAGCCACCCGTGTAATCAAAGAGTACACTGAGTTTACCGTCTGCAATGTGGTACTTCTTATCAATGTACTTTGCAGTACCAGTTGCAGTAGTTCCTTCGGGGAGTGTGCCTGTCCAATTTTCAAAGCCTGTCCATGCAGAAGTCCAAGTATCTTGCTGACCAGCCTCTGTGGTGATGCTATTGATTGCTGCGAGCGAGAGGGTAATATCACCATTGGTTACAGTACCACCATTGCGATAGTCAGTGATGTAGCGTACGGTGTAATATCCTGCCTTGGGCACGGTAACAGTATAGGGCACAGTGCTGTTTGAGCCGGTGAAGCCGTTCTTGAACTCCTCAGACACCACATTGCCCTTGTAATCCAACACTTGCACGCCCAACACATAAAGTCCGTGATCACCACTTGTGTAGTCGAAGAGTACGCTCAATGTTCCTACACCAATGTAATAGCCTTGGTCGCGGTATTTTGCAGTGCCTGTTGCAGTTGTTCCTTCAGGGAGTGTGCCAGTCCAATCTGCAAAACCTGTCCATGCCTGAACCCATGTGTCTTTCTGACCTTCTTCAGCACTGATCTTATTGGAAAATTCTGTCAAAGTGAAGTCTATGTTACCTCTACCATCTACACCATCAGATTTCTTGTCTACAAACATACGCACAATGTAGTTGCCTGCTTGAGGAACAACAAGAGAATAAGTGTTGTTTCGGTCAGAACCGCCAGTGAAGCCGACATGATAGTCTTTGCTTATCACGCCTTCTGTGCTGATGAGTTGCACACCGAGTATATTTAAACCGTGGTTACCGTCGGTCCAGTCAAATACTACGTTCAAGTTACCCGCCTCAATAGTGTAATGCTTATCAAGGTAGATAGCAGAAGCAGTAGGTGTGCTCATTCCTTCGGGAATAGCACCTGTCCAATTCTGGAACTGACTGAGACCTGAAGTCCACTGTGTTTGCTTGCCCTGTGATGCGGTAAGAGCACCTTCTTCGGGAATGATCTCTATCAACTTCTCGGGTTCCTTAATTTCTGGAGACACAGAGGGAGTTTCCGTAGATGCTAAGTCGTACACGAGAGAAGGAAGCGTTACCTTCTTGCTATAAGCAATCGTACCCTTGCTACCATATCCTTCGCCATTACCGGCATTGGTTACAAAGATGCGCACCATGTAAGCACCTACTTTGGGAATTGTTACAGTGTAATCGCGATTGTTGTCGCTACCACCAGTAAAACCAAAGTGATAATCAGAATCAATGACGGTACCCTTAACATCAAGAATGTCTACACCCAAAATCTGCAAACGGTTGCTGCCGTCGGTGTAGTCGAGCGTAATAGTGCAATCGCCAGCCTCGCGGAAGATGACATAACCGCGTGAGGCATTCACTGCGTCTGCGGCATACTGAGAAAGGCCCTTAATGTCTGCGGGAATATCGTTTTCTTCGGGAGTCCATGCCCATGAAGAAGCGCCATCCCATGCTTTGAACACGAACGATTCCAAGTCTGTAGCCTCACCTGCCATGTTATAAGCCGTGGGAGTTTCTACACCTGCAAAAATCTTGTCGCTGGCAATCACGGCACCGCGTGTGTTACCCACAACGACGGGAGCCTTTTCGCCATCCACATTCTGCACGGTGTACATCATGGGATAGATGCTGTTCATGTTGATGCCTTCACTGCCGCTATTGAGAATGTCCATCTCGGTGCGGAGGTAGTGAGAACCGTCACGAAGCACGGCGCGCCACTCGATTTTAAGACCACTACTATGCGTAAAGGTTGCCTTAATCTGCTGACCGTTGTAGCGACGCGATGCCTTCACGGCAGCACTATTGCCGGCAAGACTTTCTACCTCTACATCACCATCAAGCGTAAACGCTGATGCTGGGATTTCTGTGCCGTCACCTAATTGCACTTTGAAGATTTCGCTGCCGGCAATAAGGCCGAGCTCTTCGCAGCCGCCAAAGGTGATTTTTCCGTCAGCCTTCACGAATTTAGCAATGAAGAGGTCGTTACCTATGGTATAGCCATCGACAACTTCTTTCACCACGGCCGTTCCGGCTTGCTTTTCTTGCGGAAAAATCACAGCCTGTGCTGCCATTTTGATGCTTGTGCCAAGACACACAAGCAATGCCAAGACTGTTGCCAGCCTTTTGAAGCAATTTTTTCTCATAGGGTTGTGAATAATGTATGTTAGATGTGAATTTTTCTATTCCCATGTAAAACATGGCAAAGTTACTAACATAAAATAACAATACCCCCCCCAATTAAGTAAAATTAACTTACAGAAAGACGAAAGCAGGAGTTTAGCATAGGTGTGTCTGAGGATGGTTTTTATGTGCACAAGATGCATAAATCTACAAGCACTGCAGAAAATTCTGAACGCCTTGCAGAATTTTCTGCAGTGCTTGCAAATAGGTGCCCTTTGCTTAGGTATGAATTTGGGGAGCTGAAAGGGTGCTTAAAGTTGCCGCATGATGCGTGCCAGATAGTCGTAATGCTGTCCGTCGAGCACTTTCTCTGCACGAAAACCGTATTGCAAGGCTTCTCGGGCCAAGGTGTCGAAATCGGCATAAAGCCAATGGAAGCGTGGGCCGCGAGTGGAACCATAGACCATGCGATAGTCCACCTCGCCATAGTATTCGGCTTCACCGTCATAGCAGAACGTGCCGTCTTCATCCTCAAAGATGTAGCGCAAGTCCGACGAGTCGGTCAGCAGTTGCCCACCGGGAGCCAGCAGTGTGTCAAGGCGGGCAAAGAAGTCGGCAAAGCAATTCACGCGCCCCACGATGCCGATACCGTTCATGAGCATGAGCACAGTGTCAAAGGGAGTGCCCTCGATGCCGTCGGTAAAGAAATTGGCATGCAGGGCTTTCAGGATGCCGCGTTCGCGCATGGTCTGCACTGATAGGGGAGAGATGTCGATGGCTGTGGTGTCAATGCCGCGCTGCTGCAACACCCGGCTGTGGCAACCGGCTCCGGCTCCCACGTCGAGCACGCGGCCGTGGCACAGGTTGAGGGCTTGGCGTTCGAGCGCGTTCATTTCGCTCTCGGTGCGGAAGAGGGTGCTTACGGGAATTTCGTCCTCGTCAAACATGGACGAGAGCACGCGCAGCCGCTTGGCTTTTCCTTTCAGGTGAAAGTCGCGGATGGCTGCGCCCATGGGGTCTTGATGAATGGGAAGTGTCATGGGGCAAAGGTAAAACGAAATGTCGGAAAGTGCGTGTGCTTTCTTCGGATTTTCGGGTGAGATGGCAGGGTTTGCCTTACCTTATATATTATAATAATGTGTCGTCCCACTTCTGTCCAATGCTTTTGGAGGTTCTGTTCCTGTTTCGTACTTTTGCAGAAACAAAATGATAATATGAAGAAACGCGATGTTTATAAATTGGAGAATGAGAAATTTCTCCAAGAAGTGGCCGAGCGCGAGGGCGTAGGCACTTTGCCCAAGGGCATTCTGTATGAAGTGTTGCAAGCGGGTGAGGGCAAAACGCCCAACCCCAACAGCATTGTTTCTGTGTTCTACAAAGGCATGCTCATCTCGGGCAAGGTGTTCGATGACAACACGCGCCAAGCCTGTCCCGACGCATTTCGTTTGCGCGAGCTCATCACGGGCTGGCAGATTGCCCTTGTGCGGATGCATGTGGGCGACAAATGGCGCATCTATCTGCCGTCGGAAATGGGTTATGGCCCTCGCGGCACGCATGGCATTCCTGGTCATTCCGTTCTGGTGTTCGAGATAGAATTGGTGAGTGTGGGGTGAGATGCTCCGCAATGCTCCCGGTGTTATACATATGGTATAAATAAAGGCGGAAGTGCCGTATAGAAAAAGCAAAGAGCCGAAAGCCACCTCGCGGTGTGCTTTCGGCTCTTTGTGTAATGAGTTTCTATTTTTCGAAACGCCGGCTTTATTCCCACTCGATTAGAATTGTTAAATTGTAGCTAAATATTTTCATTTATTATCAATACTTTAACTCAGATTTCTATTCTGAAAAGAGTGAACTGGTGTTAAGAACTGGTGTAGAAAAGTTACTTGATAGGTTCTACAGTAAATCCTTGTGCAATAGCAAAATCTATGATAGTTCCAATATTATGCCGACCAATTTGAGTTGTAAAAGCAAAACTTACGCCATCAGCGCTATTCATTAAATCATCTTCAAACCAACGAGTTCCCTTACTTAAGTCTTTTGTATTCTCCTTCCATTTTTGTATTTCCGAATATTTTTCTATACCAAATGGAATCGCATTGGCAATTTCATCAAAAGTAAGGTTCGGATTGTTTTTAATAAATAACTGTACTATGGCTAATGCTAAACGGCCTTTACCATAATTACCATACCCATTAAGTTTATAGTGAGTACGGTCTAATTTTTTAGTTTTATTCTTGGTTATAGAAGATTGGTTAATCAATGGAACAGTTTGGTTTTGTTGTTGTATCGAAATTTGATTTTTACGATGAATATTTATTTCTATTTCAGAGATTATTTTTTCTATCTGCTCTGTGTTATAACCATCGTTTAGCAATTTTTGAGTTAATAGTTCAAATAGTATTTGCTTTCCCTTATCAGTTACAAGTTCATTGATAAACTCGTTAATTTCTTTTTGCTTCTCTTGTATTGCTATTTGTTCGTTGCAGAAATGAGTAAGTTGGTCTATGTTGAAGTTTTCTTGTTTGAAAAGTTGGATGAAATTTCCACCAATATTAGAGTTTTCTACAAAATCAATTTTCACAATACTTATAGGCTCTTTGCCAAACTCATAATAAAACAATTCAAGATGTTCTCCCATATATATACCAAATTTCGCTGGTAGTAATTTCATATATGAGAAAAGTTGTACTATTTCCTCTTTATTTTGAACGTGGTTGGGCTTCTTCATTTCAATAACGAACATAGGAATGTCGTTCTTGAAAAAAACAAGATCAGGATACACATAGTTTACAGTACTCCCAACCCTTAATTGATACTGAGTTTCAACACGTTCGCAATACCAACCTAATAAGTAGCGAAAATGTGTATAGACAAGTTCTTGGTATTCTTTTTCGGTAGCTTGCCTATCCTTCTTGTCTAATATGTCTTTACAAACAGTATTCCAAATATTCATTGTACTATGTTTAATCCACAAAGTTATTTATTTATATTCGTTTAACCAAGTTATATTTATAAATATAGTTATACTCTGAACTTTAAGTCTGTAAAATATGCTTAAGATAGGTTTTAATTACTCCCACTCAAAGTAGCATTGGTTTTCGGTGATTGGTCGTAGCACACGCGGTTTACGTTGGGCTACTAATTATTTTTTCACATATCCCGTAGCTCGACCTTTGCCAACCTTTTCAATGAAACCAGCTACCAACAAATCTTTCAATGTGCGTTCGATGGTCGTTTCGCTGATGTCCGGACATAGAGTAGCTATATCTGATTTTTTTACTATTCCAAGTTTCTTTTCAAATACAACTTTTACTCTATCCGCCTTTGATAATTGGCGGTATTTCAAATGCTCTATGCGATCTTGAAACTCATTATAACCTTTCAATATGACTCCCAAGTAATATCTTACAAACGAGGTGTAGTCATTTTTGTTGTTATGCCATTCGATTGAACTGTTCTGCAAGGCTTCATAATATGTTTCCTTAGTCTTTTCTATCAACATTTCCATGCTGATATATTTCCCTACAATGTAGCCACAACGATAAAGTAACAGTAACGTAAGTAAACGGCTCATGCGCCCGTTACCATCATTAAACGGATGGATGCAAAGGAAGTCAAGGATAAACATCGGAATTAACAGCAATGGGTCATATTCGGCTTGCTCAATGGCTTTGTTAAATTCATTGCATAAGTTCTCCATTGCTTCTGCAGTCTGAAAGGCCGGGGTTGGTATAAATCTAACTCGTTGCTGCCCATCCCTACCTGCTTCCGCAATTACATTATCTGTGTTCTTGAACTTGCCTCCAGTATCGCCACTACTATAACTGTATAAGTCACGATGCAATTGCAGAATGTTGTTTGGGCGAATAGGGATATACTCGTAACTATTGTGGATTGTTGTCAAAACTTCCTTATAACCGGCTATCTCTTCTTCGGAGCGATTGCGAGGTTCAGCTTTCTCCATTACCAATGCCTCCAAACGTTCATCCGAGGTATATATACCCTCAATCTTGTTTGATGCCTTCGTACTTTGAATCTTAGCTATATCTAACAATGCGGTTAATATATCAGATTCTGCTTCAATATACAATTCTTGCCTTCCCCTAAATTCGTGCAAAGAGGTCAACATCTTAACAATGTCGGGTGTCAAAAGAAGTTTGGGTGTCTCCTTATAATCAAATGTATGCATATCTTGGCTGATTTATCATTGCAAAATTAATGCATTTCTTTCTGTTTTCTGCCTCATAAATGTAAAATCTGCATCATTTTAAGAGCAAATGATGCAGATAGTGGCTAAATGATGCAGATTCCTTGACTTCCAATCAACAAGAAATCTTGTCAATAAAAAAAGCCTCAACCGAAGTTGAGGCTATAGAAACATGCTTGAGATGGGCTTATCTTATTCCCACTCAATAGTGGCTGAGGGTTTCGGCGACATGTCGTAGCAAACACGGTTTACGTTGGGAACTTCCTTGAGGATGCGGTTGGTGATTTTGTCAAGGATGGCCCAATCGATATGTTCGATGCTGGCGGTCATGGCGTCGATGGTGTTGACGGCGCGGATGATGACGGGCCAGTCGTAAGAGCGTGCATTGTCGCGCACACCCACACTCTTGAAGTCGGGCACGAGTGTGAAGTATTGCCAAACCTTTTTGTCGAGTCCGGCTTTGGCAAACTCTTCGCGCAGAATGGCGTCGCTTTCGCGCACAGCCTCAAGACGGTCGCGTGTGATGGCTCCAAGGCAGCGCACACCCAGTCCGGGGCCGGGGAAGGGCTGACGGAAAACCATTTCGTGGGGCAGGCCGAGTTCGAGTCCGCAGGCACGCACTTCGTCCTTGAAGAGCTGCTTGATGGGTTCAACGAGTTCGAACTGCAAGTCCTCAGGCAGACCACCTACGTTGTGGTGGCTCTTCACGCACTTGGCTGTCTTTGTACCGCTCTCCACGATGTCGGGATAGATGGTGCCTTGGCCGAGGAAATCGATGCCTTCGAGTTTGCGTGCTTCCTCTTCGAAAACGCGGATAAACTCTCCGCCGATGATCTTACGCTTTTCTTCGGGGTCGGCAACGTTTTCGAGTTTTGTGAGGAAGCGTTCTGTGGCATCCACATACACGAGGTTGGCACAGAGCTGGTTGCGGAACACTTCTACAACGTTTTCGCTTTCGCCTTTGCGCATCAGTCCGTGGTTTACGTGCACGCAGACAAGATTGTCGCCAATGGCTTTGAGCAACAAAGCGGCTACAACGGAAGAGTCAACGCCTCCGGAGAGTGCCAAAAGCACTTTCTTGTTGCCTACTTGCTGACGGATGAGTTCCACCTGGTCGGCCACGAAATTCTTCATGTTCCAATTGGTTTCGGCTTGGCAAGTGTCGAATACGAAACTCTTCACGGCTTCCTTGATGGCAGCTTCGTCGTTTTCGAACTGCGGCAGGCAGGTTTCGCACTTGGCAGCAGCATGGCCGGCAGCCATGATGGGGAAACCGGCTTCGTAGATTTCGGGCAACACGTCGATGGTCACGCCGTCAATCACGTTGTTGGGGCCTCCGTTGATGATGATACCTTTTACGCCCGGCAGCGCCTTGAGTTCGGCTGCGGTGATGTCGTGCGGATAGATTTCGCTGTAAACTCCCAGGGCGCGGATGGCACGTGCCACCACGGTGTTCTCGTGGCTTCCCAAGTCCAGGATAACAATCATGTTTTGTTTCATAATTCCTGTGTATTTAATTAGGTTTTGTTTCTGGGCGACAAAGTTACGTTTTTATGAGAAAAAGTTTTTGGCTGTGGGGCGAAAAAATGTGGTCGGAGATGAAGAAAATTTGTAAGTGCTGCGCGCGGAGACGCAAGCCTCTTCTGCAACGGGCTGTGGGCTGTGTCGGATTTTGCCGGTGCGTGGCATGAATTTCGAGGTGCTTTCTCGATGTTAGTGGCAGGCCTTGCCACTTTTTTGGCAAGGCGTGCCACAAAAGTGGCAAGGCCTGCCACTTTTTGCAGAAATGCACGGGTTTTCTGCAGGCTTAGGGTGGGAGTTGCGCCAATGTTGGGATTTTATTCGTACTTTTGCGCAGATTTGCGAGGAGTGTGTTTCTGCGGAAGCACTTGCCTCGCACAAGTGCTGAATTATGACAAAAGAAATGAAGAAAAAGCAAGAGGGCGTGGCTGAAGAGCCTGTGAAGAAACGCCGTGTGTGGCTCAGTGTGCTGATATGGCTCGTGGTGCTCCTGCTGCTGGGCGGCGGAGGGGCTGCGTTCTATTATCAAATGGAAAAGCAGAAGCAGAGTGAAGCGGCTTGCTATGACATATTGGCGGGCAACTATGAGGTGGCCGACTATGAGGACTTTCTGCAACGCTTCCCGGGCAGTGTGCATGCTGAAGAGGTGCGCAAGCGAATGGGAGCACTGAAGCAAATGCTCAATGCCTGGCATGCCATCGAGCAAAACGGTACGAAGAGTGACTTTGTGAACTTCAAGAACAATTTTCGCGACCCGCGCTATGACCATCTTTGCGATGCGAAAATCGATTCGCTCGACTGGATGAGTGCGCAGGGTATCGGTACGGTGGCTGCCTATGAGACTTATCTTCTGCAACACGCTGAGGGGCGTTATGTGTTCGAAGCACAGGTGGCACTGGAGCAGGCACGTGCCGTGCAGGTGCATCCCGGCGAACAGGCTTCCATCAGTGATGCGCTCGAGGGCTTTCTGCGCGCTTTCGGCAACAATGACGAGATGAGTTATCGCCTCTATCTGGCACCCACGCTCAGCAAATTTTTGAGCAAAAACAATGTGTCGCAGGATGAAGTGGCTGCCATGATTTCGGCCATGTATAACGGACACATCATGTCGTGCCTCTTTTCGCTCGGCGACACGCTGAACGTTACGAAGCAGATTGTGGAAGATGGCAAGTTCACCTATCACGCTTCCTTCTCCATCGATCAGCACATCGAACGCGACAACGATGGTAAGACCTACGGACAATATGCAGCCGAGGCCACCTTCGACAATCGATATCTCATCACGTCGTTCACCATGAGCGAGGTGTCGCGTCGCTAAAACATCCCATCTTTGCAGAGACAAACTAACGAAAACATTTCAACAATCATAAACAATTCTGTTATGAGTAAACTGATTATCAATTCCTATGAAGAGTTCGCTTCGCATGTGGGTGAAGTGATTGGAACTTCCGACTGGGTGCAAGTAACCCAAGAGCGCATCAATCAATTTGCCGATGCAACGCTCGACCACCAGTGGATACATGTCGACACAGAGCGTGCCAAGAACGGTCCCTTCGGTCAAACCATTGCACACGGTTATCTCACACTTTCGCTTTTGCCTTATATGTGGGAGCAAATCATCGAGGTGAACAACCTGAAGATGATGGTGAATTATGGCATGGACAAGATGAAGTTTGGTCAAGCCGTACTGAGCGGTCAGAGCGTGCGTCTCGTCACGAAGCTCCAAAGCATCACCAACCTGCGCGGCATCTGTAAAGTGGAAATCAACTTTACCATCGAAATTGAAGGCGAGCGCAAACCTGCCATGACGGGTGTTGCCACCTTCCTTTACCACTTCAATTAAGGCACATTCGGGGTGAACGTGTGGCTATGCGCTGCACGTTTTCCCTTATACATTATATAATATATAGTAATGCTTTCGGATACTTACCGCACCCTTTCGGCTCCCGGCGAAGCCCAATACACGGAGAAGCGCAGTCGCTTCCTCGCTTTTGCCATGCCCGTGGCTGATGAGGCCGAGGCCAAGGAGCGTGTGGCAGAATACCGAAAGAAGTATTACGATGCACGGCACGTGTGTTATGCCTATGCATTGGGTTACGACGGAAGTGCCACCCGAAGCAATGACGACGGAGAGCCGTCGGGTTCGGCCGGCAAGCCCATTCTTGGGCAGTTGCGTTCGGCTGACGTAACCTTTGTGCTGGTGATTGTGGTGCGCTATTTCGGGGGAGTGAAACTCGGAACGGGCGGACTGGCCGTGGCATACAAAACCGCAGCTGCCGAGGCTCTGGCGGCTGCCGTGATTGAAGAACGTATTGTGAAGGCCGAGGTGAAAGTGGAAGTGCCTTATGCCGATGCCGATACGGCCATGCGATATGTGCGCGAAGCCGGGGCTGACATCGTGGGCCGTGATTACACAGCCACCGAAACCTTGTTGACCATCAGTGTGCGCCTCACTGATGAGGCTGCCTTGCGTGAAAGGTTGGGGAAAATCCTTTCGCTGAAATTCTGCGAAGAAGCAGAGTGATTGTTTCTTCCTTGTTATGAATTTCCCGTTTGATTTTCTTCCTCTCACTCCGGCATCCCGACATGCGGGAAAGGCTTGCCGGCTTTATGAAACAGCCTTTCCTGAATGTGAACGACGTTCCACCGATGCTTGGTTGGCTTTGATGGAGAACGAACCGGCTTTTCATGCAATGGGCGTCGGTACGGAAACCATCTTTTCCGGCTTTCTTACTTATTGGGAAATGTCGGGATTTGTGTATGTGGAGCATTTTGCCATCGTGCCCGAAGCCCGTGGCGGAGGCATTGGCGAACACATGATGCAGCAATTCCGCCAAGCATTTCCGCGCGTGCTGTTGGAGGCTGAGCCACCCACGGATGAACTGACGCAGCGACGCATTGCATTTTATCGTCGTTGTGGCTTTGAAGTGTCAGAACGGCCTTACCTTCAACCTCCATATCGTCGGGGAGAGCAGCCGGTGCCTTTGGTGCTGATGAGCACGGATGCCGTGTGGCTCGAAAAGCATCATGAAGAAGTGAGCCGTGTTCTGGCAGAGCGTGTTTATGGGGTGAAGAGGTTGGATGCCTATTGCAAATCAGAATGAGTCATTTTCAAATTCTTCAGATAAGGATCTCCAAACTCCTGAAACAATGTCGTAATATCGGGCTGCAACATTTTGTTGATTATTTATGTGGCTTCAATATTCTCTGCATCGGCAAATGTAAATTGCAATGAGTTGAATGGAGACTATTCTTGATGTGATTTAATTTAAGAGGATTTTGAAACTTTGTTCACCACACATAACGATATATATGCCCGGAGTCATTGGAATGTGCATAGGGGACGTATGGCAGATATTATTATATAGAAGTGAACCTGTTGGAGAGTATATTTTTATGGTTTTATCTTCCGCATTCATAATGCAGATATTTCTGTTCTCGATTGATACTTGAACATTTTTTGCAAAAGTTTCATCCCAACCGGTCGCGTCGTCCTCAATGATGTTTTTATAAGAAAAACGCTTGATCGTTTCTTTTTTATAGATAAAGCTCCAATCTTCTTTCAAAGAATCAAGCCATTTTTTGTATGTGTCGTAAGTTCCATAAGGCACAATGATGTTCTCAATATATAGAAAGCCTTCGAAGCCGGGTGCTGATATGTTAAGTCCGTTTTTATATTGGTCTTGATTAAAAAATGGACCGTAAAAGTAGGTATCTGCAAAAAGTTGATTCGTGTAATTAGGATTTGTCGGAGGGTTGGGGGTATAGGTGCTAATGGGAGGAGACGGACACAGAAAACGTGCCTCTTTTATCCATAAATCGCGTAATCCCTTAAAATTTATAGTGGTTGTTTCTTGGGGAACTTCAAGATATTTTAAGGTCATATGTCTTGTTACCGGGTGAACACACCTGTCTGTGATACTATGGGTGCCAGGTTCGGGAGCATAAGGATTATCATACCTTACGTGGTACCATACGATACCTGTGGTGCTCATTCCATGCTCATAATAACTACAGCCAAATGGTCCACTCGGAGCTACTTCAAGATCCTTAGGAAGTATCAATGTGTCAATGTTGCATCGTGCGTCTGCAGCTGAGATGTAGGGTGGCCAAACTGTAACCCCCTCTTCGATGGTGTATCCTTTCTTTGAGGGGGGTATATACAATAAGTATTTCCCGGTTCTATCGAATAGTACACCATCTTTCCATAGGAAGTTTTTATTGTCTCCTTTGAATTGTATTTCCATGGCGTACGGAAAAAAAGTGCCGATGGTGTTGATTAATCCGATTGGATTAATAACTTTTAAACTATTGTTGGTTGTTTGCCAATCTTCATGAAGCTCTTCTTGTTGGGGAGTATATATGTATGTTATGGTATCTTCCGGATAGAAAGTTATGGCATTTTCGGAATCTTTTTCTACAAAAGAGAAATTCCTGGGACTTCGATTGTGTGGATAATTATTCTCGGGTCTACAGTATAAGTCTAAATTAACAAACGTTTCTCTTATAGTATTAGTTACAAGGCCATAGTCATGCATGTGTAACTTGAATTTAGGGTTGTTAGAAAGTGTGTCTTCCCATAATAGTGGGCAGATGGTTGAATGTCCGGTACTGTTTTCATCATACTCATATATATTATCATTATAAAAATTCCATGTGCCATCTTCGTTAAAGGTGATACATTTCTTGAAATCACCTTGCATAACATATTCTCTTCGCTTAAATGAATGATAATTGTCTATGTCGGAAACAACTTTTAAACTGGGGAAATCTTCCGGAAGAATCAATTTTTTTATTTTGGTGCCTCTAAAAGCCATGATTGACATATCAATGTCGCTACTGCAAATCTCTAATGTGTCTATCATGCACCGGAAGAAAGCATATTCTTCAATATGTTTTATGCTACTTGTGATTTTAAGGGTATTTCTAAATCTACAGCCAACAAACGAATAACTTCTTATCGTATCTCTGCTTTCGGGTATTTCCAATGTGTCAATCCAAACTTGTGCTAAATTAATGGCGGAAGTAGGGATTGATGGTAAAATAAGTTTCTTTATCTCAAATAAATGTTTATATCCTGTAAAATCGTAGTTGTCTGCTTTGATTTCCCCCCAAGAGACATGTAAATCTCCTTTGTAATAAAAATCCGTACGAGTTGAACGACCAAAATACAAGGCGCAATCAGAGTCTCGTAAATTAGTGTACTTTATAATTTTATTACCGTAACTCCATGGAAAATCTATGTACCAAGGTGTGTCTTTTTGATGATATCCGGTAACGGTAAAACTATCAACATCATAACCTGTGCCATATAGTTCCCTAAACTTATCTCTTTCTCTATTGAAAGCATCTTCAATGTTCATCAATGTGTCGAGATGTATTTTGGCGTGGATACTTGTTTGGGCATCAGTTGTGATTGAACTGAACAAGAACATGAGCAATAATACAGAAAAGCGAGCATGGTGGTGGGAGATGTCCTTGCAAAAATTAAAAAACTTGCCAGAGGCACTTCTGCTTTTTTCAAAAGATGAAATCAGATGATTGTTCTTGTTGCTTTTCATGTGTTTTGTTGTTTGAAAGTCAAACTTTTTGCAAATATACATATTTGTATAATATAGGTATTTATATGTGGGGAATATTTATACGAAAATGCGAATTGTCCAAGTTTAAGTGTTTCGTGAGTTACGTTAATGTTGAAAAACGTTCTTTGAATGACATATTTTTCGTATCTTTGTCAACGATTAAAGCAATTTGATGACTTTTTGAAAGCCTGAAACATTTATTTCTTACTTTTGCTTAGATGGTCGGACTTAACAGAAAGCTATGGGTGAAGTGGGGAATGGCGTGTGGTAAAATTAAAGAAACAAAGCAATGATACACGACATTGAAATGCTGCGCAGTTTTTATGCAGCTTATGCAAATAGGGTGGCAGAAGCCCGTAAAGTCCTGGGACGTCCACTCACCTTGGCCGAGAAGATACTCTACGCGCATCTTTATGATGGAAACCCGAAGGCTACCTATGAACGTGGAGTGGACTATGCCAATTTTCGCCCCGACCGTGTGGCCATGCAGGACGCAACGGCGCAGATGGCTCTTTTGCAATTTATGAATGCCGGTCGCGAGCATGTGGCAGTGCCCTCTACCGTACATTGCGACCACTTGATATGTGCTTGCGATGGTGTGAAGAAAGATTTGCCTACGGCTTGCAATGCCAATCGTGAGGTGTATGATTTCTTGGCTTCTGCTGCAGCTCGTTATGGTATCGGTTTTTGGAAGCCCGGAGCAGGCATCATTCATCAGGTGGTGCTTGAAAACTATGCTTTCCCCGGTGGTATGGTGGTGGGCACCGACTCTCACACACCCAATGCCGGAGGCTTGGGAATGGTGGCCATAGGTGTGGGAGGTGCAGATGCCGTTGACGTGATGGCGGGTATGGAGTGGGAACTCAAAGTGCCGCGCATCATCGGTGTTCGGCTTACCGGAAAACTTTCGGGATGGGCTTCTCCCAAGGATGTGATACTGTGCTTGGCCGGTATCCTTACCGTGAAAGGCGGTACGAATGCCATTATCGAATACTTTGGTCCGGGAACGGCTTCGCTCTCGTGCACGGGAAAAGCTACCATCTGCAATATGGGGGCTGAGGTGGGTGCCACCACTTCGCTCTTCCCCTATGACGAACGCATGGCGGCTTACTTGAAATCCACAAGCCGAGCCGAGGTGGCAATGATGGCTTCGGGCGTTGCGGCAGACTTGTGTGCCGATCCTGAGGTGGCCATGCAACCGGAACTGTATTACGACCGCATTATTGATATAAACCTTTCAGAACTCGAACCTTATGTGAACGGACCTTTTACGCCCGATGCTGCTTGCCCCATCAGCGGAATGAAAGAACGGGTGAAGCAGGAGGGTTTTCCATCGAAAGTGGAGGTGTGCCTCATAGGTTCGTGCACCAATTCTTCATATCAGGATTTGGCACGTGCTGCATCAGTGGCGCGACAAGCTGTGAATGCCGGACTGCAGCCCAAGGCACAACTTATCGTCAACCCTGGTTCGGAACAGATTTGTGCCACTGCCGAGCGCGATGGCCTTTTGCCCATATTGCGCGAAGCCGGGGCTGTGGTGATGACCAATGCCTGCGGTCCGTGCATTGGTCAGTGGCAACGCAAAACCGATGACCCCACACGCCGCAACAGCATCGTTACTTCATTCAATCGCAACTTTGCCAAGCGAGCCGACGGAAATCCCAATACACATGCTTTTATCGCTTCACCGGAAATGGCTGTGGCGTATGTGTTTGCCGGAGAACTGGGTTTTAATCCCGCCACCGATCCTCTGGTTGCGCCAGATGGTCAGGAATTCTTCTTCTCTGTCCCCGAAGGATCGGAACTGCCTATCGAAGGATTTGCTCCGTGCGAAATGGGGTATGTAGCTCCTGCAGAAGGAAGTGCAGAACCCGTGATTCGTTCCGACAGTGAGCGTCTGCAAGTGTTGGCACCCTTTGCCCCGTGGGATGGAAAAGACCTTGAAGGTGTGAGCCTGCTCATCAAGACACAAGGCAAGTGCACCACCGACCACATATCAATGGCCGGACCTTGGTTGAAGTATCGAGGACATCTTCAGAACATTTCGCGCAACATGCTTATGGGGGCTGTGAATGCTTTCAATGGTAAGACCAATGCCGTGAAATGTGCTTTGGATGGAGAAGAGCGTCCCGTGTGGGAAGCGGCTAAGGCTTATCGCGATGCTGGGTGTGGCAGTTTTGTTGTGGCAGAGGATAACTATGGCGAGGGTTCCAGTCGCGAACATGCAGCCATGGAACCGCGTTATCTCGGTGTGCGTTTTATTCTTGCCAAGAGTTTTGCCCGTATTCACGAAACCAACCTGAAAAAACAAGGTGTGCTGGCACTGACATTTGCCAATCCTGCCGATTATGACAAAGTGCGTGAAGGCGATACTGCTTCGGTCTGTGGACTTGCGCAGTTCGCACCGGGGCAGTCGTTGAGTGTGGTGCTGAAGCATACAGACGGCACAACCGAAAATATAGAAGCCTGCCACACTTACAACGAAATGCAGATAGCCTGGTTTAAGGCCGGTAGTGCGTTGGGTAGTTTGCGCTTGGGATAAGTGTTGAGCCGTGTCGACGAAACAGTATATACAATATATAAATATGTAACATCAGAATAAACAATGTCTAAGATAGAAGTAAAACCCGACGGCACGTTGGTAGTGCCTCACAATCCCACCATTCCGTTTGTAACGGGCGATGGCGTTGGGGTTGAAATAACTCCGGCCATGCAACAAGTGCTGAATGCAGCTGTTGAAAAGGCCTATGGCGGAAGCCGCAAGCTCGACTGGATGGAAGTGCAAGCCGGAGGAAGAGCCTACGAAGCACTGGGCACTTATCTGCCCGATGAAACGATGCAGGCCTTCCGCGATTATCACATCGGCATCAAGGGACCGCTCACCACTCCTGTAGGTGGAGGTATCCGCTCGCTCAATGTAGCTTTGCGACAGGGCTTGGATCTTTATGTGTGCTTGCGCCCTGTGCGTTGGTATAGCGGTGTGGTTTCTCCGGTGAAGCATCCCGAACTTGTGGATATGGTGATATTCCGCGAAAATACCGAAGATATTTATGCCGGTATAGAGTGGGAAACGGGCACACCTGAGGCTAAGAAGTTCTATCGCTTTTTGAGCGAAGAGATGGGCGTGAAGAAAGTTCGTTTTCCTGAGAGCAGCTCGTTTGGCGTGAAGCCGGTATCGCGTGAAGGTTCTGAACGTTTGGTGCGTGCCGCTTGTCAGTATGCTTTGTCCAATGGATTGCCTTCGGTAACGCTTGTGCACAAAGGAAACATCATGAAATACACCGAGGGAGGCTTTAAGCGTTGGGGGTACGAAGTGGCCGAACGCGAATTCGGTGAGGCCATAGCTTCGGGCAAGCTGGTGATAAAAGACTGCATTGCCGATGCATTTTTGCAGAATGCTTTGCTGAAACCGGAAGACTATAGTGTGGTGGCAACACTCAACCTTAATGGCGACTACGTCAGTGATATGTTGGCCGCACAAGTGGGGGGCATCGGCATTGCGCCGGGGGCGAATATCAATTATGCCACCGGCAATGCCATCTTCGAAGCTACTCACGGCACCGCGCCCGACATAGCCGGACGCAATGTGGTGAACCCTTGCTCGCTCATACTCTCGGGTGTGATGATGCTGGTTCATTTGGGATGGACCGAAGCGGCAGCTTGTGTTGAGCAAGCCCTGGAGCGCTCGTTCGCAGCCGGATATGCCACGGCGGATTTGGCACGTTTCATGCCTGAGGGCAAAGCCTTGGGAACACATGAGTTTGCAGAGCACTTGGTGTCGGAAATAATGAAAGCAGAAGCTTGATGCTGCTGCACTCACTTCCGAATGACTTAATTGCATGATAAGAATTTCATAATTCCTTTTTCCTATGACTACAAAGAAAGAATACTTGGTATATAAGCTCTCTGATGAAATGAAGAGTTGCATCAAAATAGATGCCGACTTGTTTAAGAAATTAGACGTAAAGCGCGGACTGCGTAACGAAGATGGTACGGGTGTGCTGGTGGGACTGACCAACATTGGTAACGTGGTGGGATATGAGCGCACCGAAGAGGGGTTGAAACCGGTTGAGGGTAAACTCTACTATCGTGGTTATGAAATTGCCGACCTCTGTCATGCCATCATGGCCGAGAAGCGTTGCGGATTTGAAGAAGTGGCTTATTTGTTGTTGTCCGGTAAGTTGCCTGATGCCGAAGAGTTGCAGGCTTTCCGCGAACTCATCATTGACAATATGCCTTTGGAGCAGAAAACCATTCTGCACATTATCGAACTTGAGGGAACCAACATTATGAACATTCTGGCACGCAGTGTGCTCGAAATGTATACCTTCGATTCTGATCCTGACAGCACGGAACGCGACAACCTGATGCGTCAGAGCATTGAACTCGTTTCGAAGTTTCCCACCATCATTGCGTATGCTTACAACATGCTGCGCCACAAGCAGCTGGGTCGCTCGTTGCACATCCGCCATACACAAGAGAAATACTCACTGGCCGAGAATTTCCTATATATGCTCAAAGGACCGCGTTTCACAGACCTTGAAGCCCGTACGCTTGACTTGCTCCTGATTTTGCACGCCGAGCATGGTGGTGGTAACAACTCTACGTTCACGGTGCGTGTTACTTCTTCCACGGGTACGGATACATTCTCCTCGATTGCGGCAGGCATCGGTTCGCTCAAGGGTCCGAAGCATGGTGGTGCCAATATCAAGGTGTGCGACATGGTGGCGCATCTCAAAGAGCACATTCACAATTGGGAAGACGAGGCAGAGATTGCAAAATATCTGCGCTGCATTCTGAATAAGGAGGCCTACGATCGCAGCGGACTTATTTATGGCATCGGACATGCCGTCTATACGCTTTCGGATCCGCGCTCGGTGTTGCTCAAGGAGATGGCCCGTGAGTTGGCAAGAGAGAAAGGGCGCGAAAGCGAATTTGCTTTCTTGGAAAGAATTGAACGTGTGGCCATCAAGACTGTCTATGAGATAAAGGGAGAGAAAAAGAAACTTTGTGCCAATGTGGACTTCTATTCGGGTTTTGTGTACGAACTTATAGGTTTGCCGCAGGACATTTACACACCGCTTTTTGCCATGGCGCGTATTGTGGGTTGGTGTGCACATCGCAACGAAGAACTCGGCTTCGAGGGTCGTCGCATCATCCGTCCGGCGTACCGCTGTGTGGCAGACGAGAACGAATACGTAGCCATCGACCAGCGCTAAGGATTTTTCCCTTTTACCACATTTGAAAATATAAAAGGTTAAACAAGAACTTCTCGATGATTAATCGTCAGCGATTAACTCATCGGGAAGTTCTTTCTTTGTGAGGGTGAAACCGGAAATGGGTGCTGAACTTTTCAGGGTAGGGGAGCTGTTTTTTCAGAGGTGCCTGTGTGAAGATCAATGTCGCAGAAAAAAGAATGAAACATTTGCCTTTAATGAAATAATCTCTATCTTTGCACCGCTTTCATGAGGGAAGCGTGATTGCCGAAATAGCTCAGTTGGTAGAGCAACGCATTCGTAATGCGTAGGTCGCGGGTTCGAGTCCCGCTTTCGGCTCACAAAAACGAGGCGCAACATTTCTCAATGTTGCGCCTCGTTTTTACGTTAATCTGCAGTGCTTGCAGAAATTTCTACAAGCACTGCAGATTTTTCTGCAAGCACTGTAAAAAAACGACTGTCCGCAAGGTGCTCGTTCGGATGCCGGCCGTAAAAATTGCATAGGCTTTGCTAAGAACAGCGAGCCGGCAAGAAAACTTTAGGTTCCTGTTAAGCGGTTTCTTAGATGAATACTAATAATAAGTGCGCACGAGCCGTAAGTTGTAGCGTGCTACATATCCATTGATATAGTCCCGTACGTCAAGTACCATATACCCTTCGTCCATTTGTTCGATGTAGGCATAAAGATCGGTTCGGTAGTCGCCATTGAAATCAATCTCGATTTTTCCTTTCCGCACTTGCCAGTAACCTCTCTCGTTCAGGTCAAAACCGATGGTTCTCATGGTGCCATTATGGAAAAATTCCATGATGTCATCTCGCATATAGGGACAGTCGCCGGGATGCGCCTCGTGAGCTTCCACAATGCGCCATGCCCCAATCAAATTATCGGTTATCCATAAATCGTCGCCGTCTCCGTACCACCAATCTTCTGTGCATGAAGTGAATGAAAGGCTACTCATCAGAATAACAAGCAGGAGTGTGGTTTTTGTGAAAAGGGTTTTCATAATCGAATGTTAAGTGTGTTAGTTTGAAGTAACAATTGTGATATGGCTACAAAGTTAGTGCAAGGCGAGAGAAAAGCCAAACTTGTTTGAGCTTTTCCGAGCCGCAGCCTAACTTCAACTGAACGAAGAGCAGAAAAAGATAGTGCAAGGCGAGCGGAAAGCCAAACTTGTTTGAGCTTCCCCGAGCCGCAGCCTGTCTTGCGCCGAATGAAAATCGGAAACAGACTGTGCACATACGTGTTGAGGCGTTGAGATTTTAAGTAGTGCTCCGAAAATAATGGTGGTGGGTCAGAAAGGGCTTGGGCGGTGTGTCTGTGGTGTGAGAAACAAATAAAGCGGAAGTTGTTCTTGCTGAAACAACTTCCGCTTTAGGGGGTGCAACGACGCGCATGAGGTGAGCGTCTGCATGGGTGGAGCATTAGCGAACTGATAGCAATCTCCTTATTTTATTGATAATCTTGATGTTTCAAAATCCTATTTTTAGATTGGTCTCAGATTTTGACCAATAAAAAGCACTTTTTTACATACTGATGATTTACCTTTATATACAGAACTCTCTTTTTAATCTTTTCACGGTGCTTTCGGATACATCTGTGAGTTTCGCCACTTTTCTTATCGGATAACCTGCTCGTAGAAGTTTCAGGGTCTCCTTATATTCTTCTCGTTTCTTATCTATCGGTTTGCGGTATCCTACCTTTCGCCCTAAACCTGATTTACCTGTTTCAGCGAGGTTCTTATCAACATAGACCTTTCTGCCGCTCTGCAAACGATAGTATATATTCTCACGCTCAATCTGCGAGCAAACGCATAATACTGACAGCATCACCGCAAGATACACATTTTCGCTGCCATCCTCCGAGAACAAAGACAATCCCTCCTTCTGAAAATAGGCGTTGATGCCGTTATCTTTCAATGTGCGGATAGTGTCCAATACCTCCCAAACGGCACGCCCACAACGAGAAAGTTCAGAGAATAAAACTACATCTACACTATTGCTGATAGCATACTCTATACACTCTGATAGCACTGCACGCTCATCATTGCGTTTTGCTCCTGATATATGCTCTTCAAATGTCTTGCATATAGTTATCCCGTTCTTATCGGCGTAATCTGTCAAGTCTATCACTTGTCTTTCGGTTGATTGTCTCTCTCCTGTTGAAGATACACGAGCGTATATTGCTGCTCTGATATCTGTCGTCATATATGGGTTCATTGTTATGTTGGGTTCATTTAAGTGGGTTATGCTCATTTGACCCTATTCGTTCTTGGGGTCATATCTAACAAAGAATTATCTGGTCTCACGGGAAGAAAAAAAAATAATTATTTTTTTTTTTTTTGGAACACAGCGAAGCATCTCCTCCTTGATTTCGGTAATGTCAAGAATGAGTGCTGTCCGTTGCTCTTCGGACATATCATCCAATGCTCCGTCAGTTATGCAGTAGGCGAATAGATGCCGCTTGCCTGATATGAGGGTGTTGTCCATAGTTTTGATAGTTATGTTGATTTCTTATGCAAAGATAAA
>JAFYPU010000013.1 GCA_017547385.1 Bacteroidaceae bacterium
GAGAAATACAAAGAATTTGGAGTGTAAACTCAGATAGTATTATCTTTGCCAAGTGTCAACTGCTATAGGCATAAAAAAAAGAAGTGTAAACAGGTATAGTATTTAAAGTTTAAACTGTCAACTTTTTTCAGTACACCTCAAGAAGTCCCATATCTTTGATGACGAAGTGCCTTATCTTTGCCAACGAAGTGCCTTATCTCTGGCAAAGATATGGCACTTCAAAAAGCCTGTTTTGTGGGTTTTCCTTTGTAGTTGATTTCTTAGTTTGAAAAGCCCCAAATTCCATCTAAGGTTTGTCAAAATCTGTGTATAAAAAACCGAAATTGGTATATTTTCATGTTATTCATCTCAAAAGTATTTACAAAACAACTAAATTTGCAACGCAAGAATTGTGCACGTTTCGTAAGTGCATAAACATTCATTAAAGTTTAGAATAGAAACAAATAATAAAATTTATAACATTATGAGAAACACTCATGTGTGGAGGTTCACCCTCCTCACCGCATTATTTGGCCTTTTAGGGGTAGGTAATGTGTGGGCACAACTCACTTCGCTCGAATTGGGTAAGGTGTACCATTTTACGAATGTTGGCCGAGAAGGCAAGGCATTGGGTGCAACTGCTCCCAGTAGTGTGGGAGGTGTTACTGTCGACAACAGCAACAAATCACAGCTGTGGTATGTGGAAGCAAAGAACGATGCTGGCCACTATGCATTGCGTAACTTGGCTTTCGGTACTTACCTTCAAGGCAATGGGCAGTCTTCTGCTTGGACTTTAGCAAGCACCACTGCATCTGATGACTCTTGGATACAATTGAGCACTGTTGGTAGCAACAACGTCTTTAAGGGGCACACCTATGGTGATTATGGTTTTGCACATATTGACAACAGCAGCAATATTGTAGGCTGGACAACAGGAGCTACATCTACCCAATGGAACATCTCTAAGATTGAAATGTCTGATACCGACATTCAGAATGCGTTAAGCGTGTTCAACAATGTTGCGACTTATCAGACACACCTTGATGCCATCTTTACAGACAAGTCCTGCACAACTTTGAAGACCAGCTACAACCAAAGCGATGTCAACGCGCTTCCCGAAACTTTGCAGAATATGGTGCGCAAGGTTGCGGGTACCACTTCTTGGGAAGAAGCAAATAAAGTTAGCGGTAAGGCAAGTTGGGGCGCTGACTATGCCAAGAAATACCGTGTGCAATTGTACGAACCTTATAACGAACCCGAATGCGCTGCGTCTGCATTGGGTTTGAATGCGCATACCAACTTGAATAACCCCACGGGTATCTTTGCTAACAATGGCGATATCCTCTATGTAATGGTTGAAAGTGAAATCAAGGAAGGTTCTTCTCTCTACCTTTCGTACTACACAGGACACGGCAAGTTGGGAGGTTACAAGAATGGTTACGAACTCAAACAGGGCTTGAATGTTATTCCTGTATACTACGATGAAAGCAATTTCTGCGTGAACTATGTAGTTCACACTTTCGACACCTCTAAGGGTAAAGGTAACAAGGCGAAGGCGCGCAAACTCTCAGAGTATGCTCCCATCAAGATTCACATTGAGGGGGGATACATCAATGGTTACTACAATAAGATGGGTGATGCCCTTTACCCCGCAGATAAGAATGCTAACTGGGAATACATTGAAGCACGCGCCACTCAAACCGATGTTACTGTTCTTGGTAAATACATGACGCTGCAGTTTCCATTGTTGGACAAAAATACCGTGAATGATGAGGGTAAACAAAATAAAGGGCTTGCCACTTATTTTAACGAAGAGGTAAAAGTAGAAGACTGTATCAATGAATGGGACAATGTAATGCTTTGGGAGCGCCTTTTGTTGGGCGTGTTGAGTGAAGGCACCATTCAAGCAGAAGCAAAGGAGTCCCCTTATTCTGTAACTCAAACCAAGAAGGTTTTTGAATACACAGGTGGAGACGGAGATTTTGAGAGTGATTATAGTGATTACTACAATGTTCACGGTCTCTCATTCGGTACGTCTTACAATTACATGTACGGTGGTTGGGACCACTGCGGTTACAACTTCAATACTATGGGCGGTGTCATCAAAGACCTTCCTACAAGTTCGGGTTCTCACTGGGGACCGGCGCACGAAATTGGTCACCAGCACCAAGGGCTCTTGAATATGCGCGGGCTTACGGAAGTTACCAACAACCTCTTTGCCAATGTGGTGTTGTGGTATTTCGGTGAAACCACTTCTCGCTACAATGGCTCTGAAGGTGCGTTGAGCGAAGTGTTGAAACAGTTTAACGCTGAAGACACAGACTTCTTCAGCAACAACATTTGGTCGCAGACCATCATGTATTACAAGCTCTTCTTGTACTACCATGTCTTAGGCCACAACACCAAGTTCTATCCCCGCCTCTTCGAAATGCTCCGTCAGGACCCCATGACGATTGGATATGATCAGGACGGTAGCAAGTGTTTGATGCATTTCTATAAGAAGTGTTGTGAAGCCGCGGGCGAAGATCTCACAGAATTCTTCCGTGCACACGGTTTCTTTGAAGTGATGAACAACCGCTTGGTGGGCGACTATTCTAATGCTGTCTACAACTTAACACAGACACAAATTGATGCAGCGATAGCAGAGGTTAAAGCAAAGAAATACCCAGAAAATATTTCTGTGCTCTTCATTACCGATGCTACGGGTGAAACTATCCAAAGCCATAAGGGTGATAACCTTGAGAAGTATGGAGAAACTACGGTTTGTGCTGAAGTGGGTTGTTATGCAAACTTCAATACCAATACAGAAGCCAACTACACTTATAGCATTTCGGGCAACACCGTAACCATGGAAGGTTCGGGCGGCGTTGGTTTCGCTATCCTCAACGAGAAGGGCGAACTCATTGGTTTCTCGGATAAGAAGACCTTTGAGATTTCTAACGAAACAGCTGCCGCAATTGCTTCAGGTAAGGCTTCCGTCGTAACCCTTAATGCAGACAATACACCTGTTGCCGCCACCAACGTTATGGATACTGACAATACGGAGGCAAAGTATGAATTGTTGGGCGAATTGTTAGGCAGTGCAAAGCAACTTCTTGACCTTTCGGATGAAACAGGAAGAAAGGTGGGTTACTATAGAGCTTCTTCTTTAACCAATTTGCAAGAAGCATACGAATCAGCAAAGGCTGTTTACGATGCTCAAACCATTGCAGCTTATACTTCAGTGTATGATGTGCTCTATCAAGAATATGCAAACTTGATTAACAACGATTACGCGCGTGTCAATATTACAGAAGGATATGCTTATCGTTTGACCAACAAAGCTTATCCTGGTCGCAGTATGAGTGTTAAAACCGCTGAGGGCAATAATAAGAATGAGATGATAGGTCTTACAACGGCTAATGAAGACGCTCAACTTTGGTATTTCGAAGCGGGTGCATCTCCTGGCACCTACTATCTCAAGAACAAGGCTACAGGTTTATACCCTGGTAATGTTAGTACGGGTGCTGTATTAAAAGCTGACAAGAGCGATAAGACTACTGACAACGGTGCTCACGCGTACCGCCTTCAGAACATGGGTAATGGTGTATTCGCCCTCGTGGGAGGAACTGGTTTGCACTGTTCTGCTTCTCAAAGTTACAACATCGTAGGTTGGGGAACTGACGCTGATGCGACACAGTGGTACATCACAGCAGAAGTGGTAGACGAAACCCTTGAAGCACGCTTGAAGTTGGAAGAAACCATTGCTAAGACTGAAGTGCTTGTTAATGAAATGGCGGAAGTGAAAATTAAGGGTCGTGCTCTCGATTTAACTACTTGCACCATTACGTCTAACACACCCGAAACAGGTCACGAAACAAAATACTTGGTTGATGGTAACCCCACCACATTCTTCCATACGAATTGGACGGGAGCGGCTATCAGTGAGAACCACAACTTTATCATTGACTTGGGCGAAGGGAATAGTTTAGAGCAATTTGCATTCAATTATATTACGCTCCCCACTTCTGCTTATAACGTAGATGCTCCCAAAGCGATGGTGATTGAGGGTAGTACAGACGGAACTGACTATACTTCTATAACATCTTTGAGTGGACTTCCCACAACAAAGGGCACTACGTATGCTTCTACCACCTTGGGAACAAAGGGTACAGCTTACCGTTACCTCCGCTTTAGTGTAACAGATGCTACAGGTGAAAAGTTGGGTAGTTACTATTACTTTGGTCTTGCGGAATTTGGTCTCACAAATATGCAGACTGAACTTCTTTCCGTAAAGGATGCTTATAGTTCCTCACAAACTGCAATTCTTGATGCCTGCGACGGTTTGTATTCGGCTAACCTTGTTTACAACAACGAAACTGCAACACAGGAAGAACTTCAAGCGGCAGCATCCGCATTGAACGCATACTACGAAACCTTGCTTGAAGCGTACAATGAGAATGCTGGACTTGAAGCCAAGAAGGTGGAACTACAAGCGTTGATTGACAATACGACTACGCTTATCGGTGAGTGTGGTTCTGTTGTATGCAATGAAGAAACTACTCCTCAATTGAATACTTCAGCTGCGCCTTATAAACTTTCGGATAACAATGGTGCAAGTCAAGGATCTTTGGATAAGTTGTATGACGGTAAACAAGGTGAAGCATATAGTTACACGAGTAGTTGGGGCGGTACTCCTACCCAAGCTTCTTATTTGCAGGTAGATTTGGGTACGGGCAAAGAATTGGAAGAACTTATCTTTACGTTCACCAACCGCAATGAAGGTAATGCACCAACTCCCACAGAAATCGTGGTGAGCGCAAGTGCGGATGGCAATACATTCACTCCCCTTGCTACTTATACGTCTGAGGAAGCCAACTGGCCACCTGCTGCAAATAATCAAAACATTGCGGCTACAAAGTGGACATCTCCCGTAATTAAGGCAACTTCTGCCTGCCGCTACTGGCGCTTTACGGTTACGAAGTCACAACGCAATAGTGGAGGTGAGACCAATGCTAATGGTATTTACCACTTCGGTATCTCTGAATTCGGTATTGTTATCCCCGCAAGTTGCAAGGTAACAGTTAACGAAGGCATGGGCGGAGTGACAAAAGAACTCCTCTTGGCGACCTACGATGAAAACCAAGAAGCAAAATCTACTCTCACTTATGCTACTACCGAAGCGCAACTCGATAAGGCAATTGCGAATTTGCAGGCGCAGTATGATGCTTTGGAAGCAGCAAAGAGTGTTGTTGATAAGTCAGGGTTGATTCAGTTGATTGAGACTGCAACAACGAGACTGGGTGAATGTGGTACCGTTACTCCTAACGGTGATGTTCTTGATGTTACCCTCAACGAGCAAGCGGGTAGTGTGAATAAGAACATGCTCCGCGATCTTTACAGCGCCATCGAAAATGCACAGGGAGTAATAGACAACACTAAAGCTACGCAGGAAGAAGTTGATGCTGAAATAGCTGAACTGACGGCGCAGATTGAAGTAGTTCAAACAGCAAAGAACAGTACTGCGAAGGCTGACCTCAAGACGGCTATTGATGACGCACAAACTGCTATTGATGCATGTACTTCAAGCATCACAAAGGATGGTGATGCATACACTGTAGAATGGAAGTCAGAAACTGCCGGTGACGTGGACAAGGCGACGCTCATCGCTGCTTACGAAGCATTTGTTCAAGCAAATGCGGTTTACAACGGTGATGCATCTGCGGTTAGCGAGTATCAAGTAGCGAAGGAAGCTTTGAATACTCTCATTGCCACTTTGAATGAATATAAAGAAGGCTATCATAAGGCGCAGCTCAAGTCTATGGTTGACTTATTGACTGCCCTCATTGAAAAATGCAATACTGAAGGTCAGGGCGACTTGACTGCAGGTATGCTTGAAGAAATGGTTCAAATAAATGAAACCGCAACAGCATATCTTACTCAGGAATTTGCCACTCACGAAGTTCTTGTAAGTACCATCCAAGGTGCAATCTCTGACATTGAGACTAACTATCCTACATGGTCTGCCGCACAGCAATCTACTGCAAAGCAAGATCTCCTCGCAAAGATTGAACAATTGCAGAATTTGATTGATGAGTGTCGTGCCACCGGAACGAAGACCATTACTACGGATGTTCCTTGTGCCTTGCAGACAACGTCTCCCAACGCACCATTCTACCTTTCAACAAATGCAACAGACTCTGAAGGTGTGATATTCAACCTCGTGGATGGTAAGATGAACACATTCTTCCAGACAAAGAGTGGTGTTGGAGAAGAACATTACCTTTTGGTGGATGCTGGTGATGGCAATGCGTTGAAGAAATTCAAGTTCTCTTATCGAACCAACAAGAGTTTCTTCCCTTACACGATTGTGGTGTATGGTAGCAACGACAATACCAACTTCATACCGCTTGCAACCAAATTCTCAAAGGATGATAATGTGAATCCCTTGCCTACAAGCGCAGACCAACTTTGGATATCCTCTGAGATTGTTTCCGAAACTGCTTACCGCTACTTACGTTTCAATGTTACGGAATTAGGACTTGCATTGAATGTTGACGGCGATAAGGAAATTGATACGTCTAAGGGAGAACAGCTCAGCAATAAGTACAGGAATTCTTTGGCTTCTTCAAATGCTACACCCTCTCAGGTGGTTGAGTGTTGCTTTGCGATGTCAGAATTTGACTTAATAAGTAGAGTCGACGTAGAGGGTGTTACAGAAGATCAAATTACTCCTGCGGAGGAGGCTATCGCTGAAGCCAATGATTTGGCAAACAATTCTGCGAATGCTACTGAGTTGAGTGAAATGAAGACTACTCTTCAAACTTCGTACGATGCACTCAATGCTGCATACCTTGCTGCTTCACAACGTATTCAAGTAACTCTCACCACAACTGATGCAAAGAGAGACGAACTCCTTAGCGGTATTGAGTTTGGTCAGACGATTGGTACGTTCAGTGTGCCTTATGCAACGGTAATTCCCGAAGGTGTTACTGCTTATTATGCTGAACAGGATTATGAAGGCGGAACTGTTTCGCTTACCCCTATTGAAGAAGGCATGGCGCTTCCTGCTGAACAGGGCGTAATTCTTATGGGTGAAGTTGGTGTAAATACTGTGATGTTCATCCCCGCTACAGATGAAACGGAGGCGGATTTGAGTGCGAATACGTTCTCTCACTCTGCGACTTCTTCCGTAGTTATGGAAAGCAATGACTATATTTTGGCCAACGGAGGTCAAGGTATTGGTTTCTATAAGGCAAAACAAGGTTCTACACTCAAGCAAGGAAAGGCCTTCTTCCGTCTCCCTGCTGGTGCAGCTCCTTTGAGCCTCGTCTTGAAGTTTGGTGGCAACACTACTGACATTGACATCATTGGAACGGACATGAATAACGTAGATGAGCCTATATTCGATATTTATGGTCGTCAAGTTACCCAAATCTTAAAGGGCCGTGTTTACATCAAGAATGGTAAAAAGTTTATCGCTAAGTAATAAAATAATTAATCGTTAGATTGCATGAAGAAAACATATATTATCCCTTGTCTTGAGGTCGTTGAATTCTCTGTAGAGAACATTGTTGCCGTTTCCGTAGGTACGGGAGATGGCTCGGAAGATGCGGGTGGAGCACTCTCCAAAAAACGAGGCATCAATGCCAGTAGTGAATCCGATATTTGGAGCAATATGCAGAAATAAATACTGATTGAAGAGAGGGCAGCCAATGCGGATTGGTTGCCCTCTCTTTTGATGTAAGAATTTTAGTTCCCAACATTGTTTGTTAATGATACTTATCACAAAAGCAGACGAGCCACCATCGTGGCTCGTCTGCTTTTGTCGTTTTTTTGCTTGTGATTTTATGCTTTGCCTTCGGGGATACCAAAAGGAGTGGCTGTGCGTCCACCGCCTTGCTGAGGCTCACTGCCGGGCAGGTTGATGGTGCCGAATGCCTTTTCATACTTGATGATGTTGTCCTGCAAAGCAAAGAGCAAGCGTTTCGCATGCTCGGGAGCCAATACGATGCGGCTTTTCACGTTGGCTTTGGGCACACCGGGAAGCACCCGGATGAAGTCGAGCACTACTTCTGCGCTTGAATGAGTGATGATGGCCAAGTTGGCATAGATACCATCGGCTACTTCAGGCGACAACTCGATTTGCAGTTGTCCTTCTTTGTTGGCATTGTTTTGATGACTCATATTGTTCTTTATTGATAAATGATTTCGCAGCCAAAGGTAGTGCAATGCGAATGAAATACAAAGGAAAGCTCACTTTTCTTTTATTTCTGAGCAGCCGCCTACCTTGCGCGTTGGCGAAAGTGTGCAAAACGAGTACTCATGTGATACGTTTTGTTTCATTTATGCTGATAGGGAGACCGATTTCTTGTGGTTTTTCCTTTTATTCTGTGCACTCTGCCCTACATTTTTGCACATTTAGCCCGTTTTTATGCCTTAAATGCTGAAAATAAAATGGATTTTGTTGCGAGATTTTGATTTTGTTGTACATTTGCAGCAAAATAGCTAAGAATAAAAACTCACTTATTCACTAATAGTTTTACTAAACAATCACAATTATGAAAAAGTTCTTTATGCTTTTCGTTATGGGCGCAGCCGTTCTGACTGCAAGTGCTCAGCACTCCGTAACAAATCACAAGTTCTTTGACAACTGGTCAATCGGCCTCGTTGGTGGTGGTGTAAATCCTACCAAGGGTAACTTCTTTGATGATACCCGTGCTGTTGGCGGTCTCGAAGTAACTAAGCAAATCACTCCGGTGTTCGGTCTCGCTTTCCAAGGCGTATCTGGTTTCAACACAACCGGTGCTAACACTGTTGTTGACAATGTGAACGCTTCTGTTCTCGGTAACATCAACTTCAGCAACTGGTTTGCCGGTTACAAGGGTAAACCCCGTTTGTTCGAAGTAGAAGGTGTTGTTGGTGTTGGTTTCAACCACTATTTTGGTGACAACGATCGTTTCACTGCTGTTGATCCCGCTCTCTGCTCTGGTAACACTTTCACCGGTAAGCTCGGTTTGAACCTCAACTTCAACCTCGGTAAGAAGAAGGCTTGGACAGTTGGTCTGAAGCCCGCTATCGTTTACGATCTCGAAGGTGCTCGTGGCGACGCTAACACTCACGCTCAGTTCAACATCAACCACTCTGTTATCGAACTCATGGCCGGTGTTACTTACCACTTCAAGACCAGCAACGGTCAGCACTACTTCACTAAGATTAAGGAATACGACCAAGCAGAAGTTGACGGCTTGAACGCTCAGATCAACGCTCTCCGTGGCGACCTCAACAACAAGAACGGTCAGCTCGACGCTGCCGGTAAGAAGATCCGCGACCTCCAGGCTCAGGTTAACGAACTCCGCAACCGCAAGCCCGTTGTTCAGACTGTTGAAAGCAACGTTAAGTCTCTCGAAAGCATCGTTACTTTCCGTCAGGGCAAGACTGTTATCGACGCTTCTCAGCTCCCCAACGTTGAGCGCATCGCTACTTACTTGAAGAACCACGCAGACGCTAAGGTTGTTATCAAGGGTTATGCTTCTCCCGAAGGTCCCCTCGATCTCAACAACCGTTTGGCTAAGCAGCGTGCAGAAGCTGTGAAGAGCATGCTCGTTAAGAAGTATGGCATCGCAGCTGATCGCATCGACGCTTCTGGTCAGGGCATCGGCGACATGTTCTCTGAACCCGATTGGAACCGCGTAAGCATCGCTACTATCGAACAATAATCATCGTGCAGCTCAGCTGCTGATGAGAGATATAAAGAGTCAAACCGCAAGGTTCGGCTCTTTTTGTGTTGTGAGACCTTGTGCCCTATAGTTTCCCTTGGTGGGGGAGGGGTGTGCTTTCTTGCGGTATGGGAGCTTCGGTGTGGTGGCTGAAAGTCTATAATTTGTGTATAAAAAACGAGCGTCGGCTTTATTTCTAAAAACACATGTTTTTCATGCTTTTTCGAGCCGCGCTTTCTTCTTTCTGAAGGCGCGGCATAAATTTATCAAGCCGCGCGACGATATGCTTCGGTGCTCGAAAAAGTTCTTTTACGCCTTCATAATTTTTCGTCGCAGCTTTCCTTTCTATCCGCAGTGCTTGCAGATTTTTCTGCAAGCACTGCAGAGAAATATGCAAGCACTGCGCAGCGAGCGGCTGCCGCATGCCGTTATCCCTTTCGGCAGAACGAATACGGACGATGGGGGAGGGGAGACGCTTCTTTGGGGGCTCTGTTTTGCTCCATTTCATCGGAGATTTAATGCTTTTTCTCATGATAGGAAGCGGAGGACTTTTGAGCGGTTGGTGAATGGTTTGAAGCCTTTCGTACACTTTCGAAAACTTTTGGCGTGAGATGCTGTGCTGCTTGTACCTCTTCCGCGTTTTCGGAAAAGCCTACGGCAAATGGCTGAAAATTGATAAAAAAATGTAACTTTGCTTCGCAATATATTCTGTATCGGAGTCCTTTGACTCGGTGCGACACAGCAAATCTTACAAACCGATTATGGCAGTTGAAATCAAGCGAGTAAGCTCGCAGAAAGAGTTGAAGAAATTCATACGCTTCAACTACGAATTTTACAAAGGCAACCCCTATTCCGTTCCCGACCTGTATAGCGACATGTTGGACACCTTTTCACCTCGGAAGAATGCAGCTTTCGAGTTTTGTGAAGCGGATTATTTCCTTGCCCTGCGTGATGGAAAAATCGTGGGACGTGTGGCGGCTATCATCAATCACCGTGCCAACGAAACTTGGAACAAGAAGACCGTTCGTTTCGGCTGGATTGATTTTGTTGATGACGAGGAGGTGAGCCGTGCACTCATTGAGGCCGTCAAGCAATGGGGGCGCGAGAGAGGCATGGAGGAAATGGAAGGTCCGTTGGGCTTCACCGATCTCGATGCCGAGGGAATGCTGATTGAGGGTTTCGAGGAACTTTCCACCATGGCCACCATCTACAATTATCCCTATTATCCCGAACACATGGAGCGGATGGGTATGGAGAAGTCTGCCGATTGGGTGGAAATGAAAATCTACATCCCGGAGGAAATTCCCGAAAAGCACAAGCGAATAGCCGATATCATCCAAAAAAAATACAACCTGCACATCCGCAAGCTCAAAAGCAAGCGCGAAGTGATGCGCTCCGGTGTGGCACACGACATCTTCCGTCTCATCAATGATGCCTATGCACCTTTGTTTGGTTTCTCTCGTATGACGGAGCGTCAGATTGACCATTATGTGCGTGCTTATGTGCCGGTGCTTGATCTCCGCATGGTAACCATCGTAGAAAATGAGCAGAACGAGATTGTGGCAGTGGGCGTTTCGATGCCTTCGTTGTCGCGTGCGTTGCAAAAGGCCAAGGGAAAGTTCTTCCCCTTCGGTTGGTTCCATTTGCTCAAAGCCCTTTTCTGGAAACGCCCCGAAGTGCTTGATTTGCTCCTCGTCGGTGTTCGTCCGGATTATCAGAGCAAGGGCGTGAATGCCCTCCTCTTCACCGACCTCATTCCGGTGTATCAGCAGTTGGGCTACAAGTATGCCGAAAGCAACCCCGAGCTCGAAACCAACGACAAGGTGCAAAACCAGTGGCAATACTTCAAGACCGAACAGCACAAGCGTCGCCGCTGTTATAAGTGCAGCCTCTAAACAATAACATCACTCCTCACGGCATTAATTCACCAACATGGCAGAAAACATTCAGTTGCAAAACGAGGCCGCTGCCGCACCCGGCAGTGCCAGTGCCACTTACACGGAAGATAACATCCGCACTCTTGAAGGTGTGGAACACATCCGCCGTCGTCCGGGTATGTACATCGGTCGTTTGGGCGATGGCTCGCATGCCGAAGACGGTATTTATGTGCTTCTCAAAGAGAGCATCGACAACAGTATTGACGAATTCAACGAAGGATACGGAAAGCGTATCGAAATAGATATCGTCGATGGAGCTACGGCCGCCGTGCGCGACTATGGTCGAGGCATACCCTTGGGAAGTTTGGTAGATGCCGTGTCAAAACTGAATACCGGTGCTAAATATGACACTGCCGTGTTTACGGCTTCTGTCGGTATGAATGGTGTGGGTCTCAAGGCGGTCAATGCTTTGAGCAGTCGGTTTGTGGCACGCAGCTACCGTGACGGAAAAATGCGTGAGGCGGTGTTTGCTTACGGAAAACTTGTCAGCGACACCGAGAGTGCCACGGAGGAAGAGAACGGCACTTACATTTATTTTCAACCCGATACCGAACTTTTCCAGAACTATCGTTTTCATTCGGAGTTCGTGGAAAACATGCTGCGCAATTACACCTATCTCAACACCGGCCTGGCCATCTTTCACAACGGCCGACGCATCATCAGTCGCAACGGCTTGGAGGATTTGCTGAACGACAACATGACCGCGCCCGGGCTCTATCCCATCATTCATCTCAAGGGTGATGGCATCGATATCGCTTTCACGCACACGGCACAATACGGTGAAGAATACTATTCCTTTGTCAACGGTCAACACACCACCCAGGGTGGTACGCACCAAAGTGCTTTCAAAGAACACATTGCCCGCACCATTAAGGAACACTTTGGTAAGAATTTTGATGTGCAGGATGTGCGCAACGGACTTGTGGCTGCCATAGCCATTCGCGTGATTGAGCCGATGTTTGAGAGTCAGACCAAAATCAAGTTAGGCTCGTTTACCATGGCTCCAGACAAGGACCGCAATGGTCAGCCCTTCCCCCTGTCGGGCGTGAGTGTGAACAAGTTTATCGGCGATTTCATCAAGGAAAACGTGGATAACTATCTGCACAAAAACACCGATGTGGCCGAGGTTTTGCAACAGAAAATTCAAGAAAGCGAAAAGGAACGTAAAGCCATTGCCGGTGTAACAAAACTTGCACGCGAGCGCGCCAAGAAAGCCAATTTGCACAACCGCAAGCTGCGCGATTGTCGTGTGCACCTCAATGACCCTGCTCCCAAGGTGCGCAAGGGAGAAGAGGACGACAACGACCCACGCCTCGAATCCGCCATTTTTATCACCGAGGGCGACTCGGCCAGCGGTTCCATCACCAAAAGCCGTGATGTAAACACACAAGCCGTCTTCTCGCTTCGCGGAAAACCGCTCAATTGCTTCGGGCTGACCAAGAAAGTGGTGTATGAGAATGAGGAATTCAACCTCTTGCAGGCCGCTCTCAACATTGAGGATGGATTGGACGGATTGCGCTACAACAAAGTGATTGTGGCAACCGATGCTGATGTCGACGGTATGCACATTCGCCTGCTCATGATAACCTTCTTCCTGCAGTTCTTCCCTGATCTCATCAAGAAAGGCCATGTGCACATCTTGCAAACACCGCTGTTCCGCGTGCGCAACAAGAAAAAGAAAGTGAGGGCTGCCAAAATCACAGAGGTGGACGAGAAAAGTGCAGGAGCTGCCATTCTGAAGAAAACAAAGAATTCCGATCGTTCGGAGTTCGAGACCATCTACTGCTATACCGAGGAAGAACGTTTGGCTGCCATCGAACGTCTCTCGCCCGACCCTGAGATTACCCGATTTAAGGGACTGGGTGAAATTTCACCCGATGAATTCAAGAATTTCATTGGACCGGATATCCGTTTGGAGCAAGTGTCGTTGCACAAGAGCGATCAGGTGAAGGAATTGTTGGAATACTACATGGGAAAGAACACCATGGAACGCCAGAACTTCATCATCGACAATTTGGTGGTGGAGCAAGACTTGCCCGACGAGGAAGCCGAGACCACCGATTAGCGGAGCAACAATCGTCCATTTCATCGAAGATTTCAGACCATGGAAGCGCATAGCAAAAACACTCAAAGCTCTCTTCATCCTTCGGCCTCACAAGAGGCTGCAGAGCGCATCGCATTGTTCCCCGGCTCTTTCGACCCTTTCACCATTGGGCATGCCGACATTGTGAAGCGAGGGCTGGATTTGTTTGATAAGATTGTGATAGCTGTGGGTGTTAACGCAAACAAGCACCATCATTTCACGGCCGAAGAAAGAGTGCAAGCCATCAGAAAACTTTATGACGGAGATTTGCGCATTGAGGTAACAAATTATGATGATTTGACCGTGGATTTGGCACAGCGCGTGGGAGCGAAATTCATTCTGCGTGGCATTCGCTCGGTCAAGGATTTCGAATACGAACGCGACATTGCTTCCATCAACAAGCGATTGGCAGATGTTGAAACCGTTTTCCTGTTTTCCGATCCGGCGCATGCAGATATTTCCTCGGGAGTGGTGCGCGAACTGATGGCTTTCGGAAAAGATGTCTCCGCCTTTCTTCCTTGAATGAAAACAAGCTGCGGAGAGGAAAAACTCCTGTCAGATACATGATGAACATAGACCATAAATATAATAACGACATGAAAATTCATAGACTTTTGAACTGTTGTCTGCTGTTGTTGGGACTTATCTCAGCAAGCACTTTGCCCGTTTCGGCACAATTGCGCGACAATAGTCAAAATTTCGATATGGAAGCGTTGCGCAAGCTGCAAATCGCCGAAATGGCGATTGCGCATTTGTATGTGGACAGCGTGGACCAGAAAAGACTGGTGGAAGATGCCATCAATGGTATGCTCAAAACCTTGGATCCCCATTCCTCATATACCAATGCGGAGGAGACACGGCGCATGAACGAGCCGTTGGAGGGAAACTTCGAGGGAATTGGTGTGCAGTTTAATATCCTGGAAGATACCTTGGTGGTGATACAGCCCACTTCCAAAGGACCGAGTGAACGGGTGGGGATTCTGGCCGGCGACCGCATTGTCAGTGTGGACGGAGAACCGATTGCCGGTGTCAAGATGAGTCGCGACAGCATCATGAAGAAGCTCCGCGGACCTAAGGACACACAAGTAACGCTCGGAGTGGTGCGCCGAGGAGTCGATCATGTGCTGACATTCAATGTTACGCGAGATAAAATTCCCGTTAACACATTGGATGCTGCTTACATGATAGCCCCGAAAGTGGGATACATTCACCTGGATCGCTTTGGAGCCACCACAGCGCAGGAAATGCGTGAAAAAATCAAGGAATTGCAGAAAGCCGGAATGCAGGACCTCATCCTGGACTTGCAGATGAATGGGGGAGGATACCTCGGGGCGGCTATCAGCGTGGCCGGTGAATTCTTGGAGAAAGGCGACCTTATTGTGTATACCGAAGGACGCAGCACGCCTGTCAGCCGTTTTAACACAGAGGGCGGCGGACTGTTCCGAAAGGGGCGCTTGGTGGTGCTGGTCGATGAATATTCGGCCTCGGCATCCGAGATCGTGAGTGGTGCCATTCAAGACCATGACCGCGGCATCATTGTGGGTCGCCGCACTTTTGGCAAGGGCTTGGTGCAACGTCCCATCGAATTGCCGGATGGCTCGATGATACGTCTCACGGTTTCGCACTATTTCACGCCATCCGGACGTTGCATTCAGAAACCTTACGTCAAGGGACACAAAGCCGAATATGATGAAGACGTGGAACAGCGTTTCAAGCACGGAGAGCTGACATGCATCGACAGCATTCGTTTGGACTCCACACAAGTGTATTACACGCTCAAAGAACACCGCAAAGTGTATGGCGGGGGTGGTATCATGCCCGACGTCTTTGTGCCGCTCGATACGGCCGTTTACACACCCTATCTGCGAGCCGTGCGTCGGCACAACATCATCACCGACATGACTTTGCACTATGTGGACAGCCACCGACAGGAATTGCGGAGCACATATCCTGACTTCGAACGCTTCATTAGCGATTATGAAGTGCCTACAGCCCTGGTGGACAGCGTGGCAGCGCAAGCCAAACGCAAGAATGTGGTGCCGGCCGATAGTGCCGAATGGGAGAAGTCGCTTCCCGACCTTCGTTTCTTGCTGAAGAGTCTTATTGCCTACAATGTGTGGGATCGCAACGAATACTTCCGCATACTCAACGGCCGTAGCGACATTGTAAAGAAAGCCTTGGAAATCCTCGCTACCAACAACGAGAAAAAGAAGACGGGCCGCCGGCGTTGAGGAAACAGGGCGGTTGAAACGAATGTCCGAAATTCTTATCAAAGGGCCATTGCTGCATGCCGTTCCATCCGATGAAACATATTCTCGACTTTATCCCTAACGCTGCATTGGAGTTCACAAAGGTCAGTTTTGCCTTTTGTTGTGATGAATACAGCAAAAAAACACTGCAAAGACTTGTTCGGTAAGAATTTTGTTAGTACTTTTGCTCCGTCATTTGAGAATGACACGTGTTTGGTCCATGGTGTAATGGTAGTCACTACAGGTTTTGGTTCTGTCAGTCAAGGTTCGAATCCTTGTGGACCAACAACGAAAATCCCGAAGCGCAAGCCTCGGGATTTTTTGTATATGTATGTAAAAACGTGTGTGCCGTTTGAGTGAATCCTGCGGTGCTTGCGCGATTTTCCGCAGTGCTTGCAGAAAATCGTGCGAGCACTGCGGAATTTTCTGCAAGCACTGCAGATATTGGCGCATGGCATTGCCTTATTGCCGAGGTGCGAATATGCCTGGCTGCGTTGTTCTTGGGAAGGACAAAAGGCCAAAGGAAATCCCCTATGCATAAGCCATTATCAACGCTTAGCATAGGGGATGGATGTTTTTGCGAACCGAGATAAGCCTGTTGGTAGGTTTTTACACCAAATGGGCAATCAGTTCTTCGCGGTCGCCGTGCAGAAGGTCGATGACGGGGATTTCAATCATGGTGTAACAACCCGGTTGCTGCTTCATGGCTGCACGTGCAGCGCATACCAACACTTGGCCGGTGAGGGCGGGGTTGTTGATGCGCATGTTGAATTCGAACAATTGGTTTTGCGTTTCTCCCGAAACACCTTTGCGGGTGAGGTTAACACCGTGTCCCATGTCGAGAAGCTCGTCAACACACGGCACTTCCACAACGTGCGTTTCGTCATTCACAAAGTAGGGATCGGCTTTGATGGCAGCAGCCACAGTAGCATAGTCATAGCCTTCGGCCACCTCTATATAGACCATGCGGCGGTGTATACCCGTTCCTGTGGGAATGGTCATGGAGAGGGCGGCTTTCACTCCTTCGATGGCTTTCACAGCCACGGTGTGTCCCATCGACATGCCCGGACCGAAATTTGTATAGGTAATACCCTTGGGAGCGATGGCTTGCAGCAAAGTGCGCACCACTGAGTCGCTACCCGGATCCCAGCCGGCGGAGATAATGCTCACGGCATTCCCGGCCTTGGCAGCAGCGTCGAGCGAACTGCGCAGAGCAGTGATTTGACTATGGATGTCAAAGCTGTCGACGGTGCAAATGCCAAGGGAGAGGATGTCTTTGGCATAGGCTTCCACGCTGCGGGTGGGGGTAGAGAGAATGGCCACGTCCACAACTTCCAATTGGCGAATGTCGCTCACCACGGGATAGTTGGCCAATTCGGCAGGCTTGTTGTCGGCACCTGAACGGCGCACAACACCGGCCACTTCGAAGTCGGGGGCTGCTTCAAGCGCTTGCAGGGCATAACGGCCGATGTTGCCATAGCCCACAATGGCGGCTCTGATTTTTTTCATCGTGTTTTAGTGTTTAGAAAATTAGTTGATGTGTGTATTGCTGTTTTAATATCATGTGCTTGAAAGTAAGCGCGTGTCCCGTGAAGGCGTGCGCCTCTTTTCTTTCAAGCCGCAAAGTAAACAAAAATCGGGCAATGAAAATACGCGAAGCAATAAAAAATAAGGATATTCATTACATTTTAGCGTTGCTTAGCCTTTTTGTCTTACGTTTTGTTAATGTGGGTGAACGGAGAATGGGAGGGGAAACTGTGCACGCCTCTCCGAAAAATGCGGAAGGCGTGCAGAAATATCTACACGCCTTCCGGAATTTTATGCTTACTGTGTGAAGAGGTTTAGCAAACCTTTTCGAGACGCTTCATCATGATGAACATGAAGAGGGCAGAGAGGAGACAGAGTGCTACGAAGATGCCCCATACAGCCACCAATGAGAGGTTGCCCCAGAACATCGAACCTACCACTGTGAGCATGTTGCCGAGAGCAGTGGCAACGAACCAGCCACCCATCATCATACCCTTGAGTTTGGGAGGAGCTACCTTAGATACGAACGAGATACCCATGGGCGAAAGGAAGAGTTCGGCAAATGTAAGCACGAGATAAGTGTTGATGAGGAGGCTGGGCGATACGAACTGAGCTGCTTCGCCGGCGGCCTTCTGTTCGTTGGGCGAAAGGAGACCCATAGAACCTACTGCCATCACGATGAAACCAACAGCAGCGATGAGCATACCATAAGCAATCTTGCGAGGAGCAGAGGGTTCCTTACCCTTAGAGGCGAGGTAAGAGAAAACTGCCATGCTCACGGGAGTCAACGCTACAACATAGAAGGGGTTGAACGTCTGGAAATACTTGGCGTCAACAGTAACGATGTCGGCAGAAGTGGCAGCATATTGCCATCCGAGGTAAGCCAATACTGCGAGAACAATAACACCGGAGATGGCCTTTGCTTTTGATGTCTTGCTCTGGAAGAATGAGAATGCTGCATACACGCCAATGACAACAGCTACGAGGTTCCACACGTTGAAGAGTGTGCCGAGGAAACCGGTAGTGGTCTTTTCTGTAAATTCATTGGCGAAGTAAGTAAGCGTCAGACCATTCTGGTGGAACGCCATCCAGAAGAAGATTACCACGGCAAACACGAGGCAGAGCGCAACGACACGTGCCTTTGTTTCTGCAGGAGTGAGTTCTTCAACGGCAGCAGTCGCAGCATTGTTGTCGGCCTTCTTGGGGGTGTTACCTTCAACGTGCTTGAATGTTGAGCGAGATGCGAAGTAGATGGCCATTGATACAATCAACGATACGCATGCCACGCCGAATGCAAGGTGATAAGAGTCAGCCTTTGACCACTGAAGCACATTCTGACCATATTCCATGATCTTGATGGCTGCAGTGGGTGCAAAGAGGGCACCAATGTTGATGGCCATGTAGAAGAGTGAGAATGCGGCGTCGCGCTTGTTGGCGTACTTGGGGTCATCGTAAAGGTTACCTACCATCACCTGGAGGTTACCCTTAAAGAGACCTGTACCCAGAGAAATAAGGCCGAGTGCACCGACTACTGCCCAAAGTGCTGTGTTGCCTGCACCAAAGGGAATAGAGAGGAGCAGGTAACCGAGGAACATGATGGTGATACCGATGGTTACCATCTTGCCGTAACCCAACTTGTCGGCGAGGATACCGCCAACGAGGGGCAAGAAGTAAACGAACATCAGGAAGCTTGAGTAGTAAGTACCGGCTTCTGAACCCGACATGCCGAAGTTGTCCTGCATGAAGAGTACGAATGCAGCCAACATGGTGTAGTAGCCGAAGCGCTCACCGGTGTTGGCGAGGGCAAGGGCAAAGAGCCCTTTAGGTTGTCCTTCAAACATAATAATTAAGTTTTTAGAGTTATTGATTAATGAATTGTGTTATTCGCATTCTTCTTTCACCACATCTGCCACCTCCCCGCGACTTTCGCGAATGAGGTCGGCCGGATGAATTTTGATTTGCAATCCTCGCTGTCCGGCGCTCACGTAGATGTGTTCGAAGTCAAGGGCGGTGGCGTGGAAGAAAGTTGGGAAATGTTTCTTCATGCCGATGGGCGAACAGCCACCGCGAATGTAACCGGTGGTCGGCAGCAGTTCTTTCATGGGCAAGGGTTCTACCTTTTTGTTGCCACTCACCCGAGCCGCTTTCTTTAAGTCGACTTCGCAATTGCCCGGCACCACGCAGACGAGATGACCATTGCGGTCGCCCTGCAGAACAATGGTCTTGAACACTTGCCGAATGTCCTGCCCTAATTCTTCCGCCACATGCTGAGCGGCCAAGTCATTTTCATCAAACGCATAGGCTATGAGTTCGTAAGCGACCTTAGCTTTGTCGAGCAGACGGGCTACGTTGGTTTTCTGTGGCTGTTTCATGATTTTCGGGCAGATTGTTTGAGTTCTTCGGCCAGGAATAGGCTTGTGTAACCTTTTTCCGTAGCTGCCACCTCTTCCGGTGTACCGACGGCCACTACTTGTCCGCCGCCTCGACCGCCTTCCGGCCCCATGTCGATGAGGTAATCGGCCACCTTGATCACATCGAGGTTGTGCTCTATGACGATGACAGTGTTGCCCTTTTCGACCAAGCGTTGCAGCACGCCGAGCAGCACGCGGATGTCTTCAAAATGAAGTCCGGTGGTGGGTTCGTCAAGGATGTAGATGGTTTGTCCGGTGTCGCGCTTTGCAAGTTCGGTGGCGAGCTTCACGCGTTGACTCTCACCGCCCGAAAGGGTGGTGGAGGCCTGGCCGAGTTTGATATATCCGAGTCCCACGTCCTGCAGCACTTTTATCTTGTGCAGAATGGTAGGCACGTTCTCGAAAAATTCCACGGCTCGGTTGATGGTCATATCGAGCACGTCGGCAATGCTCTTTCCCTTGAAGCGCACCTCGAGCGTCTCGTGGTTGTATCTTTTCCCGTGGCACGTTTCGCAAGGAACGTAGACGTCGGGCAGAAAGTTCATTTCAATGGTTTTGTATCCGTTTCCCTTGCAGGTCTCACAGCGTCCTCCTTTCACGTTGAAGGAGAAGCGTCCCGGTTTGTAGCCTCGCATTTTGGCTTCGGGCAGGTTTACGAAAAGCGAACGGATGTCGGAGAACACCCCGGTGTAAGTGGCAGGATTGGAGCGCGGTGTGCGTCCCAGCGGACTTTGGTCCACGGCCACCACTTTGTCAATGTGTTCGATGCCCTCCACTTTCTCGTATTCCAGAGGCTCACGCAGGGAGCGATAGAAATGCTGCGAGAGGATGGGCAAAAGGGTATCGTTGATGAGGGTGGACTTGCCACTGCCCGAAACGCCGGTAACGCAGATGAAAGTGCCCAAAGGGAAATCCACACTGACGTTTTGCAGATTGTTGCCTTTGGTACCGCAGATGCGGAGTACTTGTCCGTTGCCCTTGCGACGCTCTTTGGGTATCTCAATGGCACGTCGGCCGTTCAGATAGTCGGCTGTGAGCGTTTCGGCTTGCAGCATTTCTTTGGGCGTGCCTTGAAACACCACTTCGCCGCCCAAGCGGCCGGCTTTCGGTCCCATATCGACAACATAGTCGGAGGCCATCATCATATCTTTGTCGTGCTCCACCACCACCACCGTGTTGCCGGTGTCGCGCAATTCCTTGAGTGAGTTGATAAGTCTGACGTTGTCTCGTTGGTGCAGCCCGATGCTTGGTTCGTCAAGAATGTAGAGCACATTCACAAGTTGCGAGCCAATTTGTGTGGCCAAGCGGATGCGCTGACTCTCACCGCCCGACAGCGTCATGGTGGAGCGTGAGAGCGAAAGATAATTCAGTCCTACGTCCAGCAGGAACTTGAGGCGCGTGCGCAGCTCTTTGAGAATTTCGGTGGCCACGGCTTTGTTCTTGGGCGAAAGATGTGTTTCCACGCCGTCCAACCAATCGTAAAGCTCGGCAATGTCCATAGCGGCCAGTTCGGCAATGTTTTTATCGTTGAAGCGATAGGAGAGTGCTTCCTTGTTGAGGCGTGTGCCATGACAGACAGGACAAGTGGCTGTGCACGAGAACTGCTCTGCCCACTTTTGGGCGGCAGCCGTCATTTCGTTGTCTGCCATTTGTCGGATGTATTTCACCAATCCCCCGAATTCCACCGAGTAATCGTCAGTGGTGTGAGCAATATCTGCCGGAATTTGCAGGCGGTCGGCCGAACCGTTGAATATCTCGTCCATGGCCTCTTCCGGAATGTCGCAGATGGGGGTGTCGAGGGTGCAATCATAGTGTCGGAGCACGGTCTCCACTTCCCAAAAGATAAGTGTGGAGCGATATTTCCCTAACGGTGCCAAGCCACCGGCGCGAATGCTGAGGCCGGCATCGGGTATCACCTTGTCGCGGTCCATCATGCTGATATATCCCAAGCCTTTGCACTTAGGGCAAGCACCGCTCACCGAGTTGAAAGAAAAATTGTGCGGGGCAGGCTCGCGATAGGAGAGGCCGGTGGTTGGGCACATCAGTTGCTTGCTGAAATAGCGGACCGTATTGTCGGTTGCGTCGAGCACGACCATCAATCCGTCGCCTTGTTCCAGAGATTTGTTAACGCTGCGCTTCAGACGTTCCTCGTCTTTCTCGCGTACCACCAGCTTGTCCACCACCACTTCGATGTCGTGGTTTTTGTATCGGTCCACTTTCATGCCTTTCACCACCTCACGCATTTCGCCGTCCACGCGAACGGTGAGGAACCCCTTGCGTCTCACGTTGTCGAAGAGTTCCTTGTAGTGTCCCTTGCGGCTTTTCACGAGTGGCGACAGCAAATACACTTTGTGGTCGCCGTATTGCGAGAGGATGAGTTGCAGGATTTGTTCTTCCGTGTACTTCACCATGCGTTCGCCGGTGGCGTAGCTGTAAGCGTCGGCGGCTCTTGCATAGAGCAAGCGTAGGAAGTCGTATATCTCCGTAACTGTTCCCACGGTGGAACGTGGGTTTTTGTTGGTGGTTTTCTGTTCGATGCTGATCACGGGGCTGAGTCCGGTGATTTTATCCACATCGGGGCGTTCCAGGTTGTCGAGGAAGTTGCGGGCGTATGCAGAGAAGGTTTCGATATACCGGCGTTGGCCTTCGGCATAAAGTGTGTCGAAGGCCAATGAACTCTTGCCCGAGCCGCTCAAGCCCGTGATGACGTTCAGGCTGTGGCGTGGCAAAGTAACGTCCACATTCTTCAGGTTGTGGACGCGTGCTCCCAGTATTTCGATGTTCTTTTTCTCCGGCATGTCTGATGCTTATGGGGTTGCCCCTCCCGGGTTTTCGTCGTAGCGACGCAGCAGGTTGATGGTTTTCTTGATGTCATACACTTTCCCATCTGCACCGCGTGCTTGGATGCGCAGGAAGTATGCTCCGTCGGGTGCTTCGTTGTCGCCGTCGTTCCCGTCCCAGCCTTCAGCAATATCGTTCCATCTGAAGAGGCGTTTGCCCCAGCGATTGAACACGGTGGCTTCAAAGGAAACAATGCTCTGATAGCCCTCTTTCACCTTGAACACATCGTTGATGCCGTCGCCGTTGGGCGTGAAAGCATTGGGCACTTCGAGTTTTGATTCGCTGATGGCAATGGTGAATGGACTGTCCATCGCAAACTCCAGGGTGTCGGTGCCTTGCACGAAACTTATCAGCACCTCCACGGTGTAGCTGCCCGACTTTGTGAAAGTGTATTCGGTGTCGGCATCATAGCGCACAATGGTCTCCTCGCCACCCACAGGGTCGGCCTGACGCACAATGCGCCATTCGTACAAGGGTGTGTATTGTCCCAAGTCCTGCACGTTGCTGCAAAAGCGTGCTCGCAAAGGGGCAGAACCGTCGAAACCGGTAACATCCTCCTCTGTGCCGTCTGCCGCCACGATGGTCATGGTGGGGGAGGCCGAAGGGTAAGCATTCTGAGCATGTGCTTCTCTGCAGAAGATGCATCCTGTGAGAATGCCGACCATCAGCAGCATTATTTTGAGTGCCTTCTTATCCATATTACATATTTGTTGGCAAAGATAGTGCAAGGCGAGCGGAATGCCAAATTTATTTGAGCATTCCCGAGCTGCAGCCTATCTTGGGCGCAGCCAAAGTGTGCAAGGCGAGCGGAATGCCAAATTTATTTGAGCATTCCCGAGCCGCCGCCTATCTTGGGCGCAGCCAAAGTGTGCAAGGCGAGCGGAAAGCCAAATTTATTTGAGCATTCCCGAGCCGCCGCCTATCTTGGGCGCAGCCAATTTTATCCAAAGATAGTGCAACGCGCGTGAGTTTGTTTTCTGTTTTATATGTGCTTCATACCCCTCCGCCCTGACGGGCACCTCCCCTACTTTAGGTGAGGAGCGCCGTCCGGCTTGTCCGTACGCTGGGGCAGGGTGGTTGGGGCTGTAAGTCAGGAAACTCAGTGTGCGGACAGCCCGGATGGAGCTGTCCCCCTGAGGTAGGGGGACGAGCGTAGCGGAGGGGGTATGAGCAATTGTGTTTTGTCTGTATTTATGCTTCATACCCCTCCGCCCTGTCGGGCACCTCCCCTATCTTATGGGAGGAGCGCCGTCCGGTTTGCCCGTTCCCTGGGGTGAACCAGCAGGAATTGCCTGGATGGAGGTGTCCCCTTAAACTTAAAGTAACCGAGCAGTTCCTCCGAATAGTCTCCTTTGCAGAGCATATATAAGAAAAAGCCGCCCCACAATTGTGGAGCGGCCTTTGATATAGGGTTTATGTTTCTTGCGAAGTGCTTACTTCACGAGAACCTTCTTACCACCGATGATGTAGAGACCGGCGGGGAGGTTGCGAGTGGCAACACCACCCTTCACGTTGCTGCGGAGGCGTACACCAGAAATAGTGTAAACGTCAACAGTAGCGATGGGGTTGATTTCGAGGCTGCCGATAGCAACTTCAGAAGGCAATGTGCCATCGATCTTGAAGCTAACTTCACCTGTAGGAGCATCGAGGGCGGGAGCATACTTGAAGTAACCGGTGTTAGCGCTTACAGTAGTAGCAGCGTCCTTCATGCGGATCTTTGCGGTGCTGAGGATAGCGATGTCCTTCACAGTAACTGTGTCGACAACACCCATCAAACCATTTACTTCGAACGGAGTGTAGTTATAAACGATTTCTTCGGGGCTTGTAGCTTCGAGGAAGAAGTTTTCAGTGTAGCTTTCCTTGTCGGGAGTGGGAACGTAGATCACGGGAGTACCGGCCTTGATAGTCTCGTCAGTGTTTTCAACGAGGTAGAGTTGACCGTCCTTCTGACCTTCAACGTTGTAGAATGCACCGCTGGCGAGGTAAGGCATTACGTCGATAGGCAATGTGAGCACGCGAGCTTCTTCGTAGAAGTCGTAAACATAACCCACAGGCATTTCAGTTTCGATGAACCTGAAGGCTGAGTTGTCAGCACCTTCTGCAGTGTTCCAAGTAACCATGTTACCTACGCCGTTGCCGTTGGGCTGTGCGTTGAGGTATACACCGTCAGTCATCACAACGTTGAAAGCACCTGCCAAGCCGGGAGCGCCGCGGAGCACGAAGCTGTCGGGTTCGGCCACTTGCTTAACAGCAGCATTGTTTTCCATGGGGTTAGCCATGTAGAGACCGGTTGCGAGGTTGCGGAGGCTTACAGAACCATCTTCGTTCTTGATAACAGTCCACATAGCATCGAGGCGAGATTCCATGTTGCCATCGTAAACACCATTGTTTTGGTCTTCTTCGCCTTCGGGCAGAGTGTAGTAACCGTGCTTGATGTTCACGTTAGTGCCGCTACCATTAGCGAAGAGGCGGTGGAAACCGGATTTGCCTTCAGAAGCACTTTCGATGTAGTAGATAGCATCCTGAGCGGGGATAGCGAGTGAGTTGTTGAACGCAGTGATGGCAGCGCGGAGCTGTTCCTTGAGCGGGTTGATTTCGTCAAGGCTCATCACGGTCTTCACCTGCGGAGTAACTTCGTCGATCACAGCTTGGAGAGCGTCAACAGCTGATTGCGGATAGTAACCGAGTTCGTCACCGATAGCAGCGTTGTCAACGAGTTCCTGAGCTTGAGTGAGGAGGTTAGTGAGAACTGTGGGATCGGGATAGTTTTCTACCCATGCTTCGTAAGCAGCTTCCAATTCGTCCATAGTGGCCTGAGTGGCAGCGTTGTTGGCGAGTTCACCCTGAGCCTTAGCGATGGCAGCGAGCAAGTTGTTCACGATTTCTTCGGGGATAGCAGCGAGTGTAGAGTTAACTGCATCGTATTGAGCAGGATAGATGCGGAGCTCAGAGAGGTACCAGAAGGGATAACCTGAAGTGAGCTGCTGCTTGCCGGTCTTCTTCACAACCATGCGGATGTAGCGGTAGGGCTTGCTCAGCTCGATACCGGCGATACCTGCGTAGTTGTCCTTAGCACCGCTTGCGTATTCCACAGTGTAAGTGTAAGTGAGGTTGAAGAGACCTTCGCTTTCCCAAGTACCGGTGGTGAGGTCGGCCATGTCGGCGTCGTTGCAACCGAGGATTTCAACCTGCTGAGGAGCACCGTGGCTGTCGGCGAGGTCGCGCTTAGCATACTTCATGGCGAAGCAGCTGAGTTCTTCACCGAGGTCGAACTGCATGTTGTGCCAGTCGTTGGGCTCGGGAACTGTAGACCACATAGAGTGATAGAATGTGCCGAAGTCGCCATCGAGCAATGCATCGATAGAACCTTCAGTGGGTTCAGTGGCGTTAGAGGCAATCTGAGTAGCGTCGTAGATGAGACCGGGATCGTCGAAGTTGCCATCAGCAGTAGCATCGCTGGTGTAGCTGCGTGAACCCTTGTAAGCTGCCTGAGCGTCAGAAACGAGAGCAGCCATTTCGTCGTTGCGCATAGCTTGTTCCACTTCGCCACGGAGAGCTTCGAGATCAGCTTCGTCAACAGTTACAACCTGCCACAATGAAGCGGGAGCAGTGGCGTACCAGTAAACGAGGCTCTTACCTGCCACCTGAGTGTGCATGGTGAAAGTGCTGGGGTTGCTGGGGTTGGCAATGTTGAAGTAACCGGCCAGGTTTTCTTCGTTGTTTGTGTTATAAGTAACGTAGTAACCGAAGGGCTCGTCTACCTGAGGCAATACCTGAGACAAACCACTCTGACCGCCGATGTACTTACCGGTCTTGTAGTTCTTGAGGTAGTAGATGTTGGGATCTTCTTCGCTCTGGATGAGCTGCCATACGTAAGCGGCAGTTTCCACTGTGGGAGCTTCGGGCAGTTCAGTGTAGTTCCAGTAAACACCGGCATCGCTGGCATAGATAGCAGCAGCGTGGCCGTCTGTACGCCAGTTCACGAAGTAGTAGTAACCCGGGCCGATAGGCTTAACGCTGGCGATGAGGGCGTCGTAAGCAGCGATGAGGGCTTCACCGGCAGCGCGGCAAGCAGCATCGTCAGTGCTTTCGTTCACCATGAGGTCATAGCAAGCATTGTAAGCATCGTTGCAAGCGTCGAGGAGAGCCTGGTCGCACTGACCGGGGTTTTCACCGGGAGCATAAGCATCGTAGCTGAAACCGTTGGGGAAGTATTCGGCCAGCAAAGAAGAAATCCATTCGGCACCCTTAGCTTCGTAAACGGGAACCACCTTCCACGCGTTGGTGTCGATGTAGCTCCAGAATGCGGGAGAGTTGCCACCCCACCAACCTGCGAAGTAGGTGTAAGTGTCGGGGTCGTCGTAGTTGAAGTCTTCAGAGGGGAACACCCATACATCATCACCCATGGGGCAGGTGCTGACATACTTAGTGAAACCATTTGCCCACAATTCTTCGAAAGTGAGTTCAACGATTTCGTCCTTAGCCACCCAGTCGGCCTTGCCGGCAGTGAAGCGGTAAGCTTCTTCTGCATCTGTGGTGAACTTCACACCTTCGTCGTTCTGGAGGTACTTGCCGTCGGTGTTGCGCTTCAGCATGTAAACGGTTTCACCTTCAGCGTTTTCGCCTACCACTTCGAACACGAAGAGACAAGAGTCTGTGATGGCAGCGCTCTTACCTGCATTGCAGAGGTATTGGCCTTCTGAACCATCGCTGTTAGAACAAAGCAAAGCATAGGGAGTGCCGGGCACGATGGCCTGCACGTTGGGAGTACCGGCAGTGATATCACCACCCTGGTAGTCCGGCTTCCAATACTGCGCTTGAACTGCTGTGGCACCGGTGATCATGAGAACAACCGCTGCCAAAAGATTGTAAATCTTTTTCATTGAGCATTAAGATTTAGTTAAACAAAAGATATTTTCACGGGGACAAAGATAAATACAAATTCTTATCATGCAAAGGTTTGAAAGAAAAAATGCCACAGCCTCTCTCGCTTGTAACCTTTTTTTAGAAGTTTGCCTCAATTGCAGGCGGCATCTGCTCTGCGCTTCGGCGCAAATTCTGCAGTGCTTGCGCGATTTTCCGGAAGCACTGCAGAAAATTCTAAACGCCTTGCAGATTTTTGGGTGTTGTGCGGTTGGTTTCATACCCCTCCGCCCTGACGGGCACCTTCCCTACTTTAGGTGAGGAGTGCCGTCCGGCTTGTCTGTACGCCGGGGCAGGGTGGCGTAAGTAATCCGAATGGAACTGTCCCCCTAAGTTAGGGGGACGAGCGAAGCGGAGGGGGTATGAGCAAGTGTGTTTTGTCTGTATTTATGCTTCATACCCCTCCGCCCTGTCGGGCACCTCCCCTATTTTAGGTGAGGAGCGCCGTCCGGTTTGTCCGTACGCCGGGGCAGGGTGATTGGGAAGTAAGTCAGGGAACCAGCATGCGGGCATCCCGGATGGAGCTGTGAGTTAGAGAAACGCATGTGCGGACAGTCCGGACGGAGCTGTCCCCCTAAGGTAGGGGGACGAGCGTAGCGGAGGGGGTATGAGCAAGTGTGTTTTGTCTGTATATGTGTTTTATACCCCTCCGCCCTGTCGGGCACCTCCCCTACTTTAGGTGAGGAGCGCCGTCCGGCTTGCCCGTACGCCGGGGCAGGCATGTGTGGTTGTAAGTCTGAGCGCACGCTGCGCTGACATAAAAAAACAAGCACTTGCGCATATCCCGTGAGAAATATGTAACTTCGCCGCGAAATCACATATACATATAATATATATAAGACAAAGATATGCTTGAAATACGCAATCTTCATGCCTCTGTGGAAGGCAAAGAAATACTTCGCGGTGTTAATCTCAGCATCGGCGATGGCGAAGTGCACGTGCTGATGGGTCCCAACGGTTCGGGCAAGAGCACGCTCAGCCATGTGTTGGTGGGTAATCCCAAATACACCGTAACGGAAGGCACGGTGCAATTTAATGGCAAGGATTTGTTGGCACTTTCGCCTGAAGACCGCTCACACGAAGGCATCTTCATGTCGTTTCAGGCTCCCGTGGAGATTCCTGGTGTCTCGATGACCAACTTCATGCGTGCCGCAGTGAATGCCAAGCGCAAGTACTTCCAGCAAGAGCCGGTGGGAGCCTCCGACTTCTTAAAGCTGTTGCGCGAGAAGCGTCAACTCGTGGGGCTGGATGCCCACTTCATGAGCCGCGGTGTGAACGAAGGGTTCAGCGGTGGTGAGCGCAAGCGCAACGAGATATTTCAGATGGCGGTGCTCGAACCTTGCTTCAGTATTCTTGATGAAACGGACTCGGGCTTGGATGTCGATGCCTTGCGCATCGTTGCCGAAGGATTTAACAAACTTCGCACCGAACGCACCAGCGCCATGGTGATTACGCACTATCAACGCATGCTCGACTATCTGAAGCCCGACTTCGTGCATGTGCTGGTGAATGGTCGCATTGTGAAAAGCGGCGATGCCTCGTTGGGATATGCCATTGAGGAGCGCGGCTTCGACTGGATTAAAGAAGAAATTAAAGACTGACATCCATGGCCGGCGAAAAACAATATCTGCAACTCTACGAGGAACACCGCTCGCTGTTGGAACAACACAGCTGTGCTCCGATGAACCGCCACCGCGCTGCTGCGGCAGGGTGGTTGCGTGAGAAAGGGTTGCCCACTCAGCGAAACGAACAATATAAATATACCGATGCCGATGCAGCCTTTGCGCCCGATTATGGCTTGAACCTGCGTCGCGTGTTGCCGGAGAAATCGCCTTACGAGGCATTTCGCTGCCATGTGCCCAACTTGAGCACTTTGGTGTTCTATATGGTGAACGACGTGGTGTGTGCTCCGCTTCCCACGCAACGCATGCCTGGGGGAGTGCGCGTGCTATCGCTCTGTGATATGGCAAAGAAAAAACCCGCTTTCATCGATGAATATCTGCATCGGTTAGCCGCAAAAGCCGACGATGGCGTTACGGTACTCAATACCTTGTTGGCGCAGGATGGGTGGGTGATTCACATTACCAAGGGAGTGCACTTGGAAACTCCCATTCAGATTGTGAGCATACAAGAAGGGCATACAGACCTTATGTCCAATCGCCGTGTGTTGGTGGTGGCCGAGGAGGGAAGCGATGCCACGGTGCTGTTCTGTCATCATACGGCCGGTGCTTGTCGTTATCTCTCCACCGAAGTGATGGAGGCCTACGTGCATCCGCAGGCCCGTTTGCGATTGTATGGTGTGGAGGAGACCGGTGCAGGCTCACATCATTTCTGTCAGACTTATGCCGAAGTGATGCAAGGCGGACGCTTGGAGACTGGCAACATTCATCTGCATGGCGAATTGGTGCGCCACACTTCGCACATCCGTCTGGCAGAACCCGGTGCCGAGGCTGAAATGTTGGCAGCCGTGGTGGCCGGCGATGGCGAGCATGTGGACCACAATGTGCTGGTGGAACATGCAGCCGAGCAGTGCACAAGCGACATGCTGCACAAATATGTGCTCACCGGAAAGAGTATCAGTGCCTTTGCTGGCAAGGTGTTGGTGTGCCCGGGAGCACAACACACACTTTCGCAACAGACCAATGCCAATCTGTGTGCCTCGTCCGAAGCACGGGCTTATTCGCAACCGATGCTCGAAATCTATGCCGACGATGTGAAGTGTAATCATGGTTCTACCACCGGAAAGCTCGATGAAAGCGCACTTTTCTATATGCGTCAGCGCGGCATTGCCGAGGCTGAAGCCCGCCTGTTGTTGCAGCATGCCTTTGTGAATGATGTGCTGCAACGCATCGAACTGGCACCCTTGCGCGAACGTTTGGCACATCTTGTGGAACTTCGTTTCCGTGGGGAACTGGGTAAGTGTCGGGGCTGCACGCTTTGCAGATAATAAAGGGAGATAAAGTCTTCAGAGACTTTCAGGTCGTTAAGGAAAAAGCATAAAAAATATGATGTTCTCAGTTGACGAAATAAGAAAGGATTTTCCCATCCTGACACGTGAGGTGTATGGGAAGCCTTTGGTGTATCTGGACAACGCAGCCACCACGCAGAAACCGCAGTGTGTGATTGATGCCATCAGTGAGGAGTATTGCTCGGTTAATGCCAATGTGCACCGGGGAGTGCACTTCCTTTCTCAGCAGGCCACGCAGCTGCACGAAGATGCCCGTGAGGTGGTGCGGAATTTCATCAATGCGCGTTCCACCGCCGAAATCGTTTTCACGCGTGGCACCACCGAAAGTTTGAACTTGGTGGCGAGCAGTTTTGGTGAAGCCTTTCTGAAGGAAGGCGACGAGGTGATTGTTTCGGAAATGGAACATCACAGCAACATTGTGCCTTGGCAACTGTTGCGCGACAAGAAAGGTATCGTGCTGAAGGTAATCCCCATCGACGACTGCGGACGCTTGAAACTTGAAGAACTGGAAGCCCTGCTGACACCACGCACTCGCCTGGTGAGTGTGGCCCATGTGAGCAACGTGCTTGCTACGGTGAATCCGGTGAAACGCATTGCCGAAATGGTGCATGCCCATGGGGCTTTGCTCCTGGTGGACGGGGCACAGAGCGTTCCGCACATCAAGGTGGATGTGCAGGACTTGGATTGCGATTTCTATGTATTCAGTGGCCATAAAGTGTATGGACCAACCGGTGTCGGTGTGCTCTATGGAAAAGAAGCATTGCTCGACCGCATGCCGCCCTATCAAGGCGGGGGCGAGATGATTGCCCGTGTTACGTTTGAGAAAACCACTTATGAGCGTTTGCCTTATAAGTTCGAAGCCGGAACGCCCGATTATGTGGGAACACATGCTCTGGCCGTGGCTTTGCAATATGTTTCGCACATTGGTATGGAGGCGATTGCTGCCCACGAACATGCACTGACGCAGTTGGCCATGGAGCAGATGCGTGGCATAAAAGGCATGCAACTCTACGGTGAAACCGATGATAAAGGTGCTGTGGTGGCTTTCAACATCGAGGGTATTCATCACTTGGACCTCGGCACACTGCTCGACCGCCTGGGCATCGCCATCCGCACCGGCCACCATTGCGCCCAACCCTTGATGCAGCATTATGGCGTGGAGGGAATGGCACGTGCCTCGTTTGCCCTCTACAACACGAAAGCAGAAGTCGAGGCTTTGGTGGCCGGCATCGAACGGGTGCGACGGATGTTCTGAGTTTCCCTTCTTTATAACAACGAAAGATATATCAAAAAGCAAAATGATACTTTCAACCACTTTTACACTTGACAACCATCCCGTGAAAGAATATCTGGGGGTGGTGAGTGCTGAAACCATCATCGGAGCCAATGCTTTTCGTGATTTGGCCGCCAGTGTGCGCGACTTTTTCGGAGGACGCAGCAATTCGTATGAAGAAGTGTTTGTTCGTGCCAAGGAAACGGCGTTGGCAGAATTGAGTCAGCGAGCCGCAGCCATGGGTGCCAATGCAGTGATAGGTATCAGCATCAATTATACGACTGTGGGTGCCAGTGGCTCGATGCTCATGGTAACATGCACCGGCACAGCGGTTGTTGTCTGAACGGAAGATTCAGAAAGCCCGGAATGAACTTCGGCTTGGCTTATGCTTTTACCTATATATAATACAGACGGACTTTGTGAAGCAGGCTGCGATGAGGCGGGGCGTGGGTGCCTGGCCGGCAGTGTGTATGCTGCGGCCGTCATCCTGCCCCCGGATTATCACAACGAATGGTTGAACGACTCCAAGCAACTATCGGCTCGCCGACGTTATGCCTTGCGAGAGCAGATCGAGCGTGAAGCCGTGGCGTGGGCAGTGGGCGTTGTTACGCCCGATGAAATCGATAAAATCAACATCCTGAACGCATCCATTCTGGCCATGCACAGAGCCTTGGATGCCTTGTCGGTGCGTCCGGAGTTCGTCATCGTGGATGGCAATCGATTTAAGAACTATGGAGATACCCCTTGGAAAACCATTGTCAAGGGTGATGGAAAATATCTCTCGATTGCGGCGGCCAGCATCTTGGCCAAGACATACCGCGACGACTATATGAAAAAACTACATGCGGAATACCCTTATTACGGATGGGACCACAATGCCGGTTACCCCACACGCGAACATCGCAACGGTATTGCAGCGCATGGATTAACCCCTTATCATCGACGCAGTTTCCGTCAGTTGGCAGAAGGACAGATGGAACTATTCTCACCCGAGGATTTCGGATAGACCTGCAGTGTGCTTCCACTCGTTTGTGCCGAGAACTCGGGGGCATAAACGCATTGTGCAGAAGTAAGGCCGCTGTGATAAATTCCACTGCGGTCTGTCAGGTATTCTTCGGTGAATACGTGAATTCCTTTGTTCAACTTTTCAAAAAAGAAGTCGGTGGAGGCATCGTGCACAGCGCGATAGCCGTGAATGTGATCGGCTCGGAAATATCCCGATAAGGGACGTGTAGGCACGAGACAGGCAGCGCGAGAAGTGCGCAGCGAAACAAAATCAAAATCGCGTTCTGCTGTCAGTGTGAAGACGCGGCGCAGATGCCGGCCTATGCTTAATGGAGTCTCTTCAAGGCTGATGGCGCGCCAAGTGCTTCCCTCTTTTATTTGCCATTCTTCTTTGATGAACAATCCGTTTCCGGAGGTTTTGACCGCGTCGGCCGGCAGTGTGTAGTGCGCCATCACTGCGCCCCACGATAAATGGTTGCTCTGATTTTCGATGATTATCCGGTCGGCACGCAGTGTGGAAGGATTGTCAAACGTATGCAATGTGTGGCCGGCAAGGAGGGAAGCAGATTTCTCCGAAGATGCATCCGAATACAAGGTTTGCTTACCTTTTAATAGAGAATAGTGCATGGGGGATGTCTCTCCCGCAGCGAAAAATGTGGTATCGGCATCCTGAGAATTCATGAGCATCAAGGCATAGATGGCATCGGCGGAGGCGCGGCTCGTCTCCCACATCTGTGTCCTTTTGGATTGTAGCAACCAAAGCTGCATTTCTTCGGTAAAATCGGAACTTTCGGGGCTGTTGACATGGTGCAAGGCTTCAATGGTTGCCACTTGTGTGGGAATTCTGTAAGTACGGGATGTCAGTGGTGCACGTTGGCTGTCGAAGTATCGTCCCATTTCGGGGGAAACAACGGTGTGCTCCAGCAAACTTCTCAAAGCCGTTTGAGCCGCAGCATCCTTGTGTTGTGTTTGCAGAACAACCGCTGCCAGTGCCTTGCTGTGCATGTCCATTTCCGGCAACTGAAGTTCTGCTTTCTCGCAAAGGAAGCGAAGGTCGGCGGCTGCCTCTGCCGATTTTTCTCCCGGCATGAGTGAACACACGTAGAGATAACGCAGATGATGCTCGGTGATTCGGCTCTTTCGTCCGGTGCGTTGCTCGTTCTCCTTTATCCACTTTACGCTTTCGTGGATTTGCCGTTCCCAATAGGTCATGGCTTTCTGAAGCATTGCCTGTATGTCGGAGTTTTTGCCTGTGAGGTGTAGCAATCTTGCCAGTACGATGGCAACATCTGCGGTGATGTGTTCGTTAGCCGGCATCCCTTTGAACCAGCTCCATCCCCCTTCCGGAGTTTGCAAATCGCGCAAGCGGTCGATGGCAGATTGCTTGTGTAGGGAGGCCATATCGCAGTTGAAGAGTTGCACCAACGCTTTCCGACGTTCGGCCTCGGCTGCGGCTTGTGCTTCCCATGGGCTTTCGGCCATCAATACTTGTTTTAGCTCGGGATGGCGTTCCAATGGGCTTTCTTCGTGGCTTAAAACGGTATCACCTGCGGTGGAGGTGCTTTCAATGAATTGACGGAGATTTGGGTGTGATTGTGCGATGAAATCGGCCAAAACAACAGCATAAAGTTGAGTGGCTCGTTGTGTGGCATTTTCTCCGTTTTCGCAAAAGATGGCCGGTAGGGCGGATAATACATACCCCATGGGTTGTGCTGAAAGTTCGACATGCAAGCGGCGGTTTTCTGCTTGGTGGGTGTCGGTCCACAATGTGTCGATGCGCAGGGTGCGTGTGCCTGCTTCTTCCATTGAGAACGGAATGCTCCGAACGACCGGTACGCGATGAGAAAGCACCGGAAGAAAATGCTCCTCTCCATCACTGAATTCACCCCCTTCGGCCATGAAACGGCAGACGAGCATCGGGTGTTTATCGTCAGTGGGGAACGTGATTTCCACGGTGCGACTTTCGCCGGGCTTCAAGCGGTAGGGATGTGTGAAAGTGTGCAGCGTTTGTTCCTTCTGTGCTTCGGCAATGCGGCAGATGAGTCGGCCGGAGATTTCCTTTCCTGAAATGTTTTGCAACGTGGCAGGAAGCGTAACGCGGTCGCCGGCACGAACATAGCGAGGCATGGCGGCCTGCACCATAAATTCTCGGCGAGCCACCACCGTGGTATCCAACAAACCATAGTCCATACGTGCCGAATGAGCGAAGGCTGTGAAGTTCCATGAAGTGAGGCTTTCGGGTAACGTGAAAGCCAGGGTAACCGTTCCACTCGCATCGGTGCGAAGCTTGGGCATGAAGAAAGCCGTTTCAGAAAAGTTTTTGCGAAAATCTGTGGTGGAACCGCTGTTTTCGGTAATGTTGTTTTTTGTGAGTACCACTGCTTCGTGGAGCAACGCATCCTCATTTGCAGCATTCGTTGTGAGGCTGTTTTGGGTCATGGCCAAGTGGCGCGGTTGTGCGTAGCCCAGTGCACTCTTGGCCGAACCTGCTGCCACTCTGATGGAGCGCAGGCGATAGTCGTGAAGCGAAAAGAGTGAATCGTCCCAGCGTGTGAACGACAGTTGGTCCACCGAGTGCCGCTTGCGCTTTTCGCGGCCGTAAAGCGACAATGCCCCGGAGGCGGGCAGGCTCCAGGAACCCAACGTGCTGTTGCGGTGGAAATAGAGTGCGAAGTGCCAAGGCGAAGCGTTGAGTGCATCCAGCGAGGCATCGTAAAGGCGTGCCATCACTGTGGCATCCGCCGGCGAACCATCCGGATGGGTGATGCGCAATCGCCATTCCTCCGTTTGTCCCGGTGTGAGCCGACTGCGGAATGTGCTCCAGCGGAGCAACAAACGCTTGTCGGGTCGGGGGCGTTCGATGGGCACGCTGAAATGATGCAACGTGTCGTTCTTGACAAATGCAAAGCAAGCCTCTGCTCCCAAACCATATTCGGGACGATATGCCAAGTTGAAACGAAGCAGTGAGTCAGAGAAGTGAATGCGTCGACTCTCGATGAGCGTGTCGGCTGTCAGCAGGTCGTAGTGCAGCAGCACGTCGCGGTGGGCAGAACCCACGACAACGAAAACGGAATCGCCTTGTGCGTTGCGTCGGATGTATTGATGAAAAGGCTCTTTGCCGATGGGGCGCGTGTCGCTTTCAGAGAAAAGTTTGAGCAGACAGGTGTCGGTTTCCGACCTTTCGTGCAGAGAGGTGATAATGGTGTAGCAGCCGGAGGGTAAGCTGTTCAGTGACTCCGGAACAAAGGGGCGGTGGGTGTGAAAAGCATCTTGCGCCACGGCCGTCCCTTCTTGGTAAACGGTGAATGTTCCCGCAGCCGAGAGTTTCTTGCCTGCAGCATTTGTGAGAGCAATGGTTATCTTGGGGAGTTGCTCTTTACAAATGGCCGAAGGCCACGAGGCGGAGAGAATGGTAGGTTGTGAGGCTGCGTAGAGCGTGTGCGAAGCCGAGGCAGTCTCACCATTGTCTGCCGTGGCCTCCACCTGAATGCGATAAGCATGGTTGATGTATGGACGCGGCTGTTGGCTGTTTTTCTCGGTTTCATCGTAAACCAAGGGTACGGGAAAAGTGCACCGCCCCAGACTGTCGGTCAATGCCTCTCCATGGATGTCGGGCAGGGACGGACCATGGAAGCTTGCTGTCGGCGTGATGGTGTAGCGCACCCGTAAGGAGGACAACGGAATGTCTGTGTAGGTGGCGGCACATACAGAGAAGCTGATGGTATCGCCCAAAGCGTAGCCGATGGTTGGGGCTTCGGGGGTCAGCGTGAAGGTGGGACGTTTGTATTCCTCCACCAGGAAATCAGTGTTCCCCCTTGCTGTCGTACCTCTGCCGCATTCGATGTTGAAACGCCCCGGCAGACAAACTTCGGGTAAGGCAAAGGAACTGCTGAAATGTCCCATTTCATCGCTGCAAAGTGTGGTGGAGAGGACTTCTTTTCCTTGCTGATTGCGGAGTGTTGCGGTAAAAGAATGATGTGGCAACACTTGATGTTCATCGCCCGAATAGGTGTAAACCACCCCACTGAAATGCACCGTCTGCCCCGGACGATAAATGCCTCGGTCTGTGTAAACGCGAAGCCGGGTGCCTATGGTGTCGGGTTGATACCCATTGCCATTAGCGTAGATATTGAAAGGCGCAGCAGAAGTGTCGGTGTCGGTCATGACACAGGCTTGGAAAAGATGTTCGTTGGGCAACTCCAGTTTGATGCTCCCATCGTGCTCGGCTTCGTAAGTGCCGATGAGGGCGTGGGTGCGCCGGTTGAAAATTTTTACTCGCCCGCCTGAAATGACAGCCCCCGAAAGAGCATCTGTAGGAATGATGCGGCAACTGCGTTTTGTTATCCCGAAAATCAGCGGTTTAATGCGCGAAACATGCATGAGCTGTTCTGAGGTTTTCTTGCCGTTGAGCCACATTTCGCACAAGAAGATGCCGGCTTCAGGGGCTGTGAAACGAAGCGTGTCGCTCAGCTGATGATAAGGTGCGGCCTCAGGAAAACGATGTGTGAGTTTGCATTCGGGCTTTCTTTGCGCCGGATGCAGACTTTCGATTTCATCGCGCAAAATGAACTTGTTGTCTGCCGGAATGTCTATGCGGTAGAACCGAAGTTCGGTGTGGCGTGCATTCTTGCCGGTAAGGTATACGGCGTATTCCTTGCCGGGATATGCCGTTTGCGGCAGATTGTGCCATTCGGCTTGTGCCTGTCGGGCTTTTTCTATGTAATTCTTCAGAATGACAGAACGTTTTTCCCGATGATAGCGTTGCAATCCTTCTTCAGCCAAGTGATAGAAAATGCTGTCGCGGTGTGTCCCCGGAGGATACTTGTTGGCATTCTGGCAAAGAGTGATGTATGTCTCAACATTGAGCGGCAAATCAACAAAATCACGGGTGAGTTGGCACAGTGCAACAAAGGTGGAATCGTGTTCGGGAAGGGTGTAGGAGAAACTTTCCTCTTTGAGGCTGTCGAGTGTCAGCAACAGCAGGGGTTCGCGCATCCCTTTTTGCCGATAATGATCACTCATCCGGGCACGATGCAATCGTTTTTCTTCACGAGAGAAAACATTTGAAGAAAAGGCTGCCTGTTGCAGCACGTGCAAAAGGTCATTGGAAAAATAACGGCTGTGCTTCCCGTGTTTCAATAATGGCAGATAATCATCTGTTCGTGCTTGGCTCAGCAGTGAAAGACTGTCGAGCGATTGCAGGAAAAACAGTCGTGCTTTTCGGTGATGTGCCGTGTCGTTGCGAAATGTTACGTGAACTTGTGCGAGTGCCGAAGCCCACATGGCACGTTCGATGGGCCGTTTCTCAGAAGCATAGGCGGCTTCCATTTGCTTCAATACCACCTTTCCGCTGTCAGGCGCAATGTCATTCCATAGTAGCCGCTGCATCAGCGATGCGCGTAGCAGTTGTGCATCGTTGCCGTCAGTCAAAGCCTTTTGGTAAACGGTGTTAACAGCAGTGAGTGCCGATTGGGGAAGGTCATTGCGAATGGCTGTTTCCGCCTGTTTCCATAGTTTGCTGTAGGATTGCGCATATGTAGGCAAGGATATGAGGCTTGTCAGGTGGAGGGTTAGCAGCAGGAAAATATACTTTTTCATACGATGAAATGGTGGTTTCTTTATACTTTATGAGACGTGCCGGCCTGCGAACGGTTTCGGTGCCAATGTGTGGCCACTTCCCAGTAATAAGTGATGTATGCCAAAATGCCCAGCAGCATCACAAGGACGGTTTTCAAGCCATGCGTAACAAGTGCAAAGGATTTGGCTACGGCGGCAGGCACAGCATGGGCGGTGGTGAGGGTTTTCACTACGGCAAAGTGCCAAGGTCCGACACCGCCTGGGGTGGGGAGCAACAAACCGATGCCTGCCATGGCGAATATGTGGAATGCATCCATCGGTCCAATGCCGCCCAAAGCCTCGTAGCAGGGAATGATAAGCCATAGTTGCAGAAAATTGCAAGCCCAAATGCCGATGCAAAAACCGATGAAGCCTTTGGGGCTCTTCAGACGGCTTATGGCAGTGATGCCTTGCCAAAAATTGAGAAGCAGTGTGCGGATGTGTTTCAGCTTGGGCAAGGTGAAACTTATGGCGATGCAGATCAGCAGGCCTATAATGATGTAGAGCGTATATGAGGGTACGGCCTGACGCATGCCATCGATGAAGCGGTGCACCAATTCCAGCGTGTCGTCCCATCTGAATGCCACAGCGATGGCTACCACAACAATGAGGCAGACTACATCGACCAGTTTCTCGATGATCACCGTTCCGAAAGCGCGTGTGGAAACCTCTGCATCACCCCGGCGCACCAGCAACGAACGGGTGAGTTCGCCAAGGCGAGGTGTAACGCTGTTGATGAGGTAAGAAATAAAGACCAATTCGATGGCGCGTCGCTTTTTGATGTGAATTTTGGCTGATTCCAGCAACATTTGCCAACGCAGTGAACGCAAAACATTGGCTGCAATACCGGCAATCAGGGTAAGTGTGATCCAAATATAGTTGTGGCGAATGCAGAAAACCTCGTAAAGGTCCCGGAAATTGAAACCGCGATAAATCCACACCATGAGCAGAATGCCCAAAAGGGTGGAGACGATCAGAAACAGTATGTTCTTTATTTGTTTTGTCACCAAAGAAAAAGGTTGTTTCGGAGGTAAAATTACGCAAACCATCCGAAACAACCTTTAAGAGGCGTTTAATAATACTTAAAGCATGTTTCTGAATATTGAAAGACTCAGAGAATGTGTGGCGTTCCCTTGTCGTTGCAAGGGGATTTATCCTTGGGTGGATTCGTCTAAGGCTTGTTGAATGTCTGCCAGAATGTCGTCCACATCCTCAATGCCCACCGAGAGACGGATAAGGTCAGGGGCCACTCCGGCTTCGCGCAACTGTTCGTCGGAAAGCTGACGGTGAGTGTGGCTGGCAGGATGAAGCACACAGGTGCGGGCATCTGCCACATGTGTAACAATGCAAATCATCTTGAGGCTGTCCATAAAGCGAATGGCGTCTTCACGCGTTCCTTTCAGGCCGAAAGCAATGACACCGCAACCCCCTTCGGGGAGATATTTCTCGGCAAGGGCGTGATATTTGTCCTCAGGCAGACCGGCATAGTTGACCCATGCCACACGCGGGTCGCTTTGCAGAAATTCTGCCACGCGTTGTGCGTTTTTGCAATGTTGCTTCATGCGCAAGTGAAGCGTTTCGAGTCCGATGTTGAGCAGGAAAGCATTTTCAGGACTTTGTATGGAGCCGAGGTCTCGCATCAGTTGGGCCGTTGCTTTGGTGATATATGCGCCTGCTCCAAAACTTTCGGCATAAGTAAGGCCATGATAACTTTCGTCCGGTGAGCACAAACCGGGGAATTTGTCGGCATGCTCCATCCAGGGGAAACGGCCGCTGTCAACAATGCACCCTCCCACAGCGGTGGCGTGTCCATCCATGTATTTTGTTGTGCTGTGTGTAACGATGTCGGCTCCCCATTCGAAAGGACGGCAATGGATGGGGGTGGCAAAGGTATTGTCGATAATCAAAGGAACTCCGTTGCGGTGTGCCAATTGAGCAAAGCGTTCGATGTCGAGCACTACGCCACCGGGGTTTGAGATGGTTTCTCCAAACACACATTTCGTGTTAGGACGAAACGCCTTTTGGATTTCCTCGTCGCTGCTGTCCGGGTCGACAAAGGTGCATTCGATGCCCATCTTCTTCATTGTTACGGCAAAAAGGTTATAAGTGCCGCCGTAGATGGTGGAAGAAGAGATGAAGTGGTCGCCGGCCTCACAGATGTTGAACACGGCATAGAATGAGGCAGCCTGTCCGCTGGAAGTCAGCATGGCTGCTACACCGCCTTCGAGAGCTGCGATTTTGGCTGCTACGGCATCGTTGGTGGGGTTTTGCAATCGGGTATAGAAATATCCGGAGTCTTTCAGGTCGAACAGACGTGCCATCTGTTCGCTGTTGTCATACTTAAAAGTGGTGCTTTGGTAGATAGGTACAACACGTGGTTCGCCTTTCTTGGGTTTCCATCCACCTTGTACGCAAAGAGTGCCGCTTTTTTGTTTCTTTTCCATGGTGCTTTTGTTTTTGAGTTTTTTGTGTCGTTTTGTTATTCTCGTTGCCTTGAAAACGCAACTTTGTGTTGGTCGGGTGCAAATATAGTGAAAGGCGAGCGAAAAGCCACCAAAGAGTGTCAGCGAATTTGAGTGAGCTTTTCCGAGCCGCCTCCTATATTATGAAAATATAGTGAAAGGCGAGCGAAAAGCCACCAAAGAGCGTCAGCGAATTTGAGTGAGCTTTCTTTGCAACTTCTGAAATAACGGATGAAGCATGCCGAAGAGTTTGCCTTTGCGGTCATAAAACAAAGTGGGGTAGGGCAGTTTTTTTGCACGGCGTTTAGAAAATTCTGCAAGCACTGCAGAATTTTCTAAACGCCGTGTAGGTTTGTGCAAGTTCGAGGTGCGTTTTTTTTGTTCCGGATTGAAGTGTGCTTATCGGTGTGGTAAAGATGCGTTGGTGGTAGCCTGAGAGTGTCAAAAGGTTTGTCTCGAAACATGATGCTTATACATATATAATATAATGCGCGCGCGAAATCGAAGGTGGTTGCTTCTTTTTTTTGTGAGAGAACCAGCGATATGCCGTGATGCTTGTCGAGGGCATTCTCAAGGGAGTGGTGTGGATGAAATAGAGGGTGCTGAGATTGTGGAAGTCGCGGCGGGAAAGCCAAAAGCATCGCAAGTGATGCTCCCTGAATTATTCATGTGCAGTTTTCGCATGTTGGCTTTTTGTGGATGGAAGCAGTGAAAAATCCCTTATTTTATAGTCCTTTCCCTCTTGGGTATTCGGATTTTTATTGGTAACTTTGCAGCCCGAAAGGTGTAGTGTGCACTTTTGAAAATAAGAATAAAACAACAAATACAATATATAACAAATTAAAAATCACTACAATGCCTACTATTCAACAATTGGTAAGAAAGGGTAGAAGCGTAGCTGCGGAGAAGTCAAAGTCTCCCGCATTGGATGCTTGCCCTCAGCGTAGAGGCGTATGTGTACGTGTGTACACCACAACGCCTAAGAAGCCTAACTCAGCTATGCGTAAGGTTGCGCGTGTGCGTTTGACTAACTCTAAGGAAGTGAACTCTTACATCCCCGGAGAAGGTCACAACTTGCAGGAGCACAGCATCGTTTTGGTGCGCGGTGGTCGTGTGAAAGACCTTCCGGGTGTGCGCTATCACATCGTGCGTGGTACACTTGATACTGCCGGTGTTGCCAGCCGCACACAGCGTCGCTCTAAGTATGGTGCCAAGCGTCCCAAAGCAGCTAAGAAGTAAGAAACATTAATTTGGTTGGCAAAAGGTTGAGTAAACATCCGGAGGTGATGTTGAAGACTAATGCAGCCCAACAAAACCCAACAAAACAATGAGAAAAGCAAAACCTAAGAAGCGTGTGATCCTTCCGGATCCCGTTTACGGAGACGTTAAAGTTTCCAAGTTTGTGAACCATCTGATGTATGATGGTAAGAAGAACATTTCTTACGAAATCTTCTACAAGGCCCTCAATCTCGTAGGTGAGAAGATGAAGGATCAAGAGAAGTCGGCTCTCGAAATTTGGAAGGCCGCTCTCGACAAGGTAACTCCTCAGGTGGAAGTAAAGAGCCGTCGTATCGGTGGTGCTACTTTCCAGGTGCCTACTGAAATCCGCCCTGATCGTAAGGAGTCTGTTTCTATGAAGAATATGATTAACTACGCTCGTAAGCGTGGTGGTAAGACCATGGCTGACAAGCTCGCCGCCGAAATCATGGATGCTTATAACGAGCAGGGTGGTGCTTACAAGCGTAAGGAAGATATGCACCGCATGGCTGAAGCTAACCGTGCATTCGCTCACTTCAGATTCTAAGCAAAGGAGATACAATCATGGCAAAGCAAGACTTACTTTTTACCCGTAATATCGGCATCATGGCCCATATCGACGCGGGCAAAACTACCACTTCTGAACGTATTCTCTTCTACACCGGTAAGACTCACAAAATCGGTGAAACTCACGACGGTTCAGCCACTATGGACTGGATGGCTCAGGAGCAGGAACGTGGTATTACCATTACTTCTGCTGCTACCACCGCATTCTGGAACTGGGCAGGCAAGCAATACAAGTTCAACTTGATTGACACTCCGGGACACGTTGACTTCACCGCTGAAGTAGAACGTTCACTCCGTGTGCTTGATGGTGCTGTTGCTACCTATTGCGCAGTGGGTGGTGTTGAACCTCAGTCTGAAACCGTGTGGCGCCAGGCTGACAAGTATAACGTTCCCCGTATCGGATACGTGAACAAGATGGACCGTTCGGGTGCCGACTACTATGAAGTGGTTCGTCAGATGAAGGAAGTGCTTGGTGCAAATCCTTGTCCCATCTCAATTCCTATCGGTGCTGAAGAAAACTTCAAGGGTATCATCGACCTCATCAAGATGAAGGCCATCCTTTGGCACGATGAAACTATGGGTGCCGAATACGACGTTGAAGAAATTCCCGCTGATCTCTTGGCTGAGGCTGAAGAATGGCGTACCAAGATGCTCGAAGTGGCAGCCGAATGCGACGAAGCTTTGATGGAGAAGTTCTTTGAAGATCCCGACACCATCACTGAAGAAGAAGTTGTAGCTGCTATCCGTAAGGGTACACTCGCGCTCGACATCGTTCCCATGACTTGCGGTTCTTCATTTAAGAATAAGGGCGTGCAGACATTGCTCGACTATGTTTGTATGTTCCTTCCCTCTCCTCTTGACACTCCCAGCGTAGTGGGTACAAACCCTGACACCGGTGAAGAGGAAACTCGTACACCCAGCGAAGACGACAAGACTTCAGCTTTGGCATTTAAGATTGCCACTGACCCGTACGTAGGTCGTCTCACATTCTTCCGTGTGTACTCAGGTAAGATTGAAGCCGGTTCATACGTTTACAATGTGCGTTCAGGTAAGAAAGAACGTGTATCACGTATCTTCCAGATGCACTCCAACCACCAGAATCCTGTTGAAGTGATTGCAGCCGGTGATATCGGTGCAGGTGTTGGTTTCAAGGATATTCGTACCGGTGATACTCTCGCTGACGAAGGCGCACCTATCGTGCTCGAATCAATGGACTTCCCCGATCCCGTTATCGGTATTGCCGTTGAGCCTAAGACTCAGAAGGACCTCGACAAGTTGTCCAATGGTCTTGCCAAGTTGGCAGAAGAAGACCCCACCTTCACCGTACGTACCGACGAGCAGAGCGGCCAGACCGTTATCTCAGGTATGGGTGAGCTTCACCTCGATATCATCATCGACCGTCTGAAGCGTGAGTTCAAAGTAGAATGTAACCAAGGTAAGCCCCAGGTTAACTATAAGGAAGCCATCTCTAAGACTGTTAACCTCCGTGAGGTTTACAAGAAGCAGTCCGGTGGTCGCGGTAAGTTCGCTGACATCATCGTTAACGTTGGTCCCGTGGATGAGGACTTCAAGGAAGGTGGCCTGCAGTTCATCAACAAGGTAACCGGTGGTAACATTCCTAAGGAATTCATCCCCTCTGTGCAGAAGGGCTTTGAAAACGCCATGAAGAGCGGTGTGCTCGGTGGTTATCCCCTTGATAGCTTGAAGGTGGAACTCCTCGATGGTTCTTTCCACCCCGTAGACTCTGACCAGTTGTCATTCGAAATCGCAGCTCTCCAGGCTTACAAGAACGCTTGTGCTCAAGCAGGTCCTTGCCTCATGGAGCCGATGATGAAGCTCGAAGTGGTAACTCCCGAAGAGAACATGGGTGATGTGATTGGCGACTTGAACAAGCGTCGTGGTCAGGTGGAAGGTATGGAAAGCGGCCGCAGCGGTGCTCGTATCGTGAAGGCTACTGTACCTCTGGCAGAGATGTTCGGTTACGTAACAGCTCTTCGTACCATCACTTCAGGTCGTGCTACCAGCTCTATGCAGTACGATCACCATGCTCCCGTTTCTAACAGCATTGCCAAGGCTGTGCTCGAAGAAGTTAAGGGTCGCGTAGATCTTATCAAATAATTTAAACAATAAATTGCCGGCAGAGTGGCGGGCTAACGAATGACTCTTAGCCCGCCTCACTCTAAAGGTTTACCAAAACAACAAAACACAATGAGTCAGAAAATCAGAATTAAGCTGAAGTCTTACGACCACACTCTCGTTGAGAAATCTGCTGAGAAGATCGTTAAGAACGTGAAAGCAACGGGTGCCATCGTCAGCGGACCGATTCCCCTCCCCACTCGTAAGCGCATCATCACCGTGAACCGCTCAACTTTCGTTAACAAGAAGAGCCGTGAGCAGTTCGAAGTTTCTACCTACAAGCGTCTCATCGACATCTATAGCTCTACAGCTAAGACTGTTGACGCTCTCATGAAGTTGGAACTCCCCTGCGGTGTAGAAGTTGAAATCAAGGTGTAGTACATCTGTACTCAACTAGCGAATACAAATGTCCGTATGCAGTTTTTTGTGTACGGACATTTATTTTTTTGCAGTTTGAGGTGAACTGATAGAGAGGTACAACAGAATTGTATTATCACACCATGAGGAAATCCACAAAGGGGAAGCAAACTTCCCGAAAACCGAAAGCCAAGACAGGAAAGGGTAGGGCATCCGGTCAAAGAGTAGGAAAGTCGCGTGCTGATAAAGCTAACAATCAGCGCAACCGAATTTTGCGAAAAGCCCCCAAGCCGCAAATGATTATTACTCCCGATGGTCATTGCTTGCGGCCCGAAGTTGGTAAAGCATAGTCAAGCGATGTGCGGATGAAAGTTCATTCGTACGTCGCTTTTTCGTGGATACGGTTTTGAAGAAACCTCGAACTTTGTGCTGTTGTTTATCGTCTCTGCTTGGGGGTGGGGCGTAATGGATGCCAAGCAGGTGTTGGGCATGTTGTCATAGCTATGTTGTGTGCTATATTGTTGTCATAACACAAGCAAGAGGAACGCAGAATGTTGTACCTTTGTTGCCACTATGGATAAGTTTGTACCACATACAATTGCTGCAGAAGAGTCGTATGAGAGTCATCTGTTGGGAGATGTGAAAGCCGGATTTCCTTCGCCTGCGGAGGATGTACGTGAGAAGTTGGATCTTATCAAGTTGCTGGTTAAACACAAAGCGTCAACCTTCTTCTTTCGTGTGAACGGGGTCTCAATGGTGGATGCAGCTATGGATGAGGGCGACATCATTATCGTGGACAGGGCCATTGCACCCTATAACAACTGCAAGGCTGTTTGCTTCATTGATGGCGAATATACCGTCAAGCGAGTGGAGATGGGAGATAACAAAGTCCGCTTGATGCCTGCCAATGAGAATAACACAGCTTATAGGCCCATAGAGGTAACGGCGGAGAACGATTTCATGATTTGGGGCGTCGTTACCTATGTCATCAAGAAGATGTAGCTATGTTTGCCCTGGCCGATTGTAACAACTTTTTTGCTTCTTGCGAGCGGGTGTTTCGCCCCGATTTGCAGGGAAAACCCGTCATTGTTTTGTCGAACAATGACGGTTGTGCCATTGCCAGGAGCAACGAAGCCAAGGCCCTGGGTATAAAGATGGGTGCACCGTTTTTCAAGATAAGAGATATTGTCAGGAGGCACAATGTGGCAGTGTTCTCCGGAAATATGGCCCTATATGGTGATATGTCGCAGAGGGTTCGTTGGGTGCTGGAAGAGTTTGCCCCCGGCATCGAGGTCTATTCCATCGATGAGGCATTCCTGGATCTCAGGGGGATGAAAAATATAGACTTTGATGCGTATGCGAAGCGCATCTCTGCACAATGTTGGAAGATGACTTCTATCCCGGTTTCGGTGGGCATCGCTCCGACCAAGACGCTTGCCAAGATAGCCTCGAAACTCTGCAAGCAATATCCGAAACTGAGAGGCGGTTGCTACATGTATCGCCCGCAGGACATCGAAAAGGTGTTGCGCAAGTTTCCGATAGAAGATGTTTGGGGCATCGGGCGTCGCACTGCTCCGAAATTGAAAGCAAGGGGTGTCAATACGGCATACGAGTTTACGCAAATGCCGGAAGGCGTTGTGCGGATGATGCTTGGCATTGGTGGTGTCAGAACATGGAAAGAACTGCGAGGCATCCCTTGTCTGGAATTTGAAGACGGATTTGAGGCAAAGCAGTCGATATGCGTTTCGCGCAGTTTCTCTTCCGAGATATATGAGGTGAAGGAGTTGCAGGAGCAAATTGCCAACTTCGCTTCTGCCATGGCAAGCAAGTTGCGCAAGCAGCAGTCGGTAACGTCGGAAATGGTGGTGTTCGCCTATACCAATCGTTTCAGGGAGGATGTGCCGCAGATACATGCCAACACCCTTGTGCCATTCATCACTCCCACAGCCGAGGAGCGCATCATCATTGCGCAGGCGGTGAGTGCTGCCAAAACCCTGTTTAAGCAAGGCTTTGGATATAAGAAAGCGGGAGTGATAGCCACGAAGATAGTTTCCGAGAAGCATGTGATGCACTCGTTGTTTGAAGACCGGGAAGCAGTGGAGCGCGAACACAAAATAACTTCAGCCCTTGATGCCATCAATGCTGCCTTTGGCAAAGGAACCATCAAATTGGCTGTTCAAGGAAGCGGAGAGATAAAGTCGTCGAGTGAAAATCAGTCGCCGCACTACACGACGCGATGGAGCGATATCCCTCTGGTAACGGTCAAATAGCAGAATATTCATGAGGGCTGTAGCGCAATGAACAAACCAGAGCGAGCCTACTTATCTCACCTGCTCATACCTCCTCCGCTTCGCTCGTCCTCCTACCTTAGGAGGACAGCCCCGTCCTAATAGTTTGTCAATGAGGTCGGTTTGTGGCAACTCCATGCGGTATGTTTATCCTCTGAAGATAGATAGTTTTATCCTCTGATTTTCAGCGTCCGGGCAGGCCGGATGGCAACTGCTCCCCTAAGGTAGGGGAGCTCCTGGAACAGGTGAGGGGTATGAACAATAGGTGGAAACAAACTTCTTTCAACAGAAAAACTCTCCGTATGGCATGAGTGGCAGATGAGTGACAGCAAAAGTGCCCATCTGTCACTCATGCAACCATATTGTGTTCAGTAACTTATGTCCTAAAAGTGACAGTATGGCAGTAAAATCCTCAAAAATCAATGATGCGCGTGCACGCGCATACGCACGCGTAAGTGTTTAAATAGGAATAATTAGGCGACAGTTAGGCAAAGTGTGGTGGCAGAGATTTTGTGACGGAAAGTTTGTTTAATTAAAAATATGTTTCGTACATTTGCGGCAAGACGGAGAAATTCCGTTTGCGACATATTGAAATAACGTAGAAGCGTTATGCTCCTCTTGTAACTGAAAACCTGAGAAATTTTCAATACGAACAAGAATGGCATAGTGGTTCTCACGCGTATAGCGTGGGCTACTTCCCCCATTTGTTCGTATAGGGTTTTCTCAGGACCTTCAGTTTAGGATGGGCAACAGTCAGTCCCACGCTTTGTGCATCTATAAAGTAATAACATAGTTCTTTGGGGATTGAGGAATGAAAAAGTTTAGGCAATGAATAAATTCGCAAAAGTGTTAATCTCTGTAGGGATTGTGTTTTTCTTCTTTATTGTTTTTGGTGCAATTGTTGGATCAAGAAGTGATGCAGGGGAAAAGACTCCAGGTGTATTAGGCTTAATTATTTTTGGTGCGCTGATTGGGGCTTTAAGGGCTATTTGGAAGAAATCAAAGGATGAAGATGGTAACGATAGCACTTCCGTACTTCAAAAATAGACTTTCATATAATGTTTAAGGACTATTATCAGGTTTTAGGCATCTTGCCGTCTGCTACAAAGCAAGAAATAAAGGAAGCATATAGAAAGATGTCTTTACGATGGCATCCAGATAGAAATCCTGATGTTGATGTTACGGCAATGATGCAAGACATTAACGAGGCGTACAAGATATTGAACAATGATATTAGTCGGGCAAGATATGATAAGGAGTATCAAGAATTCATTCGACAAGGTGAATGTCGGCAGTCGAAGCATAACGAAAATAAGTCTGAATCGTGGGATTATGAATATGAAGTTCATAATGAGGACTTGAAGCGAGACATCAACGAGGCAAGGACATACGCAAAAGACATTGTTGATGAGTTTCTCAAAAGCCTCAGAGAGACATCTAAGGTCGCTGTTAAAGGGGTTTGGGATGGTGCTTATGGCTATATCATTGGTGGTATTATTGCTACTGTTATATTCGCATTAATCAGAGCGTGTCACTAAAAAACAACAATTATGAAAGCAAAATTATTAACAGGATTGGTCGTGTCTTCTTTGTTGTTCTTCTCATGCGGACAAAAGAAGGAGATTTCTTATAACAAAGTTTCAAGCGTGGATAAAACATATAGTGTTGAGGTGCCCTCATACGCAGTAGAAGGAAAATGTATTGCAGATTTTATGAGTTTTGAGAATACAAATTCACATCTAATAATTACCATACAGCATATTGACGAAGGGAGTCTTGCAGAGTATATCCGTAACGAGGATGTTACAAACAACTCTTTTTCATACAATCTTTTTCAATCATCAGACACCACATATTTCTATAAAATCACAAGGGGAAACAATATGTGGTCAGCTTATGACCTTTATATGCTCAAAAAGTTTGAAGGAAAGAATTATCTTATCAAAGTCAGTTCTGATGTCCTTGGCCAATCGGAAATGATAGATATGATAAATCACATTTACTCATCAATGAAACTAAAAGATGCTGAGGATGAAGATGCTGCGGTCATTGCCGCAGAAGATGTGGATACGCCTCTTCTTGAAAAGACATATTCAACACAATTCTATTCTATCAAATATCCCAAGCAATGGCAGGTTCAAGAACATTTGGACGAGATGACTGAAGTTTACATTGGCTATCAGCCAGATAATTTTGGATTTACCATGGTCCGGTTTGAAACGGATTATTCTCTTGCAGAAGTTAATGCTGAAGGAAATGAGAATGTCCGTCAAGCTGGATTTAGAATATTAGAGGAAAAACAGATGAAGGTTGACGGTGTGAAATGCTATAGGGCAATTCAGGCGATAACGATTCAGGGACAAACGGTAAAACATATCTCTTATACTTTCAAGAAGGGCGATATACTTTACAATATCAAGTTTGGCAGCGTCGCAACAAAAGCACAGGAAACTCTTGCTTCTGAAATCGTAGGTTCGTTCCACTTTAAATAAGTCATTAATATGAAAAGATACTTTATCTTCTTTATAGCATTGATACCAATGCTATATGTAAATGCTCAAGAAATAAAAACAAAATCAGCATATCAATATGACTATATTGTATGTATGGATAAGGGTGGCAGCGTTGCTGATGAACTTGCTTGTGGGGGAATTATATTGTTTGCAGAAGCGGGAGGGCAAGAATGTATTTCTATTACAATCGGCGACACGGAAGGATATACGGGTATAGTACATTCTAAAAAACAGGAATATATAAGTGCGAAAGAAAGGATGACGGTATATCTTGTTATCCAAGAGTTTAATGGGCGTAAAGTTCCTTTGCAAATATTTGAAGTGTATGATTTGACAAAATCCTCAAATGTGCCGGATTATTTTATGGTCTCGATTTGTAGCGTAACGACAGGGGAGGTTGTGCGGAGTCAAGCATTTCATAAAATTTCACGCGTAAGGTGAAACTACGAAAAAGAAAAGATTTTTGAAAAATTAATAGAGATTGCATAACATCCCGAAATGCAGTGGACTTTAGTTGTATGGAGAATATATACCCAACAACAGGCGCGACACCCTTCAATGGATGCCGCGCCCGTTATCATTTACGCGAAAGCTTATGCACTTTCGGATTGTTCATCGCTCACCTTTTCGTAGGTGATGTTGTGTGTTACGGCCAGCCTTAGCTGTTTGTCGCAGATGCAGTGCACCACCGGACGTTTGATGTGCTTGGCAGTACACTTTTCGGCACTCTCTGCTCCGGTCGATTTGAGCGTTACTCTGAATGTGCCGATGTCATCAAGTTTTACACAGTAGCCCTCGTTGAGGTACTTCGGTAGCACTTCCTGGAGGTTGCTGAATACATTTAACACATCGCCCCTGGTGAGCGAACATCTACCGGCAATTTCATCAGCAATCAACTTTGTGCTGATGATGCCTTGCTTAATGCCTTGCGGATAATAAGAAATAGATTTATCCACAGGACTCTTTCTAATTAAACTTTTAAATTTCATCTTTTTATATAAATTATAAACTGCAAACAATGAAGTGGGGTGTTTCCGTCTTGCCGATAATGCAATATCTTTTTCCGGAAAAGCAAGCGTGGAAAGACCGTGCTTGATTGTTTACGGTGCAAAGTTACGGAGAGAACAAGGTTTTTCCAATAGCCTAAATAAATCCTTAATGTTGACATAAATGATTTATTTATTGCCACCTCTTTTGGATGGGTGTTTCTCTATGTTTGTGTTATGGGGTGGGGAGCCTAGAAACAGCGTGGTGAGTTGGGCGCGAAACGCCTCTTTTGATGCGTAAAAACAGATATGCATTCTTTTGGGTGATGAAACGCCCTTTCTTCGCAAGAGATAGTGCTTATCGTTGGCATAGATGAGCACTATCTCTGAAGACGTGATTTTAGGGCTTGAGGTGTACTGAAAAAAGTTGACAGTTTAAACTTTAAATACTATACCGGTTTACACTTCTTTTTTTTATGCCTATAGCAGTTGACACTTGGCAAAGATAATACTATCTGAGTTTACACTCCAAATTCTTTGTATTTCTC
>JAFYPU010000033.1 GCA_017547385.1 Bacteroidaceae bacterium
AGAAATACAAAGAATTTGGAGTGTAAACTCAGATAGTATTATCTTTGCCAAGTGTCAACTGCTATAGGCATAAAAAAAAGAAGTGTAAACAGGTATAGTATTTAAAGTTTAAACTGTCAACTTTTTTCAGTACACCTCACTCTCGGTGAATTATCATGCGCATGAAACGTTCTTATCATGCGCATGATAAGTTCTTCTCACCACGATGATAAGTTCTTCTCATGCGCATGATAATAAATTTGCAAGCACTGTGAAACGAGGTGAGAAGCCGTTTGGGCTGTGCCGAAATTCCATGTGGCCGGCATTTGGGTGCAACGAAAAGCGGTGAGAAGTGCTCTTGGAGACTTCTCACCGCTTGTTGTGATGTTATAATGTGTGCAGAGGATTTTCTTCGGAATGCTTATGCCTCTTTTGTGAACCCTTCGGGCAGGCTGCGCAGGTTGATGTCGCATTGCGGGAAGGGTATCTCGATGTGGTGGGCATTGAGTGTGTTGTAAATGATTTCGCGGGCGCGGTTTTTGAAACCGGCCTTTTCGGTTACCAGCACCCAGGCCACGACTTTCAGGTCGACACTGCTGCCGCCGAAGTCGTCGATGGCCACACTGATGTCGTGCTTCGGACTGACGATGTCAAGGCCCATTGCATTCTTCTCACGCAAGGGCTCAAGGGCTTCGGTGATGAGGCTACGCGCCGTCTCCACTTCCGTGCCATAGGCCACGCCGATGTTGATTTTCACCAGTTCGTAGCTGTGGTTGCGCGTCAGGTTTTTGAAACTCTTATTGAAGAGAGCCGTATTGAGGAAGGCTATGACACTGCCGTCGAGGGTGCTTACCTGTGTGCTCTGATAGGTGATGCTTTCCACCTTGCCTTGTATGCCGTCGCACTCGATGAAGTCGCCAACGCGCACACGGCCCGTCATGAGCGAAATGCCGTAGAAGAAGTTTTCAAGCAAGTCTTTCATCGCAAAACCCATACCCGTGGCAAGACCGGCCGTAACGATGGAAATTCCACTGGCGGGCACTTGCAACAGCACAAGGCAGTAGACGAAATAAGCACCCCAGGTGAGAATGGCTATGATGTTGTCGGCCAAGGTGAAGTTGATGTTTTCGCCCGGATAACTGCGACGCTGACGATAGCGGTGGTAGAGGGCGCGTGCCGTGTAGTTGATGTAGCGGAACAGGAACAGGCAGCCCACCACCATGCAGAGCTTGTCGATGGAAAGGCTGATGATTCCTTCTTTTTCGATGAAGTTATAATAGAATGCCTCAGTGCAGATGGTGGTCATGTCGAACAAGTCGGCAGCCATCCAGATGCTCATCAGCACCGAAGCAACGGCCATGATAGGCACGAGCGCACGGCACACAAGGTCGAAAGCCCAGGTGTCGGCAATGTAGTCGCCTTTCTTGATGGCGGCAGCCAATGCCGTTGAAGAGATGTCGGCAGCTTCGGGATTTTCGCGCTTGATTTTCTTCGTTACGGAATGCTTTTCGTATTTCTCCAACAGGAAGTAGATGCACGTGATGGTTTGTATGGCAGCCAGCTGATACATCCACCAAACCATGATTTGCACTGCCAGCAAAACATAACCGGCCCACGAAACCGCACATGCCACAATCATGGCAACGAGCGATATGATGGAATAAATCATGTCGCTCTCGGGCAACCCCTTGCGGTGCTTTGTGAGCATGCGCATCTGCCACCAGGTGAAGCCCAACAGCAAGGGCGGATAGACGAGGTTCACCAAGGTGTTGGGCACGAGCAGTATGCGGAACACCACAACGAGGAACGCCATGCAGAGAAAGGGAAGGTAGAGCACCACGCCGTGTTTCAGTTGCTGAGCGTTCAGACGGATGAGCAGCGACACCAAGAGGGCCTCGCCGAGCCAAGCCATGTTGATGAGCAGCGAGGCGGCCATGCGGATGAAGTTGCGATCGATGAAACTGCGCACAAACATCAGCACAATGGCAAAGAGCAGCACACCCACCGCCGTGATAATCACGCTGCGCTTCTCGCGGAAACGGTCGGTGCGGAAGCGCTTCGGAATGCAGAAACGCAGAATGAGGTTACTCACCAATGCTGCAATCAGCAAATAGAAAAGCACAAACACGGTGGTGCCAAGCACGATGGGACCGCGCCACTCGGAGTTGCTCTTTTCGTCAGAGCCCAACGGAACATATTTGTCGCTGATGTCGCGATGCGCCGTCTGAAAGAGGAGAGGCAGATTGGCCAGCGTGGTGAAATAGTTGCTGCCACCGTTGACGAAGATGCTCTGCTGAAGGGCGCTGTATCGTTCCAAAGCATAATTGTTGAGCGACTCCATCTTTTGTGAAACGAGGTCGTAATATCGGCTGTCGGCCAGCAGCGTGTTCATGAGGCGCACCAGATTGTTGCGAATGGCTTTGGCAAAAACCAAGCACTGCTCGCGGTCCTGCTGCTCGGCTTCTGAGAGTGTGTAGGGGCTGACCAGCATGCTGTCGGGCTCTTCGCCGGTTAGCTCTATCAAGAGCGAATCGGTGGAAACCGATTTCTTCACTCCTACAGCCGGTGGCAGCGATTCGAGCGAGGTGATGAGGCTGTCGTAGCGTGCCACCTCCTCGTGCAGACGGGTTCGGATTTGCTCGTACGGCAGATTGGTGGTGTGCAACTCGGCATATAGGTTGGTGGCCTGCTGACAGGCATAAGCCACGTCCAAGGTGAAGTCGGTTTTCTGCGAGTAGAGCATCAGTCCCACCTGCTCGCTGCGTTGCATATAGTCAACGAGCTGCGCATGCTGTTGGCGGCTGGTTTGCTCATACTGCGCCATGAACTGCTTCTGCGAGAGATAGGACTTCTCGAGTTCGGCACGGAGCACTCCCAAGGTGCGTGTCAAATTCTTTTCCTTTAACACGGCTCCTGCGGAAAGGGCTGTGAAAAGACAAAGGATGAGGACGAGTAATTTCTTCATTTTTGTTGATTTGTGGTTAAAGCATTCCGAAGAACGGAAATGCGAGGTAAAATTACAAAATAATCAGATGGCCATTACCACCATCACGGCGAGAACTATCCCATAAAGCAGTTTCAATCCTGTGGTTTGCAAGAAGGCAACGAATGAGAGCGATGCCACTTTCAATGCCTTGCGCAGAGGTGATTTGGCAAGCAATTCGCCCACCAATGCACCAAGGAAAGGGCCGAGCAAAAGGCCCCAGATACCAAAGAAAAGCCCAATGATGAGTCCCACGGTGGCACCGCGCTCGGCTTGTCGTGAGCCTCCGCCTTTCTTTGTGAGCCAGATGGGAACCAAATAGTCCGCTACGAGCAACACGACCATCAGCACGCCGGTAATCCATAGTGCCATGGTCGAAACCTCAGATGGGTCGCGCCACCACATCAGCCACAAGGCGGCATAACTCACAGGCGGTCCGGGCAGCATGGGAAGCACTGCTCCCACAATTCCGACGATGATGCAGACAATGGCCAATGTCAGTAGAAGAATGTCCATGCGTTCTGTTGTTTTGTGCTCTTATAGGGGATAACCCCACGAGCCGGATTGATTTCCTAAAAAAGAGAAATCGCAAACGGCCATTGGAGACCTGTTTGCGATGTTCCCTCGTGCTCGAAGCGGGACTCGAACCCGCACAGCCGATACTGGCCAAGGGATTTTAAGTCCCTCGTGTCTACCATTCCACCATTCGAGCAGCGGTAGTTTTGTGGCGCAAAGATATGGATATTTGGCGGCGCAGCCAAATTTTGTCGGGCCTTTTGTGCTTTTGTCAGCCCTTTCCGTGAAAATGTGCAGGCTTTTAGTTTTGCACCACCAGCACATTCTGCATAGGCGAATAGCTGATGCGATAACGAAACAGGCGCGTTGCCGGCTCCACGTTTGAGGCAATGCCTCCGTTGTTGAGGTCGTAGTTTCTGCCGCAGCGACTGCACGATGCTTGTGTCTGTCCGGTGAAGGTTAGGCTGCGAGTGATGAAGTCGGCTTCGTAACAGCCGGGGCATGCAAGGTCGTAGGCTGAAAGCACAAAGTTGCCGTTGAGGTCGGGGATGGCCGGTGTGCCGATGATAAATCCCGTGATGCATTCCGGTTTTCCGCCGTAGCTTTCCAGGGCCGTGCGAGCTATGGTTGAGGAGTGTCCGTCGGCATCTGTGAACACATAGTGCGTCGATGTGAACGTAACGCAGCAAAACATGCCCGGATTGTTGGCGGCTGTGTGAAGCTGTGGTGCAGCCGTAACCGGCTCGACGCGCAAAAAGGCTCTCCACCGGGCAAAGATGCCATCGATGTCGGAGGAGCACGACACCATATATAATAATATAAGGAGCGTGGCCAGGGTGGGGAGCGCCTTTCTCATGTCTCGTTGTTGGGGGTTATGCTTCCAGCAGTGCTTTCTCGGCTGCTTCAACGCGTTCGAAACCAAAGCGGGCAAAGGTTTCGTTCATCAGGCGGCACACTTCATCGTTGCAAAGGTTGCCGATGCTTCCTTCGTGTGTGTGTGCAATGTTTTTGTCGGGACGGAAGTTTCCGGCCTCGATGTCCAGCCCCACCTTCTTATAGGCATCGCGGAACGGCATTCCGTTGGCAGCCAAACGGTTCACCTCTTCCACGGAGAACATTGCGTCATAGCGTGCATCGTCCAGTATGTGCTCGTTCACAGTCATGCGGCGGATGATGTAGGTGGCCATTTCGAGACACGAGAGCAGCCTGTCGAAAGCCGGAAGAAAGGCTTCCTTGATTTCCTGCAGGTCACGGAAATATCCGCAAGGCAGGTTGTTCATGATGAGCACAATCTGTTGCGGCAGGGCTTGCAGGGCGTTGCATCTGGCACGTATCAGCTCGAACACGTCCGGGTTTTTCTTGTGCGGCATGATGCTGGAGCCGGTGGTGCACTCGTCGGGCAGTTTCACAAAACCGAAGTTCTGCGAATTGAACATGCAGGCATCGAATGCCAGTTTGGCCACAGTGCCGGCAATACCGGCCAGCGCGAAGGCCACGTTGCGTTCGGTCTTTCCGCGTCCCATTTGTGCATACACCACGTTGTAGTCCATCGAGTCGAAGCCCAAGAGGCGGGTGGTGAGGGTGCGGTTCAGAGGGAACGAAGAGCCGTAGCCGGCGGCCGACCCCAAGGGGTTGCGATTGGTGATGCGATAAGCTGCTTCGAGCATCTGCATGTCGTCTGTGAGGCTCTCGGCGTAAGCTCCAAACCAAAGGCCGAAGCTGCTCGGCATGGCCACTTGCAGATGTGTGTAACCGGGCATCAGCACATGGGCGTGCTTTTCGCTTTGTTCCTGCAGGGCGGTGAAAAGTTCGCGCACGGCTTCGGCCACCTGACGCAGTTTGTCGCGTGTGTAGAGTTTGAGGTCCACCAGCACTTGGTCGTTGCGCGAACGTCCGCTGTGTATCTTCTTGCCCACGTCGCCCAATTTGCGTGTCAGCATCAGCTCCACCTGCGAATGCACATCCTCGATGCCGTCTTCGATGACGAATTCGCCGCGTCGGGCTTGAGCATATATGTTTTTCAGTTCGGCCAACAGGAGTTGCAGCTCTTCTTTTTCGAGCAGGCCGATGCTTTCGAGCATTGTGATGTGTGCCATCGAGCCGATGACGTCGTAGGGCGCGAGATAGAGGTCCAGCTCGCGGTCATTGCCCACGGTGAAGCGGTCGATTTCTTCGGTTACTTGTACATTCTTTTCCCAGAGTTTCATAAGTGTGGAGTGGGGGATAGGTGTTTTTGAAAGGGAGATTGAAAAGGGAGGGAGTCTTTCGGACTTATCGCACCATGGCGAGCATGGAGGCAATTTGGTCGGCCGCTTGTTGCAGAGGCTTTGCCACCATGGCTTTCATGAACATGTTCACTTCTGCACCCACCGTAACGCGCATCTTGCAGCCTTCGGTGTGCGGCAGCAGCTGAATCCAGAGGTTCAGCGCGATGGGTGCACCTTCGCTTTCGAACTTGATGCATTTCGGCTCTTCGCGCTCGATGATGCGCAGGCACACCTGCCCGAGGGGCGAATTGATGCTGACGCTGTCGCGGTCGAACTGCATGCCTTCGAGTTGCTTCTTGGCTTCTTCCAGTTTGTCGGCCGGCACCTGGCTTCCCATGGCTTCGAGGGTGGCAGGGTCGTTAAGTTTTTCGCGCAGCGACTCCAGATTGCGCATGTCGGAGAAACGTTCGTAGGCCTGCTCCACAGGGATTGCCATATACTTTACTTCGCTTTCGTATTTGCTTAAACTCATTTTGTTTTCAATTTTAGGTTTTTATGTCTGCAAAGTTAGTGCAAGGCGAGTGAAAAGCCAAACTTGTTTGAGCTTTTCCGAGCCGCCGCCTAACTTGGAAAAACAAACGGAAATCAAAGTTAGTGCAAGGCGAGTGAAAAGCCAAGATTGTTCGGGCTTTTCCATTAACATTACAATCGGATTAAAAGTAAAACTTTCGGCATTTGTTCTTTTCGAGTGTGCTTCAAAAGTTCTCAGAAGTGCGTATAAAGTATATTTCACGCCGCGCAATATATATTGCACGTCGTGAGATATATATTGCACGCCGTGAAATAAATATATCACGTCGTGCAATAAACTTTTGAGGCCGTGTGGACAACTTTGGAAGCACTGTCGATGAGAAGAAAGGGCTTCTGAAAAACTTAAAGAGGCTTTAATCCTTGTGCACCTTGGCTTTTTTCCGTTACCTTTGCCAAGTAAACAAACGACTATGACCAACGGAAGACTTCTTTGGGTTGATGATGAAATCGACCTCCTCAAAGCACATATCCTCTTTTTGGAGAAGAAAAATTATGAAGTAACGACGGCATCCAACGGAAACGATGCCCTGGATTTGTGTCGGGCGCAACGGTTCGACCTGATACTGCTTGACGAAAACATGCCGGGGCTGAGCGGATTGGAAACGCTTTCGCACATCAAGGAAATACAACCCAATGTTCCGGTGGTGATGGTGACGAAAAACGAGGAAGAGGACATCATGGACCAGGCCATAGGTTCGAAAATTGCAGACTATCTCATCAAACCCGTGCGCCCCAGTCAGATTTTGCTCGTGCTGAAAAAGAATATCCACGAACGCGAGATACGTGCCGAGGTAACACAGACGGGTTATCGGCAGGACTTTTCGCGCATCGGCATGCAAATCTCCGAAAACCTGAGTGCCGACGAGTGGATGGAACTCTACAAACGGTTGGTTCGCTGGGAACTCGAACTGAGCGAAACCGAGGGGGCTATGAGCGAAATGTTGCAGATGCAAAAGGAAGAAGCCAATGCCGCCTTTGCCAAATTCGTGCGCAAAAACTACGAAGGCTGGCTCACGGCCGATGACAGGCCGATGATGAGTCCGGACGTGTTCAAGCGATGCGTCTTCCCCCGACTTTCGGCCGGACGCAAGGTGTTGCTGTTGGTGCTCGACAACTTCCGGTTTGACCAGTGGCGTGCCATCAGTGCTGAACTGGCAGACGATTTCGATTGCGACGAGAACCTGTATTTCTCCATCCTGCCCACGGCCACGCAATATGCCCGCAACGCCATCTTTGCCGGACTCATGCCGCTGAAGATACGTGAGATGTATCCCGAACTCTGGGTGGACGAAGACGAGGACGAAGGGAAAAATCTCAACGAAGAGATGCTCATTCGTCGGCATTTGGAACGCTATCGCCGCAAAGAGACTTTCACTTATCACAAACTCAACGACAGTGTGGCAGCAGAGCGTTTGCTCTCACAGCTCTCCATCCTGGAACAATCGCCGCTGAATGTGCTTGTGATCAACTTCATCGACATGCTTTCGCATGCCCGTACCGAAAGTCGCATGGTGCGCGAACTGGCAGCCAACGAGGCGGCTTATCGCAGCATCACCCAGTCGTGGTTTCGCCACTCGGCCATCAAAAACCTGTTTCGGGCGTTGGCGGCATTCGACCACGACATCATCATCACGACCGACCATGGCAGCATTCGTGTGGACACACCGACAAAAGTCATGGGCGACCGCAATGTGAATACCAATCTGCGCTACAAACTCGGGAAAAGCCTCGGCTACAACACGAAAGAGGTGTTCGAATGTCGCGAACCCAAGCGCTTCCTTCTGCCGGCACCCAATCTGTCGACAACTTATATCTTTGCCACGGGGGCACGCTTCTTCGCTTATCCCAACAACTATAATCATTACGTGCAATACTATCGCGACACGTTCCAGCACGGAGGCGTTTCCCTGGAAGAGATGCTGGTGCCGCTCATCACGCTTCGGCCGAAAAAGCGATAGGCATTCCGGCGTTTCGCACCTCGGATCGTCACTGCACAAAAGCACCGCCGCCGCACTTCGTTCCATCCTCGGAACAGCTGTGCGGCGGCGGTGTTTTTATGCGTTGGGAATAAGTATTGACGGACGGGGAGCTACTTTTTCTTTACCAAAATCAAAGCTTCGTTCACCGAGGTTACGACGATGGGCGTGCCTTCGTTGATAAATTCGCCGGTACTCTTCACTTCCACCATCTTACCTCCGATTTCGGCATTACCGATCAGGGCCAGGCGTGTCAAGGCCACACCTTCGTCGCCGGCTTTCACGGAGAGCTGCGCCTCAGTGGCAAAAGTACCCTCGACGGTGGCATTCAGCGAAACGCGCTCCAAAGATTTCGAGCGGCTCACCCACCACAGGAAAAGCACGGTGCAAACAATGAAAATCACGGCTCCGATGAGGGCGGCTATGCCTCCGTATTCGCGGTAAAGCATGATTTCTGCTCCCACAACGCAAGCCGTAGCGGCTATGCCTGAGATGCCAAATCCGGGAGTAACGAACGCTTCGACAGCAAAGAGGATGAGGGCTGCTGCCACTAAGAGGACAATGATGAGAGTTGCTGACATAGCTGTGTGGATTAAGAGGTGAAAAATGTGTGAGCCGTGGCGGTGTGTCAGAATGCCGCGCGGTATTTTCCTTCTTCCTTGTCGTCGAGCATTGACAAGTAGGAAGCGTATCGCGACGGGGCGATGCGATGTTCCTCGATGGCTGCCAGCACGGCGCAACCCGGTTCGTGGGTGTGGGTGCAGTTGTTGAAACGGCAGGCCTCCGATGCAGAGAAAATCTCACGGAAGTAGTGAGCCACTTCTTCGCGTTCCATATCAAACGTGCCGAACCCCTTGATGCCCGGAATGTCTATCAACGAACCGCCATCGGGAAGTTCAAACAGCTCGCTGAAGGTGGTGGTGTGCATGCCCGTTCCGTGAGCTTCGGAAATGGCGGCGGTGCGCACGTTGGCCGTAGGGATGAGCGTGTTGAGCAAGGTCGATTTTCCCACCCCCGAATGTCCGGCCAGCAATGTGGTTTTCCCACGGATGGCCTTGCGAAGTGCTTCCACGCCCTCGCCGTTGAGGGCCGAGAGCGCAAAGGTTTCGTAACCGATGTCGCCATACAGCCATTGCAGATAGCGTGCCTGTTCCTGCTCCTCGGGTGTAAGGATGTCGGTTTTGTTGAAAGCCAAAATCACAGGTACGCGGTAGGCTTCGGCAGAGGCCAAGAAGCGGTCGATGAACGTGGTGCTCGTTTCCGGTTTTGCCACCGTAACCATCAAGACCGCCAAATCAAGATTGGCGGCCAGGATGTGGCTCTGCTTGGACAGGTTCGAGGCTTTGCGGATGATGTAGTTGCGCCGTTCGTCAATCTCTGTGATGAAAGCGTCTCCCGTTTCGCCTTCGCGCAAAGTAACTCCGTCGCCCACGGCCACGGGGTTGGTGCTGCGAATGCCGCGCAGACGAAAGTTGCCTTTCACCTTGCAACGAACGGAACGCCCGTCGTCGGTGCGCACTTCGTACCAGCTGCCTGTGTTCCTGATGACACGTCCGTGCATGGTGCTTGTTCCGTTTCTTTATACGGTCATGATTTCCTTGCTCTTGGCAGTGAGCAATTCTTCGATGCGCTTCACCATCTTGTCGTGGATCTTCTGAAGGTCGGCTTCAGCATCCTTTTCAACGTCCTCGGAGAGGCCGTCCTTGATGGCTTTTTTCAGGCGGTCGATACCATCGCGGCGAGCATTGCGAATGGCCACCTTGCTTTCTTCGGCCTCTTTGCTGCACTGCTTGGTCAGGGCGCGGCGACGCTCTTCGGTGAGGGGAGGAATGCCGAGGCGAATCACTTCACCATTGTTCTCGGGCATGATTCCCACCTCCGAGTCGATGATGGCCTTCTCGATGGGGCGGAACATTGACTTGTCCCACGGCTTGATGGCGATGGTACGCGCGTCGGGTGTGGTGATGGCGGCAACGTTGTTCAGGGGGACCATGGAGCCGTAAGAGTTTACGCGGATGTCGTCGAGGATATGCACGTTGGCCTTTCCGGCACGGATGTGCGACAGAGTTTCGTCGAGGTGCATCACGCTGAGTTCCATTTTTTCCTCACACGCAGCGAGGCATTCTTTTACGTCAATCATAGAGATATTATTCCGTTTTAGGTTAATGTTAATTCAATGCTTAAATTCATGACAGGCAGCAAGGCAAGCCTGCGTTGTGTGTCGCAAAGATACATGTAAGTTTCGGATGATGAAGCCTTGCGGCCCACTTTTTTGATATAGCCACGGACGAACGAGCCGCAAGGGGAGGGGAGCGGTGAATGTTTGTGCTCATTCGTGGAAGAACGGTGGGGGGTTGTGAGAACATGATTTTGGGATACGGAGGGGGAGGAGTGATGTTTGCGTGTTGTGTGCCGAATACGCAGGGAAGTGTCCTGACTTATCGGAGTGCTTTCAGGGAAATTCAGAACGCCTTGCAGAAAATTCTACAAGCACTGCAGAATTTTCTCCGGTGCTTGTAATTTTTTGTTCGTCGAACGCCTGATTTTCTGACAAAGTGTCGAAAAATCGCAAGCTCGTTTTCAAGCTTTTCTCTCACCTTTCACTAACTTTGGCTATGCTTCCGCTCTGCCCAAGTTAGGCTGCGGCTCGGTAAAGCTCAAATAAATTTGGCTTTCCGCTCGCCTTGCGCTAACTTTGCACGCTCAAAGAAAAAAGACGACATGATTGAGAAACATTTCATCCTTGAAGAGGCAGACCCTCAGACCTTTTTCGGTGCCAACAATGCGAACTTGCGAATGTTGCGAGCCTTGTGCCCAAAACTTCGCATCGTGGGCCGCGACAACGTCATCAAAGTGATGGGGGGCGAAGAGGATATGGCGGAGTTTGAAGAAACATTTGCGTCGCTCGAAAAGCATTGCGCCAAGTTTAACCGACTCACAGAGGAGGACCTGCTCGACATCGTGAAGCACCGTTCGGCCTCAAAGGATGTTTCGGAAGATGTTATCGTCTATAGCACCACCGGTAAGCCCATCGCGCCGCGCTCCGAAAATCAACGACGATTGGTGGAGGCTTACAACAACTGCGACATGCTGTTTGCCGTGGGACCCGCCGGTTCGGGAAAAACATATACCGCCATCGCGCTGGCTGTGCGGGCGCTTAAAAACAAGGAGATAAAAAAGATTATTTTGTCGCGCCCGGCTGTGGAAGCAGGCGAAAAACTCGGTTTCTTGCCGGGAGACATGAAAGATAAGATTGACCCATATCTCCAACCCCTCTATGATGCGCTGGAAGAGATGATTCTGCCTGCCAAATTGCAGGAATACATGGCTACCAACGTTATACAGATTGCGCCATTGGCTTTCATGCGCGGCCGGACGCTCAACGATGCCGTGGTGATACTGGACGAAGCGCAAAACACCACTTCTGCGCAAATCAAGATGTTCCTCACACGCATGGGATGGAACACCAAGATGATTGTAACCGGCGACCGCACACAGATTGACCTGCCGCCCACGGCCAAAAGCGGCCTTGTGGAATCAATGCGCATACTGCAAGGAATTCCCGGCATTGCGTTCATCGAAATGGACAAAAAGGACATAGTGCGCCACAAGCTTGTTACGAAAGTGGTGGAAGCCTACGAAAAAGAAAGCGAACGTCGCAAGGCAGAACACAAGGCTATATCATCAATGTCAGCCAATACGTAAATACAAAAAAATATGACCCGAAAATCGCTTAATTTGTTCATTGACCACGCACTTATCCCGTTGTTTGTTCTTACAGTATTGGGAGGCGTAAAGTTGCATGTGTCTGGCCACAGAGACGTTCATGAAGTGTGGCATGCATGGGCTGTGTTTCATGTTCTAAGCAGTGTAGTTTTCTTTTCGGCTTCTGTCATTCATGTTCGTCTGCATTGGGCGTGGTATAAAGCTCTTTTCCATCTCCGTTTCCAAAAGAAAAGTATAAACACAGTTTTGCTATCTCTGCTAATGGTATTAGTAAGTATTACTGCAATATCTCTGCTCTTCTTTGTGGATGGTGCAAACACAGCTATGGGCTTAAGGCATTACCGTATAGGTTTGATGTGTGCCCTTTTTGGAGGAATACACCTGTTCCGTCGTTTGCCGATTTTGGCAAAAATGAGGAAATAAGTATAAAGTTTATTATCTGTTTCGCTCGCCTTGCACTAACTTTGGCTTACCCAAGTTAGGCTTCGGCTCGGGAATAAAATCAAATGCTGCGCGATTTGCTTTGTATTCCGCTCGCCTTGCACTAACTTTGCATCGGAAAATAAATTATATATAATATGAGTGCATTAACAGCCACTGAATTCAATTTTCCCGGACAGACGGGAGTGTATCACGGAAAAGTGCGTGATGTATATTTTGTAGACGATAAACTCGTCATGGTAGCCACTGACAGAATCTCGGCTTTCGATGTGGTTCTGCCCAAAGGCATTCCTTTCAAAGGACAAATGCTCAACCAGATTGCAGCCAAGTTCCTCGATGCCACACAAGACATCTGCCCCAATTGGAAGCTTGCTACGCCCGACCCCATGGTAACCGTGGGAGTGAAGTGCGAAGGCTTTGCAGTGGAAATGATTGTGCGCGGCTATCTTTGCGGATCGGCTTGGCGTGCCTACAAGAGCGGTGTGCGCGAAATTTGTGGTGTGCGTCTCCCCGACGGAATGCGTGAGAACGAAAAGTTCCCCACACCCATCATCACTCCTACCACCAAAGCTGAAATCGGTGAACACGATGCCGACATCTCAAAAGAGGAAATCCTTGCACAAGGACTTGCTACGCCCGAAGAATATGCGCTGTTGGAAAAATACACCTTGGCACTCTTCGAACGCGGCACACAAATGGCAGCAGAGCGTGGCTTGATTCTCGTTGACACCAAATACGAATTCGGAAAGCACAACGGCGAGATCTATCTTATGGACGAAATCCATACCCCCGACTCCAGCCGTTATTTCTATTCAGAAGGCTATCAAGAACGCTTCGAAGCCGGCGAACCGCAAAAGCAACTCAGCAAGGAATTTGTGCGCGAATGGTTGATGGATAACGGTTTTCAAGGTCAAGAAGGTCAGCAAGTGCCCGAAATGACAGACGAAATCGTGGCAGGCATTTCCGCTCGCTACATCGAACTTTATGAGCACATCACCGGCGAAACTTTCAACAAAGAAGCCGATGAAAACCTTGCAGCTCGCATCGAGGGCAACGTTACGGCTTATCTTACGAAGTAAAAAAGAAACAACGCATACGTGTCGAAATCCATCAAATCAGGGCGGCCTCCTCACAGAGTGCCGCCCTGATTTGTTTTTGATTGATTAATAAGAGGCCGGCGGCAGTAGACATCTGGATAGGAAACAAACCGGACGGAACTCCTCACCTGAGGTAGGGGAGGTGCCCGAAGGGCGGAGGGGTATGAAACTAACCGCATGGAACTGCTTCTTGTTCATACCTCCTCCGCTTCGCTCGTCCTCCTACCTTAGGAGGACAGTTCCATCCGGCGGCAGTAGGAATCTGGGTATGAAACAAAGCGAGGCGGCTTCGTGAGAAACCGCCCTGCAGGCTGTGTATGGTGGAAGGACCGGAAGATGAGTTACTCGGAACTTCCCATCGGTCTTTCTTGAACCATTTGTTGTTTTCTTATTCTTCGTTTCCGGTTGCCCAAAGGCTGGAGTTCCAGCCGCGCTTTTGGCTGAGCTGATTTCCTGGTACGCTGGAATCAACTTTTTTGTCCGGATCAGGATAAACAGTAAGCGAAGCTGCCACAACTCCTTCTGTCATGATGTTGATTTGCTCAGCTTTGGGAGCGATATAGGTCTTTTTCATATTGTTCAGTGCTTAAAATTATTTAATGTATACTTTCTTACCATTCTGGATATAGATGCCACCCTTCACAGCATTCACTACGCGGCGACCTGAGAGGTCATAGATGGGAGCGTTAGCTTCAGCACCATTGTTGATTACAGGCTCGATGGCTGTGGTTTCGCCACCGAAGCTGAAGCGAATTGTTGCAGTAGTTCCAGGAGTTGTTGGATATCCCAAATCTTCAGCAAGGATGTAAGCCTTACCTGCATTGTTGAGGAAGTGGGTATTACCATCGGTACCTTCAGCATTCTTGTTCAACAGAATCGGGTACAAACCAATGCTTTCTACACCTTCAGGAGCTGACAACATGTATGCATCTTCAGCTACGTATGTATTTACAGAAGAACCTTTGAGGTTGTTGTTTGCCCAAATAGCTTCAATTTCATCATCACGATAAATGTCATCATCAGCCTTAGTAAACACATAAGTACCCTTACCCTTCAAGATAGCTGCGCCATTGATGGGGACATAATAAGATGCTTGAACCAAAGGTACCTTCCACTCATTCATTTCTTCGTTAAATTTAGCTTTATCTGCAATGGTATAAATTTCAACTTCATTACGATTGACTAGGTTTTCTTCATTATAGTTCCAGTCGTTAGTAAGGGCAGTAAATGGAGAGTACACAGTTGTGTAACCTGCTGCACCAATTACAACTTTATATTGATTGAATTCGGGGAAACGAAGACCGCTTCCTTTGTGATTATTGCTGGCTTGATATACCCCTAAGAGTGCGTTGTTATCATTTTCGCCATTACGCGTCAAATACATAGTTACACCATTGTTGTTGGTATAAGCAAAGCCCTTATCACTTCCGCAAGTTGTGCTGATATAGCTAAATTCTGTACCTTCATCAGTTAATGTTACGGGAGTGTTATTTGCTTTTTCGTCGTTTCCGCTTGCGAGGTTTGCTGTTACGAACTTACCTGTAGCACTTTTAATCTTAAATCCAAACTTAGTGCCATTCAAAGTAGGATAAATCATCCACTGAGCTGTGCCCAAAGTGGGGATGCCGTTTACAACTTTTACATTTCCATCTACAACGGTCCATAATTTAGCATCAGCTCCACCTTCAGCATTTGCCCATGTACCTTGACCAATAGTAATGAGGTTGGTAGTTGTTTCAGAAGATACAGTGAAGGGGAGGTTATAGTTGATGGTTGCCTTAAATGTATATCCATCCCAAGATTGATTAGAAAGCGTATATCCTTCAAGGCCAGTAAATGTAGGAAGGAACGCCTCATTTTTCAATCCGTATCCGTTGAATTCGCCTTCGTGCACATTGCCAACTGTATCTGTAATTGCAAAATTGTTAACCTTGTGAATAAGGTGTTTTGCACCATCGTGCTGGCTATTCCACATACCCATGCACTGCTCATCACTATTACGTGAGTTTGTTGAGAGCCAAAGATTACCATACTTGAAACCATTGTTGGCAACATAAACAAATTGTGTGCCCTCATCCTCCAATGTTACAGTTTCGTCAGCGTGAGCATGCGTCGTCGCTGTGGTGTGTATGAACTTGTTTGTAGCAACATGCTTAATAGAGAAAGTAAGAGTAGCATTTGCAAATGACGGACAGATATCCCAAAGATAGTTGTTGATTGTTTCTACAGTAGGAACTGTCTTCGTTGCAATTTCCTTGCCTTCTTTAGCAGATAGTCTTATAATATTGTCAGTGTTGAATGTGCTGATAACAACACCTGAAGTATGGAAGGGGATTGCGATGTTCGCCTTGTAAGTGTTACCCTCCCATGTTACATCTGTTATGGGGCAAAGGGTGTTCTGATGAGTAAAAAGTCTTGTTCTGCCGGCAACGCCAGTATATGTACCAGTATATACATTTCCATTACCGTCAGTAAGCTCGTAATTGAGGGTTATAGGAGCGATCTTATCATCTACGCTCTCAAACGTCCAAGCGCTACCACCATCTCCATCTGCATTTTTATTATACAAACCAAGAGTATTTCTATAATCATCATAAGCGTAGTACACGTTAGCTATACCACCATAGAAATTCCAATATCTACCGGCAACATTTGTGGTATTGTATGGAGCTACCTGATAATATCCGTTATTGGCTTTTGTAACACACCACTCGTTGGCATTTTCTTTTGAGTCGGCAAAAGTAACGAAGTTCATTCCGTCGCTGTATCCACTTGCCATTGTGTATGAAAGCCACAAGTCAGCATCATAACTGTAGATTTTATAAGTGTTGTCCTTACCTTCAACAGCATAGAAAGCGAAACGACCGTAATTCTCCTGTGTAGGGTTTGAATGCGCAGCCATGTAGAGACCGTTCTTGCTCTTGATTTTGTACAAGTTTTCAGGAGCATCAGTTTTTGTTGATGTCTGAATCTGCGCCCACGCTCCCAAGCAAGGAAGCATCAAGGCGAGCATAAGTAAAATTTTCTTCATAGATAATTTATTTGTTGTTAGTTGTTAATATCTTATTTGCATTCGTAGCGTACTCCTACGGAGTAGGATAGCTAAAATTTTGGCAAAAATATGGTTAATATTAGGACATACAAATAGGGTGTCTATTTTTTTTGTATATCAGTGAGTTAAAGAATTAAAACACGAAAGGAATGACAAGTTGAGTTTTCAAAATTGCGCCTCGTACGTGCAGGGAATTTTCCTCATTTGAAGAAGCTCCATATCTTTTTTTATGTGTTTTGAGCACCTAAAAAGTTTAAGTGAACACGAATATATCTAATCTTGCGAATTGGGTGTATGGTAATTGGACTTCGGGTGCAGTTTCCTGCGGTTTGTTTTTCCTGCGGATGGCAGTTTTTTTACCAGTAGATTAGAATTATTGATATCTTTGAGATTCGTGTTCCTCAAAAAAATGATTGCCTATTTATAGTAAATGTACGCATGCGCGTACGCGCGCACGCATCATAGATTTTTCAGGATTTACTGCTTTAAGTGTCACTTTCCGCTTTAATTGACTTATGCTTAAGATGATGGGAGGTGACAGTTATGGTGACAGATGGATGGCTATGCTGTCACTGATGACGTTTCTTGAAAGGGGGCTTTTCACTTTGAAGCCCAGAAGTCAAGGTGTTGTTGGGCCACTTTGATGTGGTCGTGGTGGCGTTCCACGTAGCGTCGGCTGTCGGCAGAAAGGCGGGCAAGTTTTTCGGGATGCAATGCAAGTTCTTTCAAGCACCGGTAAACATCTTCCTCGTCCGGGAGAACGTTGATGATGGGGCGCAGTTCTGTTTCGTGCAATATCTCATAATTTTCCGGTTCGCCTCCTCCCACGACCACCAAGCCCTGTGCCATGGCTTGCAGGGCATTCATGGCAGGGGTGTAGGAATAGAGCTGATCCAGAATAACGTGGCTGTCATCCATCATTTGTCGATAAACGGCAAAGGGCACGGATTCTGCTTTTTCAATTTGCACGCGGTCGGGGTATTCGGCTTGCAGACGTTGCAACGCTCGCAACATGATGTCCGTTCCCTTGTATTCGTTTCGCTTTTTCTGTATGCCGATAAAGAATTTCACCCGTCCGTCATCACAACTGCGCACTTTGGGCGTGATGGACTGCACATCGATGGGGAAGGGGATGAACTTGGTTTTCTCGGGAAAGCTTGGGCGATAGCAGGCATCATATTCGTAGAGTCCGCTCACAATGCCGTCGCAATCCTGGGCTATGTGCAGGTTGAGCTTTCCCTTTGCACCGTTCAGCCAGTCGGCAATTTCGCGGTCGTTGTCGGCATTGTGTCGAAGTTGTTTTCCGATGTTGAAGTCTGAATATCGGAATGTGTGTCCGTCTAAGCCGCATTTCACCCAAAAATAGTCCACACCGAAAGCTCCCATGAACACCTTCTTGTTGTGCCGTCGTAAGTAATGATAAATGGGAAACAATCTTTCGGCTTTCAGGTGCAGGAACACAGGGTTGATAATCTGCACAACATCGAAGCCGCGCAGCCGCGGCAATGCTCGCATCAGGCGTGTCAGAAAAGCAAGGGTGGGCAGGGGGCGGTTGGAGGTGCGATGCAGGGATATGTCGCGGGGATAGTTTTTCCAACCGTCTCCGTCGGAAACCACCACCACTTCATGCCCGTGATGCCGCAAGCCTTCGGCCAGCGTCCAATGCACATTGCTGTATTCGCCTAATAGGAGTATTCTCATATCAAGGACAAAGGTACAAAAAAACCGCCTTCCTGAGAAACTGAAAGGCGGTTTGTGATGATGTGTGTTTGAAGTAACGACTCCTCAGAGAAGTTTAGCGAACAATCACCTTGCGGGTCAGGTTTCCGGCAGTGGTCTTGATGTTCACGAGATAGATGCCGGGGGTGAAGTTGTTCAGGTTGAGCACTTCTTCTTGACCGCGGCGCGGGTTGTCAATGCTTTGGTTGTAAACCTGCATGCCGTCGGTGGTGTGGAGTGTGATGTTGGCGTAACTCTCATCGTTGTTGAACAGAATGCGCCATGTGTCGATACCTTTTGAAAGTGTAACCGGAGCTTCGCTGTTGAGCATGGCGTTGATACCCGTGCCGTTGGCGATGTTGAGCACTTCCTTGATACCGGCATAAGCATCGATTTTGCCATATCCCCAAGTGGCATTCCATTCGTCGTTTCCCGTGTAATTGTCGCGGATGGCGGTTTTTTTGAATACTTCTTCGATTTCTTCACGTGTCAGTTCGGGGTGTGCTTGCAACCAGCAAGCGATGATGCCCGTAACAGCCGGAGTCGACATTGAGGTTCCCATCATGACACCATAATAATACTTGGTTGTTTTCAGCATACTGGTGCGTTCAACACAAGCTACCAATGAAGCCAAATTAGCATTGAAGTCGCTACTATAGCTGGAAAGGGCACTCTTGATGCTGGCTCCCGGTCCGGTGATAGTGGGGCGCGGATGCTCAGGGTCGAGTGAAGGGCCGGGGTTGCTGAACGCACAGATAGCTCCTTGTGTGCGATATCCTGTGTACCATCTCGCGTTTCCATCAAGGTCTGTCCATGAAGTGGCAGCAGTGTAAGCACCTACGGCAATAGCACTCTTGGTGCAACCGCCATTGGTGATGCAATATTCGTTATCACCTTTCAGAATGGCAGAAGTGCCCATGCCGCTGGCTGTGGCAAAACTGCCTTGGTAGGAGTTGATCCATGCATGGAAGGTTTGTCCGGCCTTACCTGTGATTTTCAAACAGAATTGGTGGCTGCTGCTGGTGTAGTTCTGAAGAACCTTTGCCATAACGCCGTATTGGTAGTGTTCTTTCTGGTTCTCACTATCAATTTCGTCGACGATGTAGTCGGTAACGCTGTTCCAGAAAGTGGCATCTTGTGCATCGAGCTTGGCTGTCATGTTGCCGACGCCGGCTTTGTTGTATGTGTAGGGTTCAACGGTGAGGTGTTTCTTGCCATCGGCTGCCTGTCCCCAGATGTCTACCACAATCACACCATCGCTTGAGGGGTTGAACAAGAGGTATTTTACTTCACCATCCTGTGTGAAAGTATAGCTGGTGTGCAAGTTGTCGTTTCCGTCGTTACCGTTCGCAACAACAAAGATACCACCGTCTTTACACAATTCGTCGAGGGTCTGATTATAGACAGTGGTTCCGTCGTGGGGGCCCACCAAACTTCCGAAACTCATGTTCGTAACCCAAGGCTTGCCTTGTTCCACCGCAAAATCACGGATGTGCTTTGCTTCGTCCAAAACACTGGAGAGAGAAAGTCTGGATGAAATCATCACAAGGTCGGCATCATAAGCAAATCCATAATAATTGTTTTCGGGGATTTTGCTTCCGGCTGCAATGTTCATCACGTGGGTGCCGTGTCCGCTCGAAAGGCCATCACCTCCCGTAGGAACGGTTGTTGTGGGTTTTCCGGTGCTTTTCTGGTGATTCCAGAAACTCTTCACACGGCTTGTTCCGTCCTCGTTGAGGAATGCGATGTGCTTGTATTCAAATCCTTGGTCGATCACACCGACAATCACACCCTTTCCGGTGAAAGGTGTCTCCAAGCCTTCGCCCATGTGCACTTGGTCGGCATTGGTCAGTATGCGCGACTCGACGAGGCTGGGTGTCTGCTCGGTGGATTTGCGGATGCTTTGCACTTCCTCCATTTCGGCAAGTTTTGTTACGAAGTGCAAGGGGACTTCTGCCGTTACCACTCGTCCTGTTACGGCATTGGCCGTGAAACCTGCGTCTGCAATGGCCTGAGCCACGGTGGGGGCATCGGAACATTTCACTATCACTTCCACAAAGGTGGCAGGAGTGCCTGTTTGTGCGGATGTGCCGGAAGTGAGATTCTTGGCACGTTGGAGCATGGAGCTCAGCATTCCGTCCCATTTGGGTTGCATGGCAGTGGTGGAGGCCGTCTGTGCGGAAACTCCCAGGCTCATCATCAGAGCCAAAGCGCCGGTGAGTAGAGTCTTTTTGTTCATTCTGATGTTTTTATTGATTTTGTGTTAGTTTTTATCGTTGGGGCGGCAAAGTTAGTGAAAGGCGAGAGCAGGGCAAAAGGAAAACTTGTTTTTCTTTTCGATGCCGAGCCGCATCCTAACTTGGGCATAGCCAAATTTGGTGAAAGGCGAGCGAAAAGTTTGGAAATGAACATGTGAAATTTCCGAAAACTTGCCCGAGTCGCTTCCTATCTTATCTGAAGATTGCTCTTTGTCGCGCAAAAGTTTATTTGCTTGTCATGATGTCGAGCACGCGCTTGTCGGTTTCGTTCATCGAGTCGGCACCGATGCTGATCAGGTTGCGAATGCTCTTGTCCACATCCTCGTCAATGATACCCTCAACTGACGAAACGCAGTTGCCCTGCATGGCTAGCATGGCCGAGAGCACGGCAGTGCTCACGCCGCTGGTGAGCTTCAGGGCGCAACTGGGTTTTGCTCCGTCGCAAATCATGCCGGTGAGGTTGGCAATCATGTTTTTCACGGCGTAGGTGGTCTCTTCGTAACCGCCTCCCATCAGATAGGTGATGCCGCAGCTCGAACCGGTGGCTGCCACCACGCATCCGCACAGGGCAGAGAGGGTGCCGAGGTTCAGCTTGATATAGATGGCTGTGAGGTGGCTGAGCATCAGGGCGCGCGTCATCTCTTCGGCCGTGTTGTGATTTTCTTCGGCAAACACCACCACGGGATTTGTGGCGCAGATGCCCTGATTGCCGCTTCCCGAGTTGCTCATCACCGGAATCTTGGCACCGGCCATGCGAGCGTCGCAGGCGCAACTTGTGCTTGAGAGAATGTGGGAGAATATGCTGTCGCCCATAATTCCGCGTCCCAGAGGACGGGTTAAAGCTTTGCCCAACCGATGACCATAATTGCCTTCCAACGACAGACGGGCAGCCTCCTGATTCAGACGACGTGCCTCGTTGATGAATTCAATCTCTTCCAGTGGTGTTGTCGTGGCATATTCGTAAACGGTGCGCAGGGTGAGGTTTATGTTGGGCCGCTCGTCTGTTCCGGCTTCTGCCGTCAGGGGCTTGTCGAGCAGCACTTGGTCGTTGTGAGCTATATATATATAATGTGTGTGTTCGCGGGCAATGATGGTGGTAGCTGTGTTGCCGTTCTTGTCGTGGCACACCACTTCCACATAGAGCTTTTCTGTTGCGTCTTCCTTTAGGGATATGTGGATGCACTCCTTTTCGATGAATTTCTTGCCTTGCTCCACAATTTCGGGGGTGCAGTCTTTCAGTACCTCCAACCCGTAGGCGGATTTTCCGGCCAATGCTCCCAAGGCAATGGCGATGGGAAGTCCCACCATACCGGTGCCGGGAATGCCCACACCCATGGCATTTTTCAGGATGTTGGCACTGAGGTGGGCTTCAATTTTCTCGGGGCATGTGCCCAGCACTTCGGTGGCGCGGCTCACGGCCAGTGCCACGCAAACGGGTTCGGTGCATCCCATGGCCGGTACCACCCAGTGGCGAACCAAGGCTGTGATTTTCTGTCTTTCTTCAGGGGAAATCATGGTGTTGTTATTTGGTTGTGGAGCGTTTAGGCGTCTTTTGGGGACGGGGCGGTTGCGTTGGCCGCTGTCCGATATTGTTTGGGCGTGCAATGAAAGGCACGGTTGAAAGCTGCGTAAAAGGACTGGCGAGAGCAGAACCCCGACATGAGGCCGATTTCCTCGGCGGTGAATTGTGCGTGTCGGGCACTGCGCAACATCTTTTGGGCATCGCGCAAGCGGTAGCTGTTGACCAGAGCGTTGTAGTTGTCGCCGAAGTGTGTGGCTACGGCGTTCGAAATGTCGCGCTGACTGACGTTTAACTCTTGCGCCAGGCACAATGCGCAGCAATGAGGGTCGCGGTAGCGTCGGCCGGTGGAAAGCTTCTTCGTGATGGCTTGATAAAGCTTCAGGAGGCGGGCGTGTCGCTTCGCACGGCTTCCGGTGGTTGGAGTCGGTCCCTGTTGTTTCATTGCATGTGTTGTTTCCTTACCGAGGCAAAGTTACAAAAAAGATGCCGAATGTCTTTGAATGTTCGGACTTTCGTTGCGTGAAAAGGCTTTGGCCGTGAGCAAAACCTTGTTGCGCTTTGTGGGATTTTGCAAACGCCTTGCAGAAAATTCTACAAGCACTGCAGAAAATTCTGCAAGGTGTGTAGATTTTCTTCTGTACTTACAAAAGAAACGACTCCTGCAAGCATCGGCCTGCAGGAGTCGGAGAGGAGGCTTGGAGAGGCCTCCCGTGGTGTTGAGAATTCGTTATCTGACGAGATATTTGCGACCATTTATAATATAAACACCGGCAGGCAAGGCGATGTGTGTGTTGCCATTGATGACTTCGCTGTGTATCAATGCGCCGGCAACACTGTAGACGTTTATGCGTTGCGGTCGACCTGTCTTAACATCGATGCCATGATGCGTGCTCACTACGGAGATTTCTTCGTCCTGGCCATGCTGAGGCGTTTCTTCGATGCCGGTCCATGAGAAATCGTCATTGCTGATTTTCTTTTCGAGGAAGAAACGTTGAATCTGCATGACGAGCGAGCCGCGTGTGTTGAATTGCATACCGAGGCTTACTTCAGTTTCTTCTGTAAGGGTGAACTCCAATTCTTGATGGTCCATGGTGGTATAGGCAAAGCTTTCCTTTTGCAGATTGAGCACGTTGGGAAAACCTTTACCCTTGTTCACTACGATGTAAGACTCTTTGTCAAAGATGCCGTTGGCACTCTCGAATCCGAAGACATAATGGCCGGCAGGCAGGGTTACGGTTTGATAAACATTGTGGCTGATCACGGAAGTTCCGAAGCTGTTTTCCTTTGTGATAAGTGAGAATACGTTATTTTCCTTCGTGTCGACATGCACGCCGGTGATGATGGTGCCGCTCGTCTTGCTTCCTTCCACCACCCAAGCCGACTCTTCAGTGCCTTGCAACAACTCCATGTAGCGGCCGCTCTCGGAAGTGTTGACATCCTTCCCGCTGTGAACAAACGGAGCACAATAGTTCGTGAGGTAAGTGGCTGATGCATCTTCGCGCTGTGCTTCGTTCAGGCAGAAAACTCCCAACGAACTGCTCCACGCATCGCCTTCGGGACCAAATCCGGCGCGTGTGCCGTGATGGGCATGGGAGGTGGCATCCTGCACATCGCCACTGCTCTGGTTGAAATTGTAGTAGAGCACCAGTTGGTGGGCACTTTCGGCAGTTTCCACGTCGTCGATAGGAGCGTTGGCATAGCTCTTCAGAACTGACGATGTGAGGGCGGTGTTCCACACACGGAACTCATCGATGATGGCATTGACCGCACCGTTGCTGCCTCCCAGCTTGAAGGTAGTCGGCATGTTGGGATAAACACCCATGAAGCGTGTGTAGAATGTTTCGAAGTGCATGCAGTCGCGATAGATAAACACATCGCCGAAGTTGAACACGATGGCATAATGATGCCACTCGCCGGGAATGAAGAAGCCCGGGGCAGATGTGTAAACCGATGAGCCCATGCAGAATTGCAATGTGCCATCTGCCAAGGAGCGAATGAGGAGGTCGCTTTCAGAACCGCCGATGGCCTGAGAGTAAGTCTGATTTCCTTTTGCGTTCATCCACCAATCAATGGTGAAGCCGTGCGTCTTGGAAAGTGCCAAGGGACAGTCGAAAGTTACGGTACGGTTGCTCTCTCCGTTGAATGCGAGGCCGGTCTTTGCGTCAGCATTGCACACCGTGATAGCCTTAGATTGAGCTGCGTGGCTGCTGCCGATGGAATTGCTTACTTCCAACGAAACATCAAATTTTCCGGGGTTTTCGAATATCAACTCGCAGTCGGCAGTGTCATAAATATAATGATGAGCATTGTTCTTTATGGTCCAGTGCCAATGAGTGGGGGAGTAGAGACTCTTATCCTCCAGTTTGACAGGATTTCCTTTCACTACAACATCGGGTGAAACGCCGAATGCGGCTTCCGGATGGATTTCCGTAACAACGATTTCCTTGGACACAGAACTGCTGCCGCTATTGTTGGTAACGGTCAACGTAACTGTGTAAATTCCCGGATTGGGATAATGGGTTGCCGTGTTGGTGGTGTTGGCATGTTCAATCTGGGCACCGGGCATTTCCCAATGGAAGACGCATCCTGCCGTGTTCTTGCTGCTGTTGGAGAAACTGATGGGTTCGTAAGCCGGAACAGAGTCGGGACAAGTGAAACCGGCCACAGGAATCGGCTGCTTCTCAATCAAAATGTTTTTGTGGCACTGCGCCGTATCGCCGACTCCGTTGTAGGCCGTCAGGATGACTGTTTTTTCTCCGGTCGTATCGAAGACAAAAGTGGGATGCTCCGTTTCGTAATTTTTTCCATCGACATTCCATACCCATTTGACGGTGTTGGCAGAGGACTTGTTCACGATGTTGATTTCCGTGCCGGCATAGCACACTTCTTCGGATGTGCTGAAGTCGGCCTTTATGGCGCGTTTGTCGTTGAGCAAACTGCTATTGGCGATTTGGCTTTGTGTGCCTTCGAAAGTTTTCACGACATATCTGTTGGTGGCTTCCAGCAGTGTGCCGTCGTCTTTGCTGTCCATGCGAACCTCGGCCAGCAGTCCGGGTGTGTTCTGCGGGTCTGCCACTTCCGAATACATCATGCTTTGGATTTCGCGTTGGGTGCGAGCAACATTCCACACTCGGAATTCATCCATCGTGCCGTTGATGCCGGCGTTTGTGTTGCCTGTTCCGACGGGCAGTGAACCAAATCCGCCGATGCCCTTGTTGGATGTGATGATTTCGCCGACGGGTTGTCCGTTGGCATAAACCGTCATTTTGCCGCCCACCACAACAATGGCCACATGTGTCCAAGCATTGGCGCGAAGTGTGCTGGCTTTGCTCGTGATGCATTGTTGCATGTTCCAACCCACCACAAGCTGTCCGCTCTTAGTGGCGTGTGCCATGAAACCATTTTCCCATCCCGGGCCGATTTGTTGGTTGTCGTAGTTGAGCAATGCGGGGCAAATCCAGTATTCGATGGTGGCGGTTTCAAGTTGCTCTTTCAGAATGTCCACGATTTCAAATCCCGACTTGGTGAATTTGCGCACATAGTTGCTTTCGGGGGTTTGTCCGTAATAATTTATGGTGCTCAGTTGCATGCGCTTCGACTCGGCTTCTGTATCTCCACATTGGTAGATGGCAGCCACCTCAATGGTGCCGGTGAGTGCAGAAACGTCGTAAGAAAGTGTGGCAGCATTGGTCTTAGCCACGGAGGTGCTGTTGCAATAAATGTTGTAGCCCGTCAGTGTTTGCGTGCAGGGAGCCGGTGCTTCCCATTGGAGTGTACCTTCGTTCAGAGACAGGTTGCGCGGTGCGGTCATCTCTTCGCCATAAACAATCACTGATATTGTGGTTTTTCCACCTTTGTTCTGAATGTTGATTCCGTTTGCCGGAATGTTGAAAAGGGTTTCGATGCCATCCTTGTAGAACTCGTAGTCGATGATGGAGCAATCGTGGATGGTTCCGGTACCGCTGGCAGTTTCCTTGCTCTCGATAATGAAGAAGTATTTCAGGGGTTTGCGTGTGTCGAAGCCGGCCGAGAGGTCGGTCAAGTCGTATCCGAATTCCATTGGCTCATGGTGCAGACCGTCTTTCCAGCGTCCCAGCATGGGCGTTTCGGCATCCACGCCATCACCATTGCCGTCGCCGGCAAATTTGAAATGCTCAAACTGAGTTGTGCTTTCAGGGATGGAGGCCGCAGTGTCTGCTGCGATGCCGGCGGAAAGCCGCAATTCGCTTCGCTTGCTGAAGTCCATTTTTATCTTGATGGTGCGCAGCGGACGATAGTTCTTGCGCATGTAATAAATTTCAGGCATGTAATAATCCGTGGTTCCATGTCTCGTAATTGCATTCTTGTAGGGACAATATATGAAACCATTGTTGCACCACGATGCTCCCCATGAGTTGGCAATAATCCAGGCACCTACCTCGTCCTTGTCGGCTTCTCCAATCACGCCGTTGCCGTCAAGGTCGAACTCGATGCGGTCGTCATATCCCACGATGGTGAGTGCGTGGTCCACTTGCTTGCCCCATTGGCTCACGAAGTATTTACCTGTAACGCCGGCTGCATCGTTGGCGGCTGTGCGTGGGATGTTCTCCCATATACCACCGCTGGCCACACCGATGCCACAGATTCCGCCGGCAGCGAAGTCGGTGTCGCCCGAGTGATTCCACAACCACTGTTTCACAGCTTCGCGTCCTTCTTCCGTGGCGACGGATACGGGGAAGTTGGCCGTGCGCTCCACTCGGTTGAACATGGCAGAATACCACTTGTCATAGCCTTGCATCCATCCGAAGTCGGGGTCAGAACAATCCTGATAGCCCATTAGGCTTGAATAAGTGGCTCCGCCGTATGTCGGCATGTTGGGGACGCCGTTGGCGATGGCCATAGCCTCTTTATTGGAACTGGAGTTGGTGAGCAGCCAAGTGAAGTGAGTGGGGTAGCGGTTCTCTTCCAACAATCCGGATACGTTGCGAAGAGCGTTAATTTCATAGGCAAACATATAGGCAATGCGTGAGGCACTTCCGCATGAGCCTCCGTCTTGTGATATGATGGGAGGGAAGTGGATGTTCTCGGCATTGTTCACTCTGTCGGGGCGTTGCCCGCTTCGCCAATTGTTGTTGAGCAATCTCCGGTCGGCTTTTATGACCCGACTGTAGTCCGGATATTTTTTATAGTCTACCGTTTCTTGCGCCACGAGTGGCAGAGCGGTCGATGCCAGAAACATTCCGGACAGTGCGCATAGCACCATGCGATGTGTGTGTTTCATGTGTATAAAAAGGTATTAAGTGTGTGTTAAACTGATTGTCCGAGATGGGAAAAACTCGGATGTCGGAAAACGGCCGCAAGATAGGGAAAAAAGGCTATATGGGCTTTGAACATTTTCTCAAAAACCATCTATGAATGTTAAATATCATTAGAGGCATATTTTCCTCCTGATTGTGCTCTCTTTTGAGGCGCTGCGTGGATTTAGGTGGTGTTTTCAGAAAAATCTGCAAGCACTGCAGAAATTTTTGCAGTGCTTGTGGAAAATTCTGCAAGGCGTGTAAATTTTTGCTCGAAAGGAAGCGCGTTTTCTTGCAAAGTGTAAGCGATTCTTGATAGGGGAGTGGGGGCGGTGCGCTCACATTTGTGTGGCTTTTACTTGCTTTCCATGAAAAAAGCACTACCTTTGCCCTTGTCGGAAGCCCTTGACCGGAGTTTCGGCAGACTTTGCGTCGCCGTTTTTCGGTACACCGTCAATGGGGTGGCGGCTTTCGTGCTTTCGGGGGAACAACTGTGATGTTTTTCCGAAAATGTAATAACCTTAAACATTCCGACTATGAAAGGTATCGTTCTGGCAGGTGGAAGCGGCACACGCCTCTATCCCATCACCAAAGGCATAAGCAAGCAGCTTATTCCCATTTTTGACAAACCGATGGTGTATTATCCCATCTCCGTTCTGATGCTGGCAGGCATCCGCGACATACTTATCATTTCCACACCTCAGGATTTGCCGGGCTTTCAACGCCTTTTGGGCGACGGCTCGGACTATGGCGTGAATTTCAGCTATGCGGAGCAACCTTCGCCCGACGGATTGGCGCAGGCTTTCATCATTGGCGAAGAATTCATTGGCGATGATTGTGCCTGTCTGGTGTTGGGCGACAATATCTTTCATGGCAGCGGCCTGCGTGCCATGTTCACCGAAGCCGTGCGCAAAGCCGAGGAAGAGGGTAAGGCAACGGTGTTTGGCTACCGTGTCAACGACCCCGAACGTTATGGCGTTGTGGAGTTCGACAATGAGGGACGCTGCATGAGTATTGAAGAAAAGCCGGCGAAACCTAAGTCAAACTATGCCGTGGTGGGCCTCTACTTTTATCCCAATCGCGTGGTGGACATCGCAAAACACATCAAGCCCTCGGCGCGTGGCGAACTGGAGATTACCACCGTCAACCAGCACTTCTTGGAAGATGGCGACCTGACGGTGCAGACCCTTGGTCGCGGTTTTGCGTGGTTGGATACGGGCACGCACGACAGCATGAGCGAGGCCAGCACTTTCATCGAAGTGATTGAAAAACGGACTGGCTTGAAAGTGGGCTGTCTCGAGGGTATTGCATTCAAGCAGGGCTGGATTGATGCAGACAAACTGCGTGAACTTGCACAGCCGATGATTAAAAATCAATATGGCCAGTATTTGGCAAAAATGGCAGACGAAGCAATGAAATAGCCAATGGCTTGCGCAAAATCTCATAAGGCAAGGAAGTGGACAATCCGGGCGATTGTCTGCTTCTTTGCGCTTTTTGTGATGCCGCACTCGGCCTTCGCAGATGATGGAGAATGGGGTTATTATCCTGTTTATAGTGTTGAAAACCTGCAAGATGGTGCAAGTTGTTTGATAGGGGCTATAGGTGAAGATGGGCGAGTGGCGCTGATGACTTCTGCGCAGCGCGACAAGAAGCAGCTATGGGCTGCAACGTCTGCACAGAATGCGCACGGAGGTGTGGAACATCCCTCCGCCAATTGTGTTTGGCAGTTGCAAAGTAATGATGACGGAACTTATAACATTCTGACAGCCGAAGGTAAATACCTGAATGCGACAGATGGGGTTGCCTTGTCATTGGATGCAAAAAGGAAAAGCCGTTGGAACATCACTCCCTCGGATTGGGGGTTTGTTGTTTCTGCCACAGAAACGCCCGATCGCTCGTTGGGGCTTTTCGCATGGACGGAGGATTTGTTTTTTGCTAATTATAAGAATTCCACAAACACCACACCCACGCTGCAAATCTTTGTTCCACAGGCTTCAGCACCTGGTGCGGAAATGGTTCTGCCCGTGCAGGGAAGTCAGATGGTGCTGACGGTGGGCGAAAAGGCTGTCAAGGTATCGCCGCAGGGCAGTGCCTTGATTTCGGCTGCGGGATGCCGCCTTACGGATGGCACAATGGCCATTCCGCAAGGGGCTTCCGTCTTTGTGTGTGAATATGTTGCTGACAGTGTGTTCGTGCTGCGAAACGAACGGGGCTATCTTCAGCATTCGCTGACCTGTGCGGACGAGCCGGCACACTGGACGCTCGGGGCTGCAGGCTGTGTGGCATGCGATGCTTCGGGTAAGACAGAAGCAGAACCGTATCTTGTTTATCATAAAGAGACCGGAGCATTTTGCTTAATCTCTGCAAAAGAGGTGGGAAGTACCTCATACATGCCCGTTCTCCTCTCTGTATGTGCTCCCGAAGCGACGGAAGAAATTTCCGAAGAGGGGGTGAAAACGCTGCGTGGCGGGTGGAGCACCGAAGCCCTGGCCTCAGTGAATTGGCAAGGCATTTCGGCACTCGACATTCGCGAACTTGTGTTGCCACAAACAACGGTGGATTTTCACCATCGGCCGGCAGTTTGCAATGTTCCCATTCTGGTGAATGCCAACGCACCGCAACGCCTTGTGGAGGAATGGCCGTTTGTGTTGCTGTGTGAGGGCGAAAGTGCCCGTTTGGCATCGGCTTTCACGCTGGCGGATGGTGTGCCGCTGAAGTGGAAGGGACGTTTCTCCGCAGCACCGGGCGATTTGACATATACGCGCCAAATGCATGCCGACGGGGGATGGGAAACACTTGTCGTGCCTTTTGATACCCGTGTTCCCGACGAATTTGAGGCGAGAGTGCCCGGCGAAATTTCAGCCAACGAAATAATTTTTACAAAAACAGACCGCTTGCAGGCCAACCAAGCCGCTATCATCCGTCATAAAGGAGCGGCGGGCGGAGACGAGCCGCAGTTGGCCCTGTGTAATGACTCTGAAAATGTGGGAGTGGCTGTTTCAGAATGTTTCTTGCAAGGGGTGTATGACACCCTTCGTGTGGAAGACAGCGGGGCAGGCATTTATCTGCTCGAAGCCTCGGGACTATATTTTGTGAAAGCCGCTGCCGGCAGTTGGCTGGCTCCTTTCAGAGCCGCTCTGTGTTCGGTAGAAACGGCAGAAGCCGCTGCCATCTATTCGGTGCGTTGTTCTGACGATGAAACTGCGGGATGCAGCACTGCCGTTGCTGACAAGAGCACTTGGCAGGGGGCCTGCTATGATTTGCAAGGGCGATGCCTGTTGCAACACACCGATGCAGCATCATTTGCCATGCTGCCGGCAGGAGTTTACATTGTGAATGGAAAAATAATCATCAAACAATAAAAATCGTAATATGTATATAGCTGTTGATTTTGACGGAACAATCGTTTCCGATCGCTATCCTGAAATTGGCAAAGAGCTTCCGTTTGCCACAGCAACGCTGCGTCAGTTGATGGAAGACGGACACAAACTTGTGCTCTGGACCGTGCGCGAGGGTGAGCTTCTGCAGGAGGCCGTCGATTGGTGCGAGAAGAAAGGTGTGAGGTTCTATGCCGTGAACAAAGATTACGATGAGGAGGCCATGCAAGGCAAGCACTTTAGTCGTAAAATCAAAGCAGATATCTTTATCGACGACAGAGGCATTGCCGGTTTGCCCGATTGGGGAACCATCTATGAGCTTATCAAACGGCGCATCAATTGGGAGGAATTTCTCATTCGTCGTGGAGAAATCGATAAGCCCTCGAAGAAAAAATGGTGGCAGTTCTGACGCTCGTCCAAAGGAAATGCAGCCCTGAAAGATGCTTCTGAAGATTTTTCCCTTGTGTGAAATGAATAAATGAGTACTTTTGTGAAATGAAGATATTGAGTGCTCAACAAATGCAAGAGCTTGACGCATTCACCGTGCGCCAGGAAAATATAACGTCTGCCCAATTGATGGAACGTGCGGCGCAGGCCTTGAAAACCGAAATCGTGTCGCGATGGGACACATCGGTGCGCCTGATGATTTTTGCCGGACCGGGAAACAATGGCGGTGATGCTTTGGCTTTGGCGAGGCTGATGATGGAAGCCGGATATGTGGTTGAAACTTTTCTCATCAACCCCAAAGATTCGCTCAGTGCCGATTGCGACCTCAACAAGTCGCGTCTTGAAACAATGGGGGCACCGCTCGTGGAAGTGAAATCACAGTTTGAGCCGCCCCAACTCACTCCCGACACCTTGGTCATCGACGGACTTTTCGGTACGGGGCTTAACAAACCACTCACCGGCGGCTTTGCTTCGTTGGTGAAGTTTATCAACAATTCGCCGGCGCAGGTGGTATCTATCGACATGCCCTCCGGATTGATGTGCGAAGACAATGTGCTCAATGTGCGTAGCAACATCATTTGTGCAGATCTCACGCTCACTTTTCATCGTCCCAAGTTGGCGATGCTGCTCCCCGACAATCAATCGCATGTGGGCGAGGTGAAAATTTTGGACATCGGTTTGTCCGAAAGCCAAACGGCTCTCATCGAAACGCCTTACCAAATCATAGAGAAGCAAGAAGTGCCGGCCATGTTGCGCCCTCGCGCTCCGTTTGGTCACAAAGGCACTTTTGGACATGCGCTCCTCATTGCCGGAAGTTACGGAATGGCTGGGGCTGCTATCTTGGCGGCCAAGGCATGTTTGCGCGGGGGAGTGGGAAAAGTTACGGTGCGCACACCGCTTCGCAACAACGACATTCTGCAAGTGGCAGTCCCCGAGGCCGTACTTTTGCACGACAAGCACGCAGAGCATTTTGCCCATCCCGTGAATGCAGACTCCTTTGACGCGTTGGCCATAGGCCCCGGCATCGGCACGGCAAGCGACACCGCGTTGGCTTTCATCGAACAGGTGCGCCACACAAGCACTCCGTTGGTTATCGATGCCGATGGTATCAACATCTTGGGAGGACACAAAGGATGGATACAACAAGTTCCGAAAAATGCCATCCTCACGCCGCATCCTGCAGAGTTCCGGCGCATAGGCAACAAAGGCACTGACGATTATTCCATGTTGCTTGAAGCCAAGCAAATGGCACTGACCCACAAATTCTATATTATAGTGAAAGGACATCGCACAGCCATTTGCACACCTGAAGGACAAGTGTATTTTAATCCGACCGGCAATTCGGGAATGGCCACTGCCGGAAGCGGAGATGTGCTCACCGGCTTGATAACAGCTCTTTTGGCACAAGGATACCCCCATTTGGACGCTTGTCGCTTGGGAGTGTATCTGCATGGTTTGGCAGGGGATATGGCGGCTGCCGAATTGGGAGAAGAAAGTGTTACGGCAAATGACCTGTTGCACTACCTCGCTTTGGCTTTTCGCGACTTGTGGGCGGAACGTCGGAAATCAACTCCTCGAATTAAGCCATTGGTAACAGAAGAATCAGACAACACAATCAATAACAACTAAACCCATTATGAAAATGAAAAAGATGTTTGTAGCCGTTCTTGCCATGCTTTCGCTGACGGCCGGAGCGCAAACAGAAGTTTCCAATTACGTCCCGGGACTGACGGAAAACGGTATTACATTTTTCCTGCCCAAGACGCGTTTGCACATCACGCTCACAGCTACCCGAAAATCCTATGCTCCGGGAGAATACTGTCTTTATGCAGAACGCTTTCTGCGTTTGAAAAATGTGACCACAGCAGCTTACGACGAGTGGACGCTCGACCAGATTTCCATCATGCCATTTGGGGTGGTGGACAAGGCGCAGGCATACACCATCAAGCTGAAGCAGAAAACGGCAGCCCCTTTGGTGGGCTTGGCCCCCGATGGCCGATTGCTCTCCGTCAATCGTGAAGCGCAACCCATCGAGGCTTTGCCGCACCCCTATGTGGTGAAGGACAGCACCGTCCGCATCAATCCGGAGGACTATAAGACGGAGGAAATTCTCTCAGCCGGCAACACGCAGAAGATGGCCGAGTTGGCAGCCGGAGAGATATACGACATTCGTGAGAACCGCGCGTTGCTGGCCAAAGGACAGGCTGATTTCATGCCCACAGACGGTGAGCAATTGCGCCTGATGCTCGCCAGCTTGGCCACGCAGGAAGAAGCCTTGTTGCAACTCTTCCGCGGAACTTGCACCACCGAGAAGCATGTTTTCACCTTGGAGTTCGAACCGCAGGCAGAGACAGCGCAAACGCTGTTGTTCCGTTTTTCAAAATTCTTGGGCCTTGTGGAAAATGACAACATGGCCGGCGAACCTTATTATATCAGTGTGAAAGATTTGAAAACCCTTCCCGAACCTGCGCCGGTCGACCCGAAGGCTGCCAAGAAGCCGGTGGAGGATTTGCGATACATTGTGCCGAGTTCGGTGTTGGTGAAAGTTTTCGATGCCAAGCGTGAATGGTTTTCCGGAAGCATTCCCATGGCACAATTCGGCCGTGTGGAGCATTTGGGCGGTGATCTTTTCAACAAGCGCTATACCACCAAGGTGTTGCTCTCTCCCACGACGGGAGGTATTCTTCGCCTTGACGCGGAGCAGCCCTGAAAGGAAACTTTTTGGGATAAAGTCCTCAATTTCTTTGGTAGAACAACAAAATAAATAAACAAATGAACAGATTTTTTACATTGGCTTTGGTCACGTTGATGTGCCTGCCGGCTTTTTCGCGAAAGCTCACCGTGTATTTGGCGGACCATGGCATTGTGCCCGGAGCACCGCTTTTGTCCTCTAAATTGGATGCCGTGTTAACCAAAATTCGCCAAGAGGCTTCACCGACTGATAAGGTGGTTTTGAAGTTGGCTAAGGGAACTTACCACTTCCATAGCACAGATGCTCCCGTGGTGCAGTGCTATATTTCCAACCACGATCAAGAGGAGAGCAAGCGTGTCGGCATTCGTTTAGTGGGTTGGAAAAACCTCACCATCGAAGGTAAGGGTGCGGAACTCGTGTTTCACGGCCGCTTAATCCCTTTCATGATTTCGGAGTGTGCCAACACCACAATTCGCAACCTTTCGGTGGATTTTGTGAACCCACAGATTGCACAAGTGGAGATTGTTGAAAACCTGGGCGAGGGCGGTATGAAGTTTCGCGTAGCCCCTTGGGTGAACTATCGCATTGGGCAGAACGGCCGCTTTGAGACGTTTGGCGAAGGCTGGGCTGCGCAGCAGAGTGCCGGTATTGCTTTTGAGAAAGACACCAAGCACATTGTGTATCAAACGAGCGACATCGGCATCAATACACAAGGCGTGCAGCACATCGACGCCGATGACCGTTTGATGTTGGCTCCCAACTGGAAAGACAAACGCCTCGTTCCCGGCACTGTGGTAGCCATGCGCACATGGTTCCGACCCACTCCCGGCATTTTCATGAACGAGTGTGAGAACACAACCCTGCACAACGTGAAAGTGCACTATGCCGAGGGTATGGGTCTGCTGGCACAGCGTTGCACTGACATCACGTTGGAAAAATTCGGCGTGTGCCTCAAGGGAGATAACGATGCACGTTATTTCACCACACAAGCTGATGCCACACACTTCTCCCAGTGCAAGGGCATGATTAAGTCGTGCAACGGACTTTATGAGGGTATGATGGACGATGCCATCAACATCCACGGAGTTTATCTGCGCGTTCGCGAGCGCATCGATGACCACACGCTGCGTCTTCGCTACGAGCATGGTCAGGCTTGGGGCTTTGGCTGGGGCGATCCGGGCGACACCGTTACCTTTGTGCGCTCTGCCGAAATGGAAGACCTCGGTTTCCAAACCGTCATCACCGCTATCACGCCCGAAAATCCGCTGGGCACAAATGAGTTTGTCGTGTCTTTCCGCGATGAACTTCCCAAGGAAATTTCTGCCGATAAGGGCTACGGTGTTGAAAACCTCACCTGGACTCCCGAAGTGATATTCAACGATAACGTGGTGCGCAACAACCGCGCCCGTGGTTCGCTTTTCAGCAGTCCGCGCCGCACTGTTTGCGAAGGCAACCTCTTCGACCACACTTCCGGAACCGCCATTCTGCTCTGCGGCGACTGCAACGGATGGTACGAAAGCGGTGCATGTCGCGACCTCGTCATTCGCAAGAACCGCTTTGTCAATGCCCTGACCAACTACTTCCAGTTCACAAATGCCGTCATCTCCATTTATCCTGAAATTCCGACACTCGACAAGCAGCAGAGCTACTTCCACGGAGGCAAGAAAGGCTCTATCGTGATTGAAGACAACGTGTTCGAAACTTTCGATGCGCCTATCCTTTATGCAAAGTCGGTGGACGGACTCGTGTTCCGCGGTAACAAAGTGATTCGCAACAACGACTACAAACCTTTCCACTGGAACAAGAAGCCAGTGTTGCTCGAACGTGTCATCAATGCCGAAATCACCGATAACCAAGGGCTGGAGCAATAAATGAAAAACGGAGTTGCCTGCGTGCCTCCTTGATACAGATATTGAAACTCCCGAAGCGGCCGCAGCTGCTTCGGGAGTTTGTTTTTGTAAATCAGAATAGGAGCTTCTGATTAGGTAATAAAAAAAGCGGAGAGGCTTTGTGGGAAAATCTGCACGGCGTTTAGAATTTTCTGCAGTGCTTGCAGAAAATTCTAAACGCCGTGTAAATTTTTGCCCGATTATTGCAAGTTTCTCGTGCAAAGTGTCAGCAAATCCGAAAGTCTTCTCAGAAAACCTCCCATGCTTCAAGTTTTCCCGGCAGATAGGTGTACGAACGTTGGCGGTTGATGTACCACATACCGTTTTCGCGTATCACGATACCGCCATCATATCGAATACTTTCGCGGTTGTATCCATTCAGTTGGGTGATGCGACGTTGCAGTGCTTCGGCCTTGTGGCGAGTCTCGGGTGCAGCAGCCGTCATCCCTCCTTTGGTGTCGTAGATACCGAGCGTGCCATCTTTGAACTTCACCAACCAATCGGGATAAAACAACTCCTCATGTCCGCTTTCCTCATGGGTGTATTTAATGGCAAAATGGTCCTTTCCGCTGTCGCCATTCTTGACCCACCATTCCACATCTTCGCGCTTGTCGAGATATTGAGCGAATGGGAGTTCCGTGCCACGCCCGGGGTAGTTGCGACGCAGATAGAAGGGAGTGAGCAAACAGCGTTGCATGGAGTGTGCCTCGTAGTCCTCGGTATAGGCATAGGTGTCCAAAAAGCGGAACACTTCGCTCTGTCGTTCAGCTCCGGCCGTAGCACGTTGGCGGCGTTGTTCGTCCAATTGAGGGCCGTAGGCCGTGAGGGTTCTCACCAAGGCTCGGCGGAACAGGCTCGCTTCGCCCCGTTCCGTGTCGCAGATAAAGATGCGATAGTGGCGGTCATCGTCCATGTGAGGCAGGGCACGTTTCAGCCAAAGGCGCAGCGATGTTTTCAGCGGACTCCACGAACGTGCCACGTTGCCGATGCGTGTTTCCTCTGAGGTTTGCTCGCGCAGCAGTTTGGCACAGAGAGCCGTGAAAATCTTCTCCACATCATTGCGCGACACACGATAGTCGGCATCGGCTCCCTTCATGGCGAGGTCGGTCTCCAATTGGTCAAAGTCCTCAAGCACGGCATTCACCATGATGTCGCGGGTCAGCTCGGCTTGCAGGGGCAGGCCACTCCGTTCCATGGCTTCGCGCAGGGCATCGAAGTGCAGACCGGTGATGCTGAAAAAACTGTCGAACTCTTGCATCAGACACTGCTGAAATGCCACCACGTTGCCCAAGTCGCCATAGTCAACGCGTGGAATGAAATCACTGAGCAGTTTGTGGTCCGGCTCAAAACTGCCGAGCCGGTTGTGCGCAATGAAAGTTTTCGGCTTGTTCTTCTCCGTTTGGTCGGGCACACTCACTTCGTTGCGGCGGTAGTTGGTGTAGAGGTAGGCGGTGCGGAAAATGCTGCAACCTTGCCGGCCACGCACCGGAACACGCAGCACGCGGCCCACCACTTGGGTATGGAACGTCGGTGAAGTGATTTCGCGGAACATCACCAGCACCTGTGCTCTCGGGCAGTCCCATCCGGTGCCCGCAGCCTGCTTGAAGAGCATGTATTGTTGCGGTGCATCATTGCGAGTGATGCCGTCCATATTTTCCGTTCGTCCGTCAAACCAACAAGCGATGTGCTCTTCCTTCACTCCGTGAGCCGTGAGAAAATCGCGCACCACCAGTTCCTTGCGTTTCACACCCAGGTCGTCGGAGGCCTTGTCGTCATTGGGCAATTGGATAAGCACCAAAGGATTGACTTCAAGACTGAACTCTGCCATTTGCTTTGCCAACAGTTCGCGCCGCTCCATGGCCAGCGTGAGCAGCAAGGCATCCAGGTCTTCGCCCGAATGTCGGGTGAGTTCGTCCTCGGTCTGACAAATCAGCTGTTCCTTAATCATACCTTCGGCCACCACATCTTCGCGTGGCACTTCCACATATCCGGCGCGTCCGTTCAGCACGTCGGAGGCCGAGGGTTCGTGCTGCGGTGTGGCAGATACATTTAATATAATGCGTGGATGCAGTGGAGCAATCACGTCGCGCCGAGCTGCATCGCTCACATGTGTGTGGCTCTCGTCGATGATGAGCACAATCTCTCTGCCCTCGGCATGTGTCATTTCCACAACGTCCTCAAAGTAGAGGCCGCTCTCCTTGCGCAATCGCTCGTCGTCGGGACGGCGCAACACGCGGTCTTCGGCACGGCGCGAAACCAGCTTTTGCCAATTCAGGAAAAGCACATCGTTGCGGCGCAAAGCTCCTGCCGAGAAATCTGCCACCGTGAGCAAACGTCCCGGAAGGTTGGGGTAGAAGTAGTCCATGAACTTGTCGCGGCTCTGCATGGCGAGTTCGTCTTGGAAAGTGGCCCAAACGAAAGCCACATCGCCCTGCCAATCGGGTTGTCGACAGAGTTCGCAGATGAAGTTCTCTGTCATAAATGTTTTGCCGCTGCCTGTGGGGGCTTTGAAAGTGATTTTGCGAAGAGCTTCTCCTGTTCGCCAAAGTTTCTTGAATTGTGCGAGCAGTTGCTCGATGGCACGTTGTTGAAAGGCTATCTGTTCCATGGCGAATGGTTAGGGGTTTAAGGATTTGTAGATGTCGAGGATGGGTTGCGGAATGCTTTTCACCGTGGCGCGTGGCAGATCGTCGAACATGGGAGCGAACTCTGTGCCGTCGCCCCAGCTGAACACGTAGATGCAGATGCTGCCTGTGAGGCTGCGCAGATGGGTGTCGAAGGTGGGGAAATCCGAGTAGTCCTCACTGAAATAGATGGCAGTGTGTTGTCCGTGCCGGTTGGTGAAGAACTGGAAGCGTTCGGCGCGTCGGGTCTCGTAGAGCGTGTTCTCGGCCAGTGCGAGCAAGCATCCGGCTCGGGCAGCCAGGTCGATGCGGTCGGCATCCGAAGCCTCGCGAGCCGTGTTTCGTCCCACAAAGGCAGTGCGATAGAACTTCAGCGAGCCGCCCAGCCCCTGCACCTCCTCTCCTTTGGCATTGGTGTAGCCTTGCATCACGCGTCGGTTGCGTTCCAGCGTAACGCTTCGGCAGATGTCGGCTTCGGATGCTTGACACAGAATGCATTGCCGGCTTCCCCCGTCCTTGGCGTTGAGGCTGCTGACGGCGTGCATCGTGGTGCCGCTGCCGGCAAAGAAATCGAGAACGATGGAGTTGGGGTTATCAATAAAATTAATAAGGAAACCTATTAAAGTACTTGGTTTGGGATTACTAAAAATCTTTTCGGGGAATATTCCACCATTTAACTCGGAGTTAGCAGATAGTCCGTCGCCAACAATCTCAACAGGTAGTATTTTCGTGGGGCGGTTTGCTGACTTTTTAGCTTTCTTGTAGTAAGGGACAAATGCTTCTGATTTAATCCAAATCTCTGTTCCTAAAGCAAGTTCATCGGCAATCTTTTTCTGTGTAGCCCAATATGAATGCCCTTTAAGGCGAAGTTCAGTTGTTATAATCCCTTCATTAACTTCAACATCCTGCAGTAATTCCCATTGAGGGTTTCTCCCATTTTCTTTACATCCAGCATAATATGTTCCATTAGGTAAAGAGGTCTTTACAGTGTTTGCAGGGAAATAGATTTCTTTTATCTTTTCTTTTGCTTTGGTTAAAGATGGCATTCCTGAACTCTCAGAATCAATGCTATTGAACTTTTCAATTTTACTTTTGCACTTACCATAGCACAGAATAAACTCTGCATTTCTTCTTAATAGTGGTGAACTATTATCGGGTCTTAAAGTGCTATTCCAAATATATGTTTCTATAAAATTCTGTTCCCCAAAGATGTTATCACAAAGGAGTTTTAAGTTTGCTTGCTCGTTGTCATCGATAGATATAAAGATTACTCCGGTATCTGAAAGTAGTTGTTCGGCTAATCGTAAGCGCTTGGCCATGAAACTAAGCCAAGTGCTATGACGCATCGGATGATTTCCTTTAATTGCTTCTCCATTTGGTCGTTCATCCAAAAAGCGACTATCTCTGTAGGTAAAGCCATCTTTCCCCGTGTTGTAGGGAGGGTCGATATAGATAACGTCTACCCGATTTTTATGTGTGTAGTTCAGACAAGTGAGAGAGTGATAGTTGTCGCCTTCAATAAGAATGTGCGTGGGTTGATTATCGTTTAGGGAGAATCCAAGTTCGACATCCTCTTCCAAGATTGGGATGCGATTTTTGCTTTCCTCGTCGAAGGATTCCGGCACTTCCAACCAAACAAGGCCGTAATGTTGCTTGCTTACTTTTGCTTTCCATTCAGCCACTTCCTGCTCAAGGTCTCGGATGCGGCGCAACAGTTCATCATTATTAGTAGTCATTTTGGCGAATTTCTACAGAGAGTTAATAAGAAAATAAAAAGAGCGTGGTGATTTACTTGCTCTCTGTAATGGTATCGCCAAACACCATATGTTACCGCCAAGTAAACCCACGCCCGTTTAGGCGCGGTTTCACTTTTACAGCGGTAAGGTTTATTCTTATGTGTTGAGATTTTGGCGATTTCTACAGAGAGAATAAAAGCTAACGCTTATGTTTTATGTATGTGTGTGTCGTTTTTTGTTTCTTTCTGTCTGTTAATAGGGTTTTAATGGTTTGTTAATTGATTTTTTTCGAGCCGGAGAGCTGATGCTGCTCCCGTGCCAATGGCGCAAAGATACGCTTTTTCTCTTTTGCGTGTGCCTGTGCGGAGATTTATCTTGCGTTGCGTGGGTGGCGAAAAGGCTTTTGGGTGCGTGCGATAAGCACTTTCGCTGAATTATCATCCGCATGGAACAATCGTTTCATCTGCATGAAACAAACATATCATCCGCATGATAATTTCATTTCATGCGGATGATAATTCGCCAAAAGTGCTTGTCGACGGCTTCTTCAGGCGGTATGGATGGAGGTTCGTGGCTTTCTGCCTTTCGGTTAAGTTCTCTTTGGTGGGTGTCGTTGTGCCACGAAAAAAACGGAAGCACGCCGCGTGGGTGCTTCCGTTGATGATGTGTGCAACCGAGGTTGCAGTGTGTGCTTATTAGCCGAGCTTGCCATCAGAGCCAAGCACGTTGATGATTTTGTGCTTGTACATCTTTTCCATGTTGTCGCGAGCGGGACCGAGGTACTTGCGGGGGTCGAACTCAGCGGGCTTTTCAGCAAAAGTCTGACGGATGGCAGCAGTCATGGCCAAGCGGCTGTCAGAGTCGATGTTGATTTTGCAAACTGCAGACTTGGCAGATTCGCGCAACCACTCTTCGGGGATACCGATGGCAGCCTTGAGGGCACCGCCGTACTTGTTGATGGTGGCAACTTCCTCCTGAGGTACAGAGCTTGAACCGTGGAGCACGATGGGGAAACCGGGGAGCTTTTCTTCCACAGCCTTGAGCACGTCGAATGCCAAGGGAGGGGGAACCATGAGGCCGGTTTCGGGATCGAGGGTGCACTGTTCGGGAGTGAACTTGTAAGCACCGTGAGAAGTACCGATGGAGATGGCCAAAGAGTCGCAACCGGTGCGAGTGGCGAAGTCGATTACTTCTTCTGGATCGGTGTAGGTGTGGTGGTCTGAAGAAACTTCGTCTTCAACACCGGCCAACACGCCGAGCTCGCCCTCAACGGTAACGTCGTATTGGTGAGCGTATTCAACAACCTTCTTGGTGAGGGCTACGTTTTCCTCGTAGGGGAGGTGAGAACCGTCGATCATCACTGAAGAGAAACCGGAGTCGATGCAGCTCTTGCAGGTTTCGAAGGTATCTCCGTGGTCAAGGTGAAGCACGATTTCGGGCTTCTCGCAGCCGAGTTCCTTAGCGTATTCCACAGCACCCTGAGCCATGTAGCGAAGCAGCGTGGCATTGGCATACTGACGAGCACCCTTTGAAACCTGAAGGATAACGGGTGATTTGGTTTCAACAGCAGCCTTGATGATGGCCTGCATTTGCTCCATGTTGTTGAAGTTGAAGGCGGGAATTGCATAACCGCCGTCTACGGCTTTCTTGAACATTTCGCGAGTGTTCACCAAGCCTAAGTCTTTGTAGTTAACCATAATGTTTGTATTTGATTAGGTGTTTGTTCAGTGTTTGCCGCTGTGCGGCGTACATTCTCTTTGCAAAAGTACGATTTCCCTCCCGTTTACGAAAAGTTTTGCACTGATTTTTTGCATCTTCTCTGCGAAGCTTGAAAATGTTGCGTGGCACGTGGTTTTTCGGGGGTAGGCAGAGGGGATTTCTGCAGTGCTTGCAGAAAAATCTGCAGTGCTTGCAGAATTTTCTACAAGCACTGCAGATTTTTGACCATTGCCTACCTGATGGCAGGGTGGGGAGGTGTGTGTTATTTCAAGGGGAAGGTCATGCCGAAATTGATGCTGGAGTTGAGATTGTGCAGGGGTATGTTGTCTTTTGACACCTTGCCCATGAAGCGGTCGGCACCTACGTAGAAGTTGAAGTGGGGCGCGTGCAGATTGATGAGTGCTCCGACGGTGCAGCCGGTGCTTGTGGCAGCTCCGTTGACGGCCACTTCAAACCACTTGGTGGGGCGGCAGTTCACGGAGAGCATACCTTCGTGCCATGAATACTTGCCATGAATTCGGCTTGTGTAAAGGAAACCGAAGCGCAGCTTGCGCCAAGCGGGCAGGGTGTATTGTGCTCCGATGTTGAGTGTGGCTGCAAGGGCGGTCTTGCTTTTTGTCTGTCCGTCGTCATAGATGCTGAAAAGTTCTTCAAGGTCGTCGCCTATTTGTTCGAGCTGGTCGCCAATTTCGTTGGTGCCGGTGTTGGTTCCGTTGACGTAGATGTCTTCTTCAAAACCGCTGAAGCTGTAAGTGCCGGCAGAGGAGGCGTTGTTCATTTTGCTCCACGAGATGAAGCCGAGGTCGGTCAGACCGACGCTGAGTTCGAGGTCGCGATTGGGCTTATAGGTGGCACCGAGGTCGAAAGCCACACCGAAGCCGCTCAGTCCGCTTCCTGTTTCAAATTCATCGATTTTGGGTCGTCCGTCGGGCGAAGGGGGAGCGCTATTATCGTGCTCGATGGTGCAGTTCATGACGGAGGCTTGCAGGCGAGCATCTGCATCGATTTTCCATTCGTCGCCGCTGAGCGTTACGTCCATGCGGTTGGTTGTGAAGTCGGCATAGCCCACACCGAAGAGGAGTTTCATCTTTGCACCTACGCGCCACTTGTCGCCAATGGCACGACTGTGTCCCAAGGCAAGTTCTCCGTAGTTTTGGGTGCGCATTCCGATGCCTGAAAGGTCGTAGTGTTCGCGTGAGCCTGTGGTTTTCATGAACTCAAACATTTCGTAGGGAAGTGTTATGTGTGAGTTGGAGCGCAGGTTTAGTTCGACGAGGTTCACACCGCCGAAGCCGCGAAATGCCACAGAGAGGAGGTTAAGGTTCAAGTAGGTGTCCAAACGATTCTTGTCGCTCAAACCACCCAGAAACTGCGAGGCCGAAACTTCCGGACTCATGAACGTGGTGAGCGGATACTCACTGCTGTTGGCTCCGGTGTTGTGGAAAATGAAGTTGGCCGCACCCACGTTGCCCGTGGTGCCGATGTTGATATTTCCCAACAAGGGCATGCCGATATAGGCTTGGTCGAGAAGTGCGGGGTTCATTTGGTGGCGAAAGTTGGAAGTCTCCGTGAAATAAGATGTGCGGAGTTCCTGCGCCGTGGCCGTGAATGTGCCGATTCCCATGAGGGTTGCGGCCATCACTATATGCTTGATATGCTTTTTCATAAGGCTGTTATATAATTAAATGTGGCAAGCGCGTTATTCGTTGAAGTCGGCAATGACGGGGCCGGTGAGTTTGAGACGCAAATCCTGCACTTGGATGTATTGCTGAGAGGTGAGTGCATCATTGGCCGAGGCTGATGCAGTGATGCGGAAGCGCAGACGGTCAATCTTCTGCAAGTCGGCGGGATTGTTCAGCGTGATGCTGATTTCCACCGGTGTAAGCACGCCCTCGGCATTACCGGCATTGACAACGGCCGGGCTCACTTGGATGCTCTCGATGACCTTGTTGTCAATTCCCACCGGCTCGATGGTGGCTGTGAGGTCGAGGGGGATGGTGTTGAGAATGTTGGCCGTGATCACAACTCCCTTTGCCTGATAGTCCTGCAGGTCTTTGTGCAAATCAGTGATGGAGTCGGAATAAACGATGCGCAATCCTTCTTCAAAAACAAAGGGAACATAAATGTGGTACTGCAAGTTGGCAGCATAGGAACGGCCGAAACCGATGGTCTGCAGCTCATTGTGGCGAACCGAAACCTTGCCGTCGCTCAGGTCAACGCCGATGCGGTCGGGCACAACGGTGAGGAGTGATGAGAGGTTGCCGACGCGGTAGAGGTCGGCGGCATTTGCACCGTTCGGGTCGAAGGGCTCTTCGCCTTGGAAGAAGTAGAGCAAATTGCGCTGCGACTTGTGGAGTTCGGCTGTGCCGCTTTCTGGAATGTTGACCACACGAGGAGTGGTGCCCTCCTTATAGGCAGTGAGCGTTCCGCCGAAGTCAACAATTACCGGCACTTGCGTGAGATCGGCATCGAGGCGTATGGTGGGATTGGCCACGGTGAGGCGCACCTCGTCGTCTTGCAGGAATTCGGGGAGGTCGTTGCCAATTTCGATGGGGCTGATTTCGGGGTTTAACTCGGGATTGAAGATACCTGTGAATTCGTCGGCATAAATCACGCCGTCCTGACCGGGTTCGATGTGCAGACGGATGTTTACGAAGTCGCCGACTTGCATCGGGAAACCGCCGTCGCAACTGAAGGTGGCATCACAACTCATTCCCACATGTCCCGGGATGACGAATGTGCCGTCCTTGATTTCGAGCCCGTGTTCGCCGGCAAATTCCAGGAAGTCGATGTCGATGTATCCCATGTCCACTTCATGTTTGTGCTTCTCGGTCATGTCGGGGATGCTCACCACACCATCGACCGCGGTGGGACACTTCACGTAATCGGGGACATATATCTTGAGGTTCTTGATCTCTTCGAACCAGAAATGTTTGCCCAGGCTGGTTTGTATGATTTCCATCCACAAGTGGAAGCGTCCGTTGCGCGGTTTGATAGACTTGATGTTGTAGACGTAATCGGGCACGTTGTCAACATGGATGTCGAGTTCGGCTTCGGCAGTGATGCCCGTGGTGCTGATGGTGATGGCCGGCATCGAAGGCACGCTTGTGATGCCTGAAAGTCCGGCAGCCTCCATCAGTTGTTCGAATGTGGCTGCATGAATTTCAGGCGTGAGTTGCGCCACATCAAGTTGGGTGGAAACATTATCTACATCGAAGTGGAATTCCGAATTACCCTCTTCCACAAGGTAATAGAGGCCTCCGGTGGTTGTCTCAAGGTTTTCCTCATCTTCCAGGTCGATAATGTTGTTCATGTAAATCTTCTCGGTGTTTCCGAGTTTCACTTGCAAACCTTCCGTGCCTAATTGCATGGTGAGGTCGATGTCTTGCCCAAAGTCGTAGCTGTCGTCCACGCAAGCCGTGAGAGCCAGCGCACCGGCGAGCAACGTACCTGCGGCAAGGGGCTTAAGCATTTTGTTGATAGCCATAGTGTTGTGTTTTATAGTGAAAGTATTGAGGTCTTTTACATACGTATTTGCAAAGACTGTCTGTCTTTTCTATACCGTACGGATGCGATGTGCTTATTGGTGCAGGCTTGCAACTTTGGTGAGGTGTGGGGCAGCCTCTGTTGCTACCATACAGACAGATCCTAAACTTGTTTGAATGTTATTTGTCTACAAATATACAATTTACCCCCCCCATTTAGCAAATATTTACAGATAATTTTAAAAATTAAAGAATGGGACGTGAAAAATCAGAGTGCAAATGCAAAGAAATCTACAAGCACTGCAGAAAATTTTGCAGTGCTTGTAGAAAATTCTGCAGTGCTTGCAGATTTTCAAACAAAGCCGGATGAAAAAGCAGAAGGGGGAATAGGAGAAAAAGAAAAGCCGCCTTTTCGCAATGGAAAAGGCGGCTGTATGTTTTGAAACGATAGTTGCTTATTTGAAGATAAGCACGGCCAAACTGATGAGCAACGAGCTGACAGACAGCCAAGTGCTGATGGAACGCACACTGTTGCCGTTGTTGGTGCTTTCTCCGCTGCGTACGTTGTTGGGTTCGACGTAAACAACGTCGTTCTGCTTCAAGTTATAAACGGGAGAGTTGAGCAATGTTTTGGAACGCAGGTCCACATAATATGACTTGGTTTCACCGCCTTCCTGACGCATCACGAGCACGCGGTCGCGGCGTCCCTTGATGGTGAGATCGCCTGCCAAACCCAGGGCTTCAAGCAGGGTGAGGTGTTCACTCGCGATGTTGATGCGGCCGGGGCGTGCCACTTCTCCGAGGATGGTTACGAATTGGTCGTAGCTGCTGGCTGTAACCACAGCATCGTTGATGTGTCCGTTGCGGATGATGGCCTGAACTTTCTCGGCCACTTGCGAACGTGTGAGACCTTCGACGTGAATTTTTCCGATGATGGGCACATCGATGTTGCCTTGTTCGTCAACGGTGTAGTAGGCAATCTGGTTGCTGGATGCACCGCGACTTGTTCCGGCCTGTATGGTTACGACGGGCAGGTTGAACTGTGTGGACAATTGCGGTGTGCGTGAGGACGAAACAACAAGGCTGAGCTTGTCGCCCGGAACGTAGGTGATGGTTTGCACAGGCTGTGTGGCAACTTTTTCAACCTCTGCGAGGTCTTGGAAATAAACCACTTTCTCTTGTGTGTGGCAGGAGCTGAATGCTACAAGCACAATGGCGAGGATGGGCAGTAACTTCTTCATATGTTCTGTTGTGTTTCTGGTTTTCTTTGTTGGATGATGGGGAAGGGTGTCGGCCTTTTTGAATTTTCACAGGGACCGTTCACATTCCTTTATCGCCAACAAAAGTAGTGTAAATTATTTTGTTACACTCCATAAATGAGCCAAAAAAACGCAGATACAGATGATTATTGCTCCGAATGTTATGCCGGCTTTGAATATGGCGCGGAAAATTGCGAGATGACACGAGCAAAAATCGGGACAACCCTCATGAAGAGGATTGCCCCGATGGAGTGATTTTGTGAGGACTGCTTATTTCTTTTCAGCAGCCTTCTTCGTTGTTTTCTTTGCGGCAGGCTTCTTGGCCGGTGCCTTTTTTTCTTCTGCAACTTCAGCTTTGGCTTTGGCAGCGGGCTTTTCGGCTACTTCAGCTTTGGGCTCGGCTTTTTTCTTGGCAGGAGCGGCTTTGGCTTTGGGCGCTGCAGCCTTTTCTTGTGCCTTTTCCAATTTTGCCAGCATGTGTTGCAGTTTTTCGATTTCCTTATCCTTCATGGCCAACTCGTCGCCCTGGTTTTTGATGGTGGTAAGGAGTGAGTTGAGTTCCTCGTTTTCGATGTCTGCCGGGTAGAGGTTGTTCACTCGCGTAATGAAGTCGCCAACAATGTTCATGTAGTTGGTGAAAGCGTCGTAAGGCGAGTCGTAAATTCCGCGATAGCCGCCGTAACTGCTGGGCTTCGTGCTCATGAAGCGGAGGTTGTTGGAGGCTTGCAGATAGTCCCAGTCTTGCTTGAGGCGACGGTCGTTGCAAATTCTCACGCGGTCTGCCACGCTGTAGAGCTTGTCGATGGCTTCGCGCTGCATGGTGTTACCCAACCATGCTGAGCAGTCGCGTTCTTCGTCCACCCATGATGTGGGATACGGCACGTTGAGGTCGCCGGCACTCTTCATCTTCGCGCAAATTTCGGAAGGCGTTGAGAACACCACTCCACGTTGCTTCAGCTGTTCGGGCAGTGCTTTCATGAATTCCAAAATGTTGGAGGAGAGGGGTTGGAAAATACCGAGGGCACACAATTCCATGAAGATGTTAACCACTTGGTCCTCTTCCGGAAGTTGGGCAATCCAGTCAGCGTATCTGTCGGCGAAGAGGGGATATTCGCTCCATGAGGAATCGTTGAAGCGGAAGCTGATGTCTTCAGACAAGCTATAGTCGCGGAGAAGCAGCTTGAGCTTCGGGTTGCGGCAGCAGTTGTAGACAAAGTGCGGACTCTTCCATCCCAAAACGTGCTTCGCGCCTTCTGCCAACATGCCCTTGAAGCCCATGTCTGCCACCATCTCACCAATTTCATCTGAGTAAATGAGGCAGGAGTTTCTGAATATCTTGGGTTCTTGACCGAAGAGGGCTTTCACTTTTTTGCAAAGGCGTTTCACTTCTTCCTTGAAGCATTCAGGATTTTGCAGAGAAGAGAAGCCGTGTGAATAAGGTTCGGCAAGGAATTCCACACAACCGGTTTCTCCCAACTTCTGCAGGAGTTCGATGACTTGCGGAGCGTGGTTTTCGAGTTGTTCGATGGCACAACCGGAAAGCGAGATGGCGCACTTGAAATAGCTACCATAACGCTCAGCCATCTCGATGAGGGCTGTGAGTGCAGGGACGTATGAGCGATCAGCGGTCTCGGTGATGGAACGCTCGTTCTCATAGTCGTCATAATAATAGTGGTCGGTGCCGATATCGAAGAAGCGGTAGCGCTTCAGGTGGATATTCTGGTGAATTTCAAAATATAGACATACGGTTTTCATAATGCTATTTGTTTTTCTGTTTGTGTGCTGATGCAAATCTGCGCAAGGCATGTGCAGGTTTGTGGTGCACTATTTTATTATTTATTGTATCTCGCGATGACTTCGTCATACACACTGCGGATGCGCAGACCCACTTTTTCCCATGTAATCTGGTCGACTTCTTTTTTACCTTCCTCTTGCAGATATTTGTACAAGCCTTCGTTGGTACAGATGGAGTACATGGCGTCGGCCATGGCATGGATGTCCCAGTAGTCGGTCTTGATGCACTTGTTCAGGATTTCGGCGCAGCCGCTCTGATAACTGATGATGGAAGGTACACCGCACTGCATGGCTTCCAGCGGAGATATTCCGAAAGGTTCGCTCACGGAGGGCATTACGTACACATCGCTGTCGCGGAATGTTTCATACACTTGCTTGCCTTTCATGAAGCCGGGGAAGTGGAAGCGGTCGGCGATGCCGCGTTGTGCCGCCAAGTCGATCATTGCGTTCATCATATCGCCCGAGCCGGCAAAGCAGAAGCGGATGTTGCGTGTGCGTTGCAGCACGAGCGCAGCGGCTTCCACGAAGTATTCCGGGCCTTTCTGCATAGTGATACGTCCGAGGAACGTAACCACTTTCTCCTTTCTCTCGTTGGCAGGCTTGCGTTGGTTCACAATGTCCTGAATGTCTTGTGAAAGGGGATACACTGCGTTGTGCATGGCGATGCACTTGGCCGGATCCTGATGGTAGTGGTTAATAACTGTTTGGCGTGTGAGTTCACTCACGCACATGATGCAGTCGGCATGGTCCATTCCGTCTTTTTCGATGCTGTAGACGGTGGGGTTCACATTGCCGCGCGAGCGGTCAAAGTCTGTGGCGTGCACGTGGATGACCAATGGTTTGCCGCTCACATTCTTTGCGTGAATTCCTGCGGGGTAAGTGAGCCAGTCGTGAGCGTGGATGATGTCATATTGCTGTTGGCGTGCGATAACGCCGGCCACGATGGAGTAGTTGTTGATTTCATCGTAGAGGTTGTCGGGGTAGCGTCCCGAAAATTCTATACAGCCCAAGTCATCGGTCAAGCGGTAGTTGAAGTCTGCGTAGATGTTGTCGCGCAAATCAAAATACTGCTGAGGATCCATTTTGTCGCCGATGCGTTGCTTCACATAGTCCCAGTCCACATCTTTCCATACAATGGGGGTTTGGCTGAGACCTATGATGTTCATGAAACTCTTGTCTTCGTCGCCCCAGGGTTTGGGGATGCAGAAGGTGATATGCATGTCGGGTTGTAGGGAAAGACCTTTGGTGATACCATAGCTGGCCGTTCCGAGTCCGCCGAGGATATGCGGGGGGAATTCCCAACCGAACATTAATACTTTCATAGCGTTATAAAGTTTTAAGGATATACTGTGGATTGTTTGGGAAAGCCTTGAGGCAGTTGGCCGGGCTTAGTCCTCTTCTATCTTATACTTCTCCAACAAGTGGATGGCGCGTAAGAGTCCGCTCACGTTCATGGCAAACGAGATGGCACCGCGGCCGCTGAAGCGTGGGTTGCCGTCGAAGAGTTCGGGAATGGTGCCCACACAGTGATAGAACAGTTCTTCCTCAAATCCGATGAGCTGTCGTTCGATGTAGTTAACGCCACTCATTTTGTACACACGCAAGTATGCTTCGAGATAGAAGCCAGTGAGCCAAGGCCATGCCGTACCTTGATGGTAGGCGTAGTCGCGCTGCACTTGCTGTCCGATGTACATGGGATTGTAGCCACCGCTTTTGGGTGAGAGTGAGCGTATTCCCTTGGGTGTAACAAGCTCTTTGGTGCAAATGTCGAGCACGCCTTTGCGTTGACGAACATCCAGCGGAGAGAAGTCGAGTGCGATGGCAAACAATTGGTTGGGGCGTACGCTCCAGTCCATCATTTGTCCGTCCACATAGTCGAGCAGATAGCCGTGTTCGTTGAGGAACACATCTTTGAACGAATAGCCTGTCTTTTCGGCTTCGGTGTTGCAAACTTCAGCCTTTGCAAGGTTGGCTTCACCACCGGCTTCGGTAAGCATTTGCTCATAGAATTTGAGCGCGTTATACCACAGGGCGTTAAACTCAACGATGTATCCGCTTCTCGGGATGATGGGGCGGCCGTTGGCAGTGGAGTTCATCCATGTGATGGCTTTGTCGCGACCGTTGCTGTAGAGGAGTCCGTTTTCGTGAACAAAGAGGTTGTTGTGTTTGCCTTGGCGGATGAAGTCCATAATCTCGGTGATGATCTCGCCATAAAGCTCGTAGCACTTTTTGCGTGACACGTATTTGCCATATTGTTGCAGACACCAAACGGCCCAGAGCAGCGTGTCGGGCTGTTCCATCTCATAGATGCCCACGGAGATGGGACGCTTGTTGATGTAGTCGCGAATGGCGGTGATGGCCGTAGCCATGTAGCGCTCGTATTGTTCGGTTTCGCCGATGGCCAAAGTGAGTCCCGGCAGGGAGATGAAGGTGTCGCGAGCACGCGGCTTGAACCAGGGATAACCGGCCAGCACATATTCGTTGTTGTCCTTCTGCACGTGGAATTGGTGAGCTGCATTCACCAAGCAGTGATACAGGCTGTCGCGACGGTCCAGACTCTCAATTTCGGCCTCCATGATGGGTTCGTAATCTTTCGGATCCTTTTCCTTGAGCGATGCTGTGAAGATGATGCTTTCTCCCTTCTTGATGGGCATTTCGAAGTAACCCGGAACGAGCAGGTCTTCGGTGGAATCATAACCACGTTCGCGCTCTTTGGGATAGTCAAGTCCGCGATACCAATCGGGTTGATAGTGGAACTCGTTTTTGGCAGTGGTCTGCATGTACAAATCGGGGTATCCGTCATACAGGCACATCTTGATACCGTTTTTCACCGGAGTATAACCGGTGTTGGCCACGGAGTTTTCGTGCGTCCATTGGCGCACGCTGCGGAATGCCAAGAAAGGCTTGAGGCGCAGTGTGGTGGGCGAATGGGCTTCCAACAAGGTGTAGCGGATGAAGAGGCGATAGCGGTCTGTGCGGAACACCATTTCCTTTTTCAGCAGAACGCCGCCGATGCGATAAATCCATGTGGGAACTTTTTCCCATTCGAAGCTGACAATGTACTTATGCCCCTTGGGACTGTAGTTGTCGCCTTGGTATTTGTGCAGACCCAAATTGAATTCGGCTCCGTGCTGTACCACCGTTTCGTCGAGCGAGGAGAGCAACACATGGTTCTCCTCGTCAATTTCGGGGATGGGACAAACCAGAAGACCGTGGTATTTGCGGATGTTGCAACCCACCAAGGTGGTGGAGCAATACGCACCTGACTCATTCGTAATCAAGAGCTCCTTGAAAAGGGAGTCTTGCAGGTTTGTCATCTGCGTTTTGTCAAATCGTAAATAGCACATAGTTTGTATGATTATAAGGTTAGATTATTTTTCTTAGTGTGTTTGTTCAACTCCAAAAGTAGAGAAAAAACATAGAAAACAAAAGTTTTTACTGTGAAATCTCAATTATTTTTTCACACTTGCCTTAAAAATGCTTAAAAATGCCGTTTCGTCGTGTCTTAACCCCTTGTGGAGAGCCTTTAGGACCGTTGGCAAGCGTGCGGATGTGATGTGTTTTTCGAGCGAATGTAGGAGGAGAAATCCGGGTGGTTTTGAGAGGATGACAGGAGGTGTGAGAGGACTTTTTCGTACTCATTTTGATGCCGGCTTTGCATCACACGAAAACCCCTGTGGTTTCCCCTGATTTCTGCAGTGCTTGCAGAATTTTCCGCAAGCACTGCAGAAATTTCTAAACGCCTTGCAGATTTTTGCCCTTGGGCAGGTGAATTTTCTTCATGCGGTGGGCCGCCTTGTTCCTTGCTCGGAAAACAATGATTTTCGGGACGTTTGATGGGGTGTGGGGTGCCAAAATATCGTTACCTCTTTGTCGGTTCGTTGGGATTGCCTACATTTGCGCTCAAAATATGTTTTAAGACATAAAAAACACATGTTAAGCACAGAAATCAGTTATTCGGATGTTGAGAAACGTTTGAAAAATCTTCTGGGATTGTTGACGGAAAAAGAGCGGACGGCTTTTGAGGCAACTTATGCCGTTCGCGAATACAGCAAGAACGAGATTATTTATCATCAAGGCGAAGCGCCCGACCATCTTTTGTGTTTGCTTTCGGGGAAAGTGAAGATTTATCGTGAGGGCGTGGATGGTCGTTGTCAAATTATGCGTTTGCTTTGTCCCGCTCAATACTTTGGCTATCGTGCTTCCTTGGCCGGCGAACCTTACGTTACGGCGGCGGCAGCCTTTGAACCTGCATGGGTGTGTTCGTTCCCGATGTCGGTGGTGAAGCATGCCATGAGCGAGAACATTGCTTTGTGCAACTTCTTTGTGCGTGAGTTGGCGGTGGATTTGGGTATTGCCGACAGTCGCATCGTGGGGCTGACGCAAAAACATCTGCGCGGACGTTTGGCTGAAACCCTGCTTTTCTTGAAAAACAGCTACGGCACTGAAGCCGATGGACGCACCTTGCGTTTGTGCTTGTCGCGAGAGAATTTGGCCGGTTTCTCTAACATGACAACCTCCAATGCCATTCGCACCCTTTCCAGCTTTTCCACGGAAAAACTCATCGAGTTGAAAGGCCGCAGAATTACACTCTTGGATGAGCAGAAACTGATACGCATTTCTCGCATGGGTTGACGCAACTCCCGCAAGCGTCTTTAGATTTTACAAAACAACGTCATCCCCCATCGGAGCACATGTTCCGATGGGGGATGACGTTTGTGGTGGGGTGCGATAGTGCAGCGGATTTTCCCGCGCATCTTCCTATTTATATATATAATGTATGGAAATGCTTATTCTTCAGCCATTCGGAGGATAGCCTCAATGTTTTCGGCTGTGGGGCGTGTGGCGTCGATCCAACGAATGGGAGTTCCGCGTCGTTCCATACCTCTGAACCATGTCATTTGGCGTTTGGCAAATTGGTGAATGGCTATTTCCAATTGGCGGAACATTTCGTCGAAACTCATCTCCCCGATGGCGTGAAGTGTGAGATATTTGTATTCGAGCCCGTAGTAAATCAAGTCGTCTGCCGAAACCCCTTCGGCCAGCAAACTGCGCACTTCGTCAATCATGCCGTGCTCCAAGCGTTCGCGCAGTCGGTGGCTGATGCGTTCCCGACGTGTTTCGCGGTCAATGTCAAGCCCGATGGTGAGGCTGCGCAGGGTGGGGAAATCTCTTCCTTCGGTGGGGTGCTGCCGATAGTATTCTTCAATTTCGATGGCTCTGATGGCGCGTCTCACGGTATCGGTGTCGGTGTTGTTGTGAAGCTCTTTGTAAGTTTGCAGGATGCCGGTGAGTTCTTCCAAAGACTTGCTCTCCAATTGTGTACGCAACTCGGGGTTGACCGGCACGGGCATCAATCGGTAGCCTTGCAGAATGCTTTCCAGATAAAGCCCTGTGCCGCCACACACCACCACCTTTCGGCCGCGTGAGCGGATGTCGTTGTAGGCCGCAAGGAAGTCCTGTTGGTAGCGAAACACATTGTATTTCTCTCCTGGCTCCACAATGTCGATGAGGTGGTAGGGGACGGTTTCGCCATTCATCACGTAATCTTCCAGGTCCTTTCCGGTGCCGAGGTCCATGCGTCGGTAAACTTGCCGGCTGTCGGCACTGATGATTTCTGCGCCGATGCGGTGTGCCAGCTCCACTGCCAGACTTGTCTTTCCGCAAGCCGTGGGGCCCAGAATGGTGATCATATCGAAGTGGTTCATACTTCTGTTTTTCTTTGTTGTGTGCCTGCAAAGGTAAACATTTCGTGCAGAAATATACAAAAGAACCGCTGCAAGCCTGACGCTTGCAGCGGTTCTTTATGTTGGTTGTGCAACTTTTTATTAGCCGTTCACCTTCTTCATGTGAGCGATGAGTTCGAGCACCTTGTTAGAGTAGCCGATTTCGTTGTCGTACCAAGAAACAACCTTAACGAAAGAATCGGTGAGCTGGATACCGGCCTTAGCATCGAAGATAGAAGTGCGAGCATCGCCGAGGAAGTCAGCAGATACTACATCTTCTTCAGTGTAACCGAGTACGCCCTTCAATTCGTTTTCAGAAGCTTCCTTCATGGCTGCGCAAATCTCAGCGTAAGTTGCGGGCTTAGCGAGGTTCACAGTCAAGTCAACTACAGAAACGTCGAGAGTGGGAACACGGAAAGCCATACCAGTGAGCTTACCATTGAGTTCGGGGATAACCTTACCTACAGCCTTAGCAGCACCTGTTGAAGAGGGGATGATGTTGCCGGCAGCGGCGCGGCCACCACGCCAGTCCTTGAGAGAAGGACCGTCAACAGTCTTCTGAGTTGCAGTGGTAGAGTGAACAGTTGTCATCAAGCCGTCCTTGATTCCCCATTTGTCGTTGAGCACCTTAGCGATAGGAGCCAAGCAGTTGGTGGTGCAAGAAGCGTTTGATACGAACTGAGTGCCCTTTTCGTACTTGTCGAAGTTAACACCGCAAACGAACATGGGAGTTGCGTCCTTTGAAGGTGCAGACATAACAACATACTTGGCACCGGCTTCGATGTGAGCCTGAGCCTTCTCCTGAGTGAGGAAGAGACCTGTAGATTCAACTACGTATTCAGCTTCTACTTCGTTCCACTTCAGGTCAGCCGGGTTGCGTTCTGCAGTTACGCGGATTTCCTTACCGTTAACGATGAGCAAGCTCTTTTCTACGTCGAAATCGATAGTGCCTTCGAACTGACCGTGCATGGTGTCGTACTTGAGCATGTATGCCAAGTAGTCAACAGGGCAGAGGTCGTTGATACCTACAATCTGAATGTCGTCGCGAGTCTGAGCTGCGCGGAAAACGAAACGGCCGATACGACCGAAACCGTTAATACCTACTTTAATCATAATTGTTATAAGAATTTAAGATGGTTGAAAAATCTTTTCGGGTGCTTTTGGGGCAAAATCACTGCTTTTTGCACAGTTTTTCCCTTTTAGCGCAGCAAAAATACAAATTCCTTTTTACTTTTGCACCAAGTTTAATGCATAAAAAAGAAAAAAGATGCCAAAATCTAAATTTTTGACAGAGTTTAAGCAATTTGCTGTGAAAGGTAATGCCATTGATATGGCGGTCGGTGTAATCATTGGTGGTGCTTTCGGAAAGATTGTTACCTCAGTGGTGAACGACCTCATTATGCCTCCCATTGGCTGGATTATCGGTGGTGTGGATTTCAAAGACCTCAAGGTGGAACTTCCCCTCAACCCCATGGCGGCAGAAGGCACTGAGGCTGTAACCATCAACTATGGTAACTTTTTGCAGACCACTTTTGATTTTATCATTATCGCTTTCTGCGTGTTCCTCTTGGTGCGTGCCATCATGAAGCTCTCGAAGAAGAAGGAAGAAGCTCCTGCAGCACCGGCTCCCCCGGCTCCGAGCGCAGAAGAAACACTGCTGACTGAAATTCGCGACTTGCTGAAAGAAAAGAAATAAGCGACTTTTATTATTCCATATAAACGAGACTGCGTCCCAAATGCATTATGGGCGCAGTCTCGTTTTTTTGATACAAAAGATTAGTGTCCCATTGAACGATTTTGCGCAGTGCTTGCAGAATTTTCTACAAGCACTGCGCAAAATTCTGCAAGCACTGCAGATTACCTCTCCTTGGGTGGCTCTCTTTTTCGTTATTGGTGTATGGTGGTCAGAAGTGTGGATTGATATGTATGCAAGCACTCCGAAATGTCAAGGATTTGGTGCGACGTGTGTCGTGCTTTATCCATATTAGCGAAAAATAACTTATCTTTGCGCGGTATGAAGCATTCTTGTCCCATCATCCTGTTACGTTTTTCGGCAATGGCATTTGTCGTATTGTTGTTGCAATGCCTCTGTGGATGCAGTGCCGAGCGTTTTTTGCAAGAGGATGAGGTCATTCTGCAAAAGGTAAGGCTGACTTCCGACAACAAGCATGTGAAAGCCGGTGATTATCGTCTGCATGTTCGCCAAGAGGCCAATTCGCGTTGGTTCAATTTGGTGAAAGTGCCTTTGGGCATTTATTGCCTTTCCGGCACCGACACCACGAAGCGCATCAATCGTTTTGTGCAGCGCATAGGTGAAGCCCCCGTGCTCTATGACGAACAGATGGCACACTATTCGCGGAGAAGCATGGAGAGTGCTTTGCAAGGACGTGGTTATCTGCATGCCACAGTCAGCCTCGACACCACCGGCGGCAAGGGGCGTCGTTGCAAGGTGCACTATCACATGAGTCCCGGCGAGCGTTATTATGTGAATGAGATAAACTTCAGTTTCGATTCTGAACAAATGCAGCGCGAGGTGTTGGCAGATACGGCCCGGTCGTTGCTTTACAACGGAATGCCTCTCGATGCCTCGCTTTTGGCAGAGGAGAGAACCCGCATCATTCGCACTTTGCAGAACAAGGGATATTATGCTTTGCACAAGGATTTCATCTCCTATCGTGCCGACACCTTGTTCGGTGATAGGGGAGTGCGTCTCACGCTGAACATGCTTTGTCCTCCCGAAATTGATGCACGCAAGGCCTACAGTCGTCATCGTTTGCGCCATGTGAATGTTTATGAGGATGTAACGCCGTCGGACAGTGCGGACACATGCTCATATCGTGGTTTGCATTATGGTTTTGATAAGCGGCTGCACATTCACAAGCGTGTTTATTCGGATCATGTGCATGTGCGTCCCGACAGCCTCTACAGCAGTGAGGCGGTGCAGCGCACTTATGCCGGGCTGAACAGTCTTCCGGCCATCAGCTATTCAGGGGTACGCTTTTCGGAAGTGCCGGCCGATACCACGGGGAAGCATCATTCCGCTCTCGATTGCGACATCTTGGTGCACCGAGCCAAACCCCACAGCATCAGCACCGAGCTTGAGGGTACCAACACTTCAGGCGACTTGGGAGCTGCCGTGTCTATCACATACAGCAATCGCAATCTGTTCCGTCATGCCGAGAGTCTGTCGCTGAAGTTGAGGGGAGCTTACGAAGCCATCACCGGGTTGGAAGGTTATAACGATGCCAATTACATAGAATATGGTGCAGAAGCAAATTTGCGTTTCCCCTCTTTGATGTTTCCTTTCATCAAAGAAGATACGCGCAAGCACTTGTTGGCATCGACGGATTTCACGCTGATGTTCAACTCTCAGGACCGCCCTGAGTTCCATCGTCGCGTGCTGACCGCGGCATGGAGTTACAATTGGCAACACCGTTTGCTGTCAAACATCCGCCACCGTGTGGATTTGCTTTCGCTGAACTATGTGTACATGCCGTGGATTTCCGAAACATTCCGCAACAACTATCTTGAGGGAGACAACCCACGTTATGCCGTATTGCGATACTCGTACGAAAATCTGTTCATCATGAAGACGGGTTACGGGTTGACATTGCGTTCGCGCGGCATCACTTCGGCACAGGCCTTGCAGAAATCCAACGGATACCAAATGCGATTCAATGTGGAACTGGCCGGCAATCTGCTTTATGGGCTATCGAAGCTCTTTTCAGCAGAAAAGAATGCAGAGGGACAATACTCCATTTTTGATATTGCCTACTCGCAATATGCCAAGTTCGACTTCGATTTCAGCAAAAACTTCATCATAGATAGTCGCAATTCCTTGGCCGTTCATGCGGCATTCGGAATAGCCATACCTTATGGCAATTCGGACATTGTGCCCTACGAGAAGCGTTACTTTGCCGGTGGAGCCAACTCGGTGCGTGGCTGGAGTGTACGTGAATTAGGTCCCGGAAGCTATAAGGGAGAAGATGGTCAGGTGGATTTCATCAACCAAACGGGTAACCTGAAGCTTGACCTCAGCGTGGAATATCGCACCCACCTGTTTTGGAAATTGCAAGGCGCAGCCTTTATCGACGCCGGCAACATCTGGAACACGCGCAACTATCTGGCGCAACCCGGCTCGCAGTTCAAGTTCAATGAATTCTATCGCCAAATTGCCGTTTCCTATGGCCTTGGTATACGTCTGAATTTCGACTACTTCATCTTGCGTTTTGACGGTGGTATGAAAGCCATCAACCCCACAGAACCGCACACCAGTCGTTTGCACTATCCCATTATCTGTCCGAAATTCTCACGCGACTTTACTTTCCATTTTGCCGTAGGTCTGCCTTTCTGATGCTTCTGCCTTTTGTGTTGTTTGATATCATTGATAAAGCAACATGCGATTTCTTACCTCAATCAAAAAAACGTCAGAAATCATTGTGCGCGTGTGCGCGTGCGCTGCGCGATAATTCATTATTGTGGCAGTTGCTCCCAATCTGCTAAGGTGGTTCTCTATATCGCAATGCGGTCATTGATAGATACAACCAACAGCCATGTGGCAAGGGAGGTATAGCCTGCTTTGTGTCTCTCCGGCTTTAAGGTTGAGTATGGTGAGAAGGCTCATGCACTCCTTGAATGCTCCATAGCGATGCACTCTGGAAATAGTGCTTCTGGCGAGCTTTTCGTTCATTTTGGTCCACTTGAGCAAAAGTCTTGTAATAAACTTGTATGTTTATTCTTTTTTATTTTGCTTTGCAGCAATTTTCCCAATTCTAAAATAATAAACTACAAAAAAATGAGAAAGTTCGTTTATGCTTCGGCTATTTTTGCCTCTGTGATGATGGCATCGTGTGGTGGTAGTTCTTCAGACAAAAGTCTTGAGCAAGCACAAACCTTTGCAGTGGATGTGGCAAACAAAATCAGCAAGAATCAAAAGGAAGCTGTTGCGCTGCTCTATCCTACTGCTGAAAAGGCAGATTCCTTTGTTACATCATTTGTGGCTGATAGTGTGAAGGTACTCCCTACAGATTCTGCAAATATCTTTACTGCCGACCTTGGTGGTGGTAAGACATTTACGATTCAGAAAATTGGCGAAGACTCTTTGGTCGTTACCGAATCCAGAGGTTTGTTTGCTTTTGCGGCCAAGGATTTAGAGTTTGCTAAAAAGACAGGTTTGTATGCGGACTCTCTCACTGATGCAGAAAACTTGGAAAGATGGGCAGACATAGATGCTTTGCGTCAGCATCTGATGACTGGATTCAAGCCAAGTAATCCTTTGGTAATAAAACAAACGGATACCGGTTGGGACAATGCAACTTGTGAGGGATGGATGGCTTACAAAGTAACGAATGTTTCGCAAAATGCTGTATCCGGAGAGGATTATAAAATTGCATTCAAAGTCGTAGGAATGGGTAAGACTTTTAATTATTCAAAACCCGGCAAGGATTTGGCTGCGGGAGCATCTGCCACATTCGAATTTAAAATCTCAGAAAGATACATTTCCAGTGAGAAAACGGAAATAATCTATAACCTCAGCAAAGAACAACAATTCGACCGAAGCTACGACTTCAAGGGTGATGAATATGAGAAGTTCTTGGAGGCTAATGGAAAGAATAAATAGAAATAAAGGTTAGCCCCTGAATCCACCCAATAAACAAGAAGTGCTCGGGAAATCCCCGGGCACTTCTTGTTGTTTGCTGCAGTTTAGGAATTGATAGGAATGAAAAGAATGTAGCGGCTAACACTCTTGTAAAGTATTTCCAATAATGCAGTTTACGAGAAAACTATTTAATATAATAAGATAGCAGAGAAGGCTGGATTAAAACCTACGATATGTTTATAGATTCTTCTCCTGAAATTGATGATTTCGTTGAACGTTGTTGTGATATTCTCATTCAAGGTTGTCAATTCATGATGGCTGAGTTGTAAATTAGTTCTATCTCTATATTAAACAAAACGACCATAAAAGTATATACTTCTATGGTCGTTTATTATAGGGAGTAAAAGATGTTATCCGCCGAAGTCATCGAAGTGAATCATTTCCTTTTCTACGCCGAGGCTGTCGAGAAGGTCGAGCACGGTCTTGGCCATCATGGGAGGACCGCAGAGATAGTATTCGCAATCTTCGGGAGCTTCGTGCTGCTTGAGGTAAGTATCGCCCATCACGGGTGCTACGAAGCCGGCAGTATACTTGATGCCTGCTGCGTCGGCCTTGGGATCGGGACGGTCGAGCGCAAGATGGAAGTGGAAGTTGTCGAATTCCTTTTCGAGTGCCAAGAAATCGTCAAGGAAGGGAATTTCTTCCAAAGCACGAGCACCATAGAAGTAGTGCATCTGACGGTCGCGGCACTGACGTGTTTTAAGCATGTGCATAATCTGCGCACGGAGGGGAGCCATACCGGCACCACCGCCGACCCAAATCATTTCGCGACCTGAAGTGTAGTTAGGACGGAAGTCTCCGTAAGGACCACTCATGATTACCTTATCGCCGGGCTTCAAGCTGAAGATGTAAGAAGAAGCGATACCAGGATTTACATCCATGAAACCGCCACCTTGTTCTTTGGGCTTGAAGGGAGGTGTGGCGATACGCACATTGAGGGTGATGATATCACCTTCATCGGGATAGTTAGCCATTGAGTAAGCACGAACAGTGGGAGTGTCATTCTTACACTTGAGGTTGAAGAGGCCGAAATTCTGCCAAGCAGGGAGGTAAGTATCACCGATGAGAGACTTATCGAAGTCTTTGTTATAATCAAGTTCGAATGCGGGAATCTTAATCTGTGCGTACGAACCGGGTTCGAAGTCCATGTGTTCACCGGGAGGAAGTGCTACCTTGTATTCCTTGATGAAGGTAGCCACGTTGCGGTTACCAATCACGGTGCATTCCCATTCCTTAACGCCCATCACAGAGTCTTCCACATTGATGCTGATGTCGCCCTTAATCTTGCACTGGCAACCAAGACGCCAATTGTCCTTGATTTGTTTGCGAGTGAACTGACCCTTTTCTGAATCCAAGATTTCACCACCGCCTTCGGGTACTTGCACCTTGCATTGTCCGCAAGAGCCTTTACCACCACAGGCTGAGGGGAGGTAGATGTTGTTCTCGGCCATTGTGCTCAAGATGGTTCCACCTTGATTTACTTCAATAGTGTCTTTTCCATTGATTGTTACCTTCACTTTACCGCTGGGAGTCAGATAGTTTTTTGCAGTAAGGAGGATAGCCACCAAGATGAGAATGATGGCAAGAAACACTACTATGCTTGAAATTATTAAATTGAAATCCATTTGTTATGTTCCTTTCCTTGTTTAGATATTAAGACCGGAGAAGCACATGAATGCCATTGCCATCAAACCTACAGTGATGAAGGTGATGCCAAGACCTTGCAGAGGTTTGGGTACATCGGTGTAAGCCATTTTCTCACGGATGGCGGCCAAACCTACGATGGCGAGCAACCAACCGATACCCGAGCCAAGTGCATAAACCACAGCGTCCCACACGTTGCCAATGTATTGGCTGCTGTTGGGATCCATGCCGATGCGTTGCTGCATGAAGAGCGAAGCACCCATGATGGCACAGTTAACAGCGATGAGGGGAAGGAAGATACCCAAAGCGGCATACAGAGAGGGGGAGAAACGTTCCACAATCATTTCCACGAGTTGCACAATACCGGCAATCACGGCGATGAAGAGGATGAACGAAAGGAAGCTCAAATCCACGCCTTCAATAAGACAGTCGGGGCCGAGCACCTTTGTTTGCAAGAGATAGTCGACAGGCACGGTGATGAGCAGCACAAAGATAACTGCCACGCCGAGACCGAGCGCTGTCTTCACATTCTTAGATACAGCAAGGTAAGAACACATACCGAGGAAGAATGCGAATATCATATTGTCCACGAAAATCGAGCGGACGAAGAGGCTTAACATTTGTTCCATTGTTTACTTCTTTTAAAGTGTTAGGTATGTTTATTGCTTGCTCGCCTTGCGATCGTTGTAAGCACGGTGGGCCCAGATGATGCAACCCACGAGAATCATGGCCATGGCCGGCATGGTCATCATACCGTTGTTGACATACCAACCGCCGTTTTCAACATACATGCTTTCAGGGATGATGCGCATACCGAGCAATGTGCCGGCACCGAAAAGCTCGCGCACAAATCCAACGGCAACGAGAATCCATGCATAACCAAGGCCGCTACCTACACCGTCGAGGAACGATTCCCAAGGACCGTTTTGCATGGCGAAAGCCTCAAGGCGTCCCATCAGGATACAGTTGGTGATGATAAGTCCGACGTACACGGAGAGCTGCACGCTCACATCGTAGGCAAAAGCCTTAAGGATTTGGCTCACGAGGGTTACGAGGGTAGCCACAACCACCAACTGCACGATGATGCGGATGCGGTTAGGCACGGTTTTTCTCAGCAACGAAATGATAACGTTGGCAAAAGCTGTGATGACAGTTACGGAAAGACCCATCACGAGGGCAGGTTCCAATTGTGCGGTTACAGCCAATGCAGAACAGATACCCAACACCTGCACGGTAACAGGGTTGTCCAAATTCAGAGGATTGGCAAATACCTCTCTATTCTCTTTGGAAAATAATTTGCTCATATTCTTTCCTCCTTATTATTTGTTTGCGTTAAAGAAACCGATGTATTGCTGCAAACCATCAGTTACCATGGCAGCCGCTCCCTTTGTGGTAAGCGTTGCGCCGGTAAGTCCGTCCACTTCATACTCGGGGTTTTTTACTTGTCCTTTCTTGACAATGGTGAGTGCCACTTGTGTTGCAGCAGTGTCGGCAAAGATCTGCTTGTCCTTGAATTGGTCTTGGAACTTTTGTTCCGCAATGGGAGAACCGAGACCGGCAGTTTCGCTCTCGTGTGAGAAGTATGCGCCATACACAGTGCTGCAGTCGTCATTGATGGCCATATAGCCCCAAAGACCGCCCCAAAGTCCGCGGCCGGACATGGGTACAACGTACTTGGTTGCTCCTTCCACATTGCAAATGTAAATGGGCAGGTTTTCGGCGGTGATTTCTTTGTTTTCCACTTTGAAACCGGCCTGATCCTTTTCTGCACCGGCGTTAACGGTGTCGCCCTTTGCATTGATAATCATATCGGCCACAATCACTTCAGCGTACTTGCTCTCGATGGCATTGGCATCCTGCAAATCGCGGATGTTGAGTGCGGCGAGGATTTGCTTTTTCTTGTCAAGCTCAACGTTCTTGTCCTGTGTGGGTTTCAGGGCAGAGGAAACAAAGGCCAGCAAGAATGCTACGATAACAACCATTACCGAAGCATAGATAATCGTATAGGAATTGCTATTAGTGTTCATATCTTTTTGCTTTTGTAAGGTTATTTGATAGCGCGTTTAGCACGCTTGTTGATGTTGCTCTGCACGAAGCTGTAGTCAATGAGCGGAGCAAACATGTTCATGAAGAGGATGGCCAGCATCATGCCTTCGGGGTAACCGGGGTTCAGCACGCGGATGGCGATGGCCAAAGCACCGATAAGGAAGCCGTAGATGTATTTGCCACCTTCTGTGCGGGCACTGGTAACGGGGTCGGTGGCCATGAAGACTGCACCAAAGCAGAAACCGCCCAACAGAATGTGTTCGTACCATGTGAGAGGGGTCATATCGCAGCTTTGGAAGAGGAGGCCGACGAGAGCACCGCCCACGAAGACGCTCAGCATGGTTTTCCAAGATGCGATGCGTGTCCACAGCAGGATGGCTGCACCGATGGCAATGGCGATAACACTGGTTTCGCCGATGCTACCCGGCATCAAACCTGTGAACATATCTGTCATTGAAGTGGTTACTTCGACACCGGAACCAGCCAAGCCCAGAGGAGTGGCCATGGTGAAGCCGTCGGGAAGTTGGTTGCCCAAGCCCAAGAAAGGTTCGGTGCTCACCCAAACGCTTTCACCGCTCATCATGGTGGGATAAGCGAAGAAGAGGAAAGCACGTGCCACGAGGGCAGGGTTGAAGATGTTCATGCCGGTTCCGCCGAAAATCTCTTTCGCAAAGATTACCGAGAAGGCCACGGCCAAGGCAAGCATCCACAAGGGACAGCCTACGGGCACAATCATCGGAATAATCAAACCGGTAACCAGATAACCCTCTTGGATTTCTTCTTTCTTCCATTGAGCCACAATGAACTCAATGCCAAGACCTACGAGATAGGACACGATGATTTTGGGCAGCGTAACTGCAAAACCATAGGCGAACATCTCAAGGAAACCGGCTTCCACGCCGGCAGCGGTATAGTTCTGATAACCGATGTTGTACATGCCAACGAGCAATGCAGGAAGCAATGCGATGACCACAAACGACATGATGCGTTTTGAGTCGATGGCATCGTGAATGCTCACTCCCACACGTGAAGTGGTGTTGGGCACGAGCAGAAAGGTCTCCATACCATCGAAAACGGAGCGGAAAGACTTGAGCTTGCCGCCTTCCTCGAAGTGAGGCCTTATCTTATCAAGAAAATTCTTTACCATAATATTATTATATGTGTGTGTCGTATGGGCTGAGGCCGTTGACACTTTTTGTTTTGTTGGATTTTCGAGTTAAAATTCCGTTAGTGCTTCAAGCTTTCTTAAGCGTTCTCCTTGCGCAGGATTTCCAACCCTTCGCGAACGATGCGTTGCAATTCCAATTTTGAGGAGTCAACAAATTCGGGCAAAGCAAAGTCTTCGGGAGCCACTTCGTAGATGCCGAGTGCTTCCTGACGGTCGATGTCGCCGCAGATGATGGCTTTCACCAAATAGCCTGCATAGATGTCCATCGGGAACACGCGGTCGTATTCTCCGCTCATAATCATGTGGCGTTCGCCACCCTTGATGCGGCAGTCGGGAGCATACGGGTGCTGCTTGCCCATGAGCCAAGAGAAGTAGCTGCGGCTGGTGGAGAATTCTTTCAAGCGAGGAGCAATCCAACCGAAGAGTTCGTTCACGTCATCACCCTCGGGCAGTACGCATACTTCGGAAGTATGTGCACCCAAGAAGCCGTTGATGCTGCTCTTGCAGCCCACCAACGGGTTGCCATTGATGATGCGCTTGTGCTCGGTGGTTTCCAACTGACCGTTCAAGATGTCAGCCAAGGCTGCGCCCACTTTGGTCTTGATGTAGCAAGGTTCTTTCACTTCCGAACCGGCCACGGCAATGGTGCGGGTCATGTCCACCTTGCCGGTGCGCAGCAGGCGACCAATGATGATAACGTCTTCGGGAGCCATGGTCCAAACCACTTCACCCTTGTTCACGGGGTCAACGTGGTTGATGTGCACACTCACGTTTCCGGCAGGGTTGGGACCTGAGAACACAGACACCTCAGCCTCTTCCAGGGGCAGGATGCCGGTGTTGATTTGCTCGGGGCTGATACCCACATGCACCTTAGCCACTTTGGTGAGTGCTTTCACGCCGTTCTTGAAGTCGTCCTCTTCTCCCTGCACGGTGAATGCAAAGTTGGCAGCCAAAGGCATCTTGCTGAAAGCTGAGATGAAGATAGCCTTGGGAGCTTCCTGAGGAGAGGGGACTACGTCATAAGGACGTTGGCGCAACATGCCGAAAAGGCCGCTTTCGAGCAAAAGCTTCTGGATGCTTTCGGCGTTGGCCTTGTTGAGGTCAACCACTCCGAAATCCTTAGCCACTTGCGCGTTGTCGGCTGCAATGCGGATGCGGAGCAACTTACGACGTTCGCCACGTTCGATGGCAACTACTCTACCACTGACGGGCGCAACGAAGCGCACGCTTTCGGTAGCTTTGTCTACAAACAACGGACTGCCGGCGAGCACTTGATCGCCTTCTTTCACCACGAGTTTGGGTTGAACACCGTGGAAGTCGGTCGGGCAAACTGCATACTCCTTTCCGGGAGCGGCTTCACGCACATTTGTCTGCGGTGCTTCGCCTACCAACTTCAGGTCGAGTCCTTTCTTAATTTTGAATAATCGTTCCATTACGGTTCTCTTATAAATATTTTCGCGCAAAGTTAAAAAATAAAAACGGTTCAAGCTCTTATTTTTGCTGCCGATTGTGTGATTTTTTCTGCAATTCGCAGTTTTGTATTCTCGATATGTCGTTTTTGTGTGGTAAATAGAGCACTTTTTTGTTGCTTTTCGTTGTTTTTTAATTGGCTTTTTAGTTTTTTCTTCTTTGGTTTTATAATTCTTTCACTATATTTGCCGAGTCTTATCCATTCTTCCGAGCGAAAAGCAGAGGCGGAGTGGGTGGGGCTACATAAATATGGAAAGGCGTTTACTCGACGCTTTGTTCTTCGCATCACGAATCTAGCAAATTCCCTATCAAGTCGGAGACAAGGCAACGGTGGATGTCCTCGGGGTTATGTATATACCAGGTCCTTGTTGTGCCCATGTGCACAACGGGGGTGTTGTGTTACATATCCGGCGTGGGCCTCTGCGTTGCTCGTTCAGACTTGATGGGCAATGCTAGAGCCTGTGATGCAGAATGAGCAGCAAGTAGCTACCCACGCTCTTTTTGTATAGATGTATCAGTTCTCTTTTTACTTTTTGGCAGGGTGGACAAAAAGTAGGATGAAATCTCTGTAATTATATGATTTACTTACCTTTGTGGAAATCATCATTGATATGCTAAAAAAAATGCTTTTATTGTAGTTCTTCTAAGGTGGTTAAGAATGGCTTGAGAGGACGTA
>JAFYPU010000034.1 GCA_017547385.1 Bacteroidaceae bacterium
GACTGTAATTTCACCGGATTGTTGGCATAAAGCCACATAATGTAACTATTGTCGCTACTTGTATTATCTGTACTAGGAGCACCCAACGGGAAATTGATGTTTGTCATGGAGGTTAGCGAACTGCGTAAATGTTCAATGCTTTGCAAACACCCTTGCACGGAATCTCGCAACACGCCGATAGTTTCTCGTCTTTTTGCAATGATACTGTCTCTTTGAACCAAAGTGCTGTTTAGACTCTGGATTTCTCCTGAGTTTCTTTTGTTTCTTTGCCAAAGAATGCCCCCACCTATGAGACAAATTATAAGCAAGAACAGAAGCCAGGCAGCGCGAGTTTGCTGTGTTTTTTCTTTCTGCAGTTGTTTGTATGCTTCAGTCAGTTTCTTGTACTCTTCAGTCTTTAACCTTAGGAGTTCACCGGCAACTTCCAACTCGGTGGGTATAGGATTGTCTGTAATACGGATCTTATCATAGTACTGTAGCAGAGTCCCGAGGGGTTGAACGGTGTTTTCCAAAAGATTCAGATGATAAATATTCCCGTTGTATGTAGGTGCAGGGAGTGTTGCGAAACTTTTGGAAAAGGCTTGATCGATGGTGTCCTGCAAACGTTGTTTAATTTGGGATATTTCCGTCTGCTTCTCCGACAACTTTTGAAATGTGAAATTTAATCGACCATTGTTGTCCAATTGAATAAAACGTTTCCATGTTGCCATCCACGAATATATATCCTCAAAGAGATGAAATATCCGGGAATAGTCGTCCTTGCAATAAGCATTGTTGAACACTAAGGCAAAGCCTATGACGGGAGCATCGGCTGTTTTCTGAATTTTTCGGGTGTAGATGTGATAGCACAAATCTTGATGACGATGAATGCGGATGGCACTCCCCGTCGATGTCTCTTGGGCATAGACGGAAAGGAACTCTTTGCACCTATCTATGGGGTACATGTCAAACTTTTCACCGGCACAGGTGAAGACGTAAAAGTTGAACAGCATAAATGGTTACTTTTCGTAGAATTTTATGATTTCCTCTTCTGTATCGATTGATATAGAACGGAAGTATTGCATGACGTTTTGTCCCAATAATAACATGCTATTATGAGTTCCGCTAACGGTGGCAGTGATGTTTTCAATGTAGAAACTATTTTCACCTGTTCCCACCTCCAAACGCTTAATCCGTATTCGCAAACCTTCTGTGATGCTTCCGTCGGCCATCTGCATGCTTTGCGTCTCGATGAAATCGTCCTCTGTGAGCAAGCCTTTGCTGTAAAGATATTGCGCCTCGGTGAGCGAAAGCATGGTCTCTGTGGCCCCGGTATCGTAAATCATATCCAGCGGCATGCCGTTCACCCTGACAGGAATGATTTTTAAGCCTCCTGAAGTTTCAACATAGGGAATTTTGAAGCAATCGTCCGCTTCATCAGGCGTAATATCCTCATCCGGATAATCCTCCTCGGCTTCCGCCAAACTGTCAACGGCATTCGGGTCAAACGGCTTGTTAGGCTTGCTTTCGCAACCCCATGTTAGGAAGATTGCTAATAAGATTGATATGAAACGAGATTTATCCATGAATTACTGTAATAACAAGTAAGAGAATCTATAATTGTGTCATTAGTTTTATCGACTAATTCAAACTTGTATGTGCCGTAATTTTGATTTGCACCACATGATGAGGGATTACTATGGTTAAAAGGTTCGTAATTATTTTTATTGGGTTTGTAAACATGAAGCCAAAGTTTATTTTCTATCGGACTTGTAGTTTGGCCTTTATCGTCTTTAATTTCAACATAAATGCGCTTGTCCTCACTGTTATAATAAACTCTCGAGATTTTGTATAAAGAGTATGGTGAAGTATATGTATCTCCTTCACTGCCTTCAAAACTGGCATGAGTCTCTGTGTCTGCTGTAGTAGAGTCATCCGTGCTTTTTTCATGTATTAATGCTCGGCCTGCAGCTTCATAGAGAGCACTTTTAACTGATGCGGAGTAAGCCCATCCAGTTGTTGTATCAACTTCTATAATAATAGAACGGATTTTATCATATTCTGAGTTCTTTGTGGCAGATTGAATTCTTTCCTTTAAGTTTTTGAAAGATTGCACTAAATTTGTGCTGTCATAGTATTCACACAAAGACTTGGGGATTTCATCGTGAGGACCAGATTTTCCACTTTCGCTGTCTCCTTTTCCGAGTTCCATTACCCCGAAGAGGAACCATGCAATAGCAAAACCGAGAACTCCACACAATATATTATTTAAGGGGATACGAATGGGAAGAGATGGAAAGTGCTTTATTAAGGAAGGGCCTGAAACTACATCCTTCCCATCTACCATGGAATCTTTTACCTCATCCTTACCTTTTGATGTATTAAGGACTGAAGAAATCATCCCTACTTGAAACTCGATACTACTGATGAGGACTTTTACTTCGGGAATAGTTGTATCTTTGTTTTGAAGCTCGTTTTGGAGTTCGTTAAGATGATCTGTAATACCTCTTAATTTGTTGTCGATTTCAGCAAGAGTTCTTATGCCTTTCTCTGATTGTCTCTGAGCAATGAGTTTGTCGCTTTCTTCTTTTAAGTCACTGAAGCGTGTTTTGTAGTTGCTTATTGAGTCTTGTTCCTGAACATTTAGAACGATTTCGCCCGGCTCTATTACTTTTTCCCAAGTGCTGTTACCATATAGTAACCGCCGCAATACGGAATCATCAAGCGTGAAGTGTGTATCCACATATACTTGAAAATCTCTCAACAAGGCTTGCCAAACATCTTCTCTTTCTGAGAAGTTGTTGATGCAGTATCGGCCACCATTGTCTTTTGTGTTCAGAAGGATGTTCCCTTCGACATGTTTTACATACTCCTCTTCAAAGAATTTTATGAGTTCTTCCGTTTGTTGGTGAAAAGCCCCTTCCACTCGCAGTTCCATACCGAAGAAACCTCCGGGACGCTTTCCTGCTATCAAGTCGTACTCCACCAAAGTGTAGACTGCCGTGTTGTCCGGCAGCCTACTGATGAGGAATTTTTTACGTGGCATTTCCTTGGTATAGGTCTTGTAGAAGGTATTTTGATAATACAATGTATTCTCACCCCCTATCTGACCCATCCCATGCGGATTGCCAAAGAGAACAATGTTTATGCTGTTTGTCATGTTAATAACCTCGTACGGCTCTTAAAAGGGTTTGTAACAATGTTTTTGGATATTCTGAGGCACTTTGTGTGTAAGTGCCATCGTTAAAAAATGTGCCTGATGAGAATGCAACAAAACTGCAATTGTATTTGCGGAAGAGGCGAGTAATGGGGTGTTGATTGATGAATGGAGTGAAAAGACCAGGGTGTTGATTTTGCATTTCCTGTTGAAACAATGAAGTGTTGGGGACTCCTTTTCCCAAAATGAGTGCCGGCATTTCGTCGCACTTGTTGCAGATTAAAATAACCTTGTCTGTGGGAGACATGTGCATCTTCATCGCTTTGATACGGTCAACGTAAGCGGCACGTATGGAAGGTGTTTCCCAATTTGGCTCTATCATGAAGCACCAAATCTTTCTGTTGGGCGCATTGATGATGCTGTGAGCATAGGGATAGGAAAATGAATGAGGGTTGAAGTTTTGGGCATTGTTCTTGAGGTCGTCTGTAGGGAAATAAAGTTCTCCCGGAGCTTCGAGGATTTGGAATAAAGTTTTTCCATAGTTATCGCGAACTTTTGCCAACAAATAAAAATCCGGTGGAGTTGCGACCGGTGTAGTGCTGGCGTTTACATCACTTTTGAACTTTTCGCATACAGTTCCGTAAATAGGGTCTATGGTAACAGAGCGGAATGTTGCATCAGGTTCCCATTGGAGGTTGGTTTCTTGGTTGAGATAACGAAGCAAACGCACTAAGATGCATGTTTTTCCGGAAGCCGGAGCACCAAACAAGATGACGATGGGTGCTTCTTGATCAGCAATGGTTATTTGTGATTGTTGCTGAATGTTTTGTGTGTTTGTGTTAGGAGACATAGTGGTATCGGTTTTGATTATGGTTGTTTGGTTGCGTAAAAAAAGAAGATAAATCCGGCGATGTCAATGATGAGGGCAATGATGATAAAGTAAGTGAGGTCGCGATTGCCGGGGATGTTTCCGGTAAAGAAATCTTTGACAAGTTGGATAACACTGCGCACGCGCTCAGTCTTTGTTTCGCCATAAAAACGGCTGTCGGGGGGTGTGGTATTTGTGTAAATCTGATTGTAGCATTTGGATAGCAATTGCTCCGTTTTACGTGTCGGTTCATCGCAGGCCGGATTGTCTGCCAAATGTTTTTCGAGTCTGCTCAGTAAGTTGATATTGTCAGTGAATTGTTTAGTCTTCTTAGAGTCTTTTGTTGCTGCAATTTTGGGATTGTAATAATTGGCAATGGCAGTTCCTGCTATGCTGACTAATTTTGTGGTCATGCGCTCTGTGTAATCTCGCAATTGACTCTTCTTTGTGGGGTAAGGCTTCAGGGATTCAGCCTTTATTTTGCATCCAAGAGGCACAAGCTTGGCATTGAATTCTGCCAAGTGCTTTTCGGCTTTATTTCCATGCCCTAAGTTTTGTGGGTTGTTTACCTCTGCTACATAGTTCTCGATAATAGTACTTAACTCTGTGGCTTTGGCTAATTTCTCGTTCTCTAATTGTTCTACGCGGCTGTCTGTGTTTGCTAATTTGCTTAAGGCTTCTTTGGTCTCAGCAATGTCTTCTGTCAGAATGTTTTTAATGGCAGAGTCATAGAAGAGTGTGTGCGTATTGGTGGGAAAGGAAAAGATAAGCCAGAACACAAGGAGGAAGATGATGCCGAGCGTGAGTTTCATTCCTCGCCCTGTGATAAAGAGTGCGGTGTTGAGGCTGTCGCAAATGAGTTTCGTGCCGATGGAGGCCAAGGTAAAACAGGCCAATGAAAGTATCCACAAAATGAATACAGGCCATCCGGTTAATAAATCAAGGCTTTCCACGGTAAGATAGCAGCTTCCAATCATCAATGCCAGCCAAAAGGCAAATGATAAGACTTTTAGGTAATTGGTGTTTCCCATGAGTTTTGAAGTTTTTTGAAAATGAGTAAAAACTTCAGTTTGGCGATTGGATATCCCAGGATCAGAGGAGAAACAAAAAAAGCGTGAGCTTGTTGTTTCGTTCGCACTGAAACAGGTATCGGCAAACACCTATGCAAGATGCGGACAGAAGAACAATCATCCCACGCTGGCATATATGCACAAAAAGAAACGGTCTGAAACCATTCCTAATGCATACAAGCAGAATGAGCGTTACATTGTCTTTATCCTCTTGCTGATGAAATTTTGCCGATTTCGTTTCAAGGATAAGCAAAAACGCTTCTCTGAAGATCCGCATCGCTTGCGGACGTTGCAAAGATAGTTTTTTTAGACAATATAACGCTCTTAAAGGGATTTTTTGTTCTTCCGGGATTGGGAAGAGTGCTTTTGAGGATTTTAAAGATGGATGTATGGGTCTTAAGGTCGGAGATGGGATATGCTAGCCTCTCCTCCGCGATAGCAGGACTTTATGCACAGACACCGACAAGGGCTGTTGATTAGCCTTGCCGGTGTCTTTATATTATTATATGTATAGGCGTTTACTTTTTCTTACTCCACGCTCGTTCCCACAGGGTGTATGCTCTTGAGCTGCACCTCATAGATGAGGGTGGAATAGGCGGGGCACTTGTCGATGGCTTGTGCCTTGTATCCCAACTCTTGGGGGATGATGATGAGCCAGCGGTCGCCGAGCGGCATGTGTTGCAGCGCGGTGGCGAAACCGGCTACGGTGCCCGTCACGGCAAACTTGGCAGGCGCGCCGAGGGCGTCGGAGAAGATGTCCTCGGGACGATTGCTCACACCGGAGTGGGAGAAGATGGTGCCATCCTCGCCGGAGAGTTTCGGCATGAGCCGGCCCAGGAAGTTCACTCGCACGGAGTCGGTGGCGATGGGCACTTGCACGTTCCCGCTGCGCTCCACGATTTTCACGCAGATGCTGTCGGTGGATTTCAACGCCACGTCGGGGTTGGGCGAGGACGAGTAGTTGCGGAACACGCGCCACGGGCAATGCTCCTCCCAGGCTTCGCCATGTGTGGCTTGTGCTTGGGCAATGGCGGCTTTGGCCTCGGAGAGTTGCTGCTGAAAGTAGGCGGCGTTGCGTGCCTGCCAGTTGGCGTATTCGGGGTCTGTTTCCTCATATTCTTCACACGCGGTGAACAGGCTGAGGCCCGTCATGAGGAGGGAGAGAAGCAGGAGGAAATGTTTCATGCCGTATTCAGATTAACAGAGCTTCTTCAGGAGGGAGGTGATGCTCACTTTGTCTTCCAGACGAGCGCGGAGTTCACTCACGGGAACGCGTTCCTGCTGCATGGTGTCGCGGTCGCGGAGGGTTACGCAGCCATCGTTGAGTGTTTCGTGGTCGATGGTGATGCAGAAGGGTGTGCCGACGGCATCCTGACGACGATAGCGCTTGCCGATGGAGTCCTTCTCGTCATACTTGCAGTTGAAGTGGAATTTCAGTTCGTCCATGATTTCGCGTGCCTTCTCGGGCAGGCCTTCTTTCTTCACGAGCGGCATGATGGCCAGCTTGGTGGGGGCGAGTGCTGCGGGCAGCTTGAGCACCACGCGGGTGTCGCCGCCTTCGAGCTTCTCCTCTTGGTAGGCGTGGCAGAGCACGCTGAGGAACATGCGGTCCACTCCGATACTTGTCTCGATAACGTAGGGAGTGTAGCTCTCGTTGATGTCGGGATCGAAATACTCGATTTTGCGTCCTGAGAACTTGGCGTGTTGCGACAGGTCGAAGTCTGTGCGGCTGTGGATGCCTTCCACTTCTTTGAAACCGAAGGGCATGCGGAATTCCACGTCGCTGGCGGCGTTGGCATAGTGCGCCAGCTTTTCGTGGTCGTGGAAGCGATAGTTCTCTGCGCCGAAGCCGAGTGCCTGGTGCCAAGCCATGCGTGTCTGCTTCCATTGTTCGAACCACTGAAGCTCGGTGCCGGGTTTCACGAAGTATTGCATTTCCATCTGCTCGAACTCTCGCATGCGGAAGATGAACTGTCGGGCTACGATTTCGTTGCGGAAGGCTTTTCCGATTTGGGCGATGCCGAACGGAATCTTCATGCGGCCGGTTTTCTGCACGTTGAGGTAGTTCACGAAGATGCCTTGCGCGGTTTCGGGGCGCAGGTAGATGGTGGAGGCGCCATCGGCGGTGGAACCCACTTCGGTCTTAAACATGAGGTTGAACTGACGCACGTCTGTCCAGTTGCGTGTGCCGCTGATGGGGCAGGCTATTTCTTCGTCCAGGATGATTTGCTTGAGTTCGTCGAGGTTCATCTCGCCCATTGCCTTTGCGAAGCGTTCGTGCAGTGCGCTTTTCTTGGCTTCGTTCTCCAACACGCGGGGGTTGGTGCTGCGGAATTGGGCTTCGTCGAAGGCTTCGCCGAAACGCTTGCGTGCTTTGGCGATTTCTTTCTCGATTTTCTCTTCGTACTTGCCTATTTGGTCTTCAATGAGAACGTCGGCGCGGTAACGCTTCTTCGAGTCGCGGTTGTCGATGAGGGGGTCGTTGAATGCGTCGACGTGGCCCGAGGCTTTCCAAACGGTGGGGTGCATGAACACGGCGCTGTCCAGTCCCACGATGTTCTCGTGGAGGAGCACCATGGATTGCCACCAGTATTGTTTGATGTTGTTTTTGAGTTCCACACCATTCTGTCCGTAGTCGTACACTGCGCCGAGACCGTCGTAGATGTCGCTACTGGGGAATACGAAACCGTATTCTTTGCAATGGGAAACAATTTTTTTGAAAACGTCTTCTTGAGCCATAATATTATAATGTGTTATTGTTTGCGGCTTCAAAGTTACGGCAAAATGTGGGATAGGCAAAACAAGACTTGGCTTTCGGAGCAAAAAAGTGTGAAACGCATGTGCCGAATCGCTGCGCGCACGGTTGTGGACGGTGATGGTTGGCAAAGAAATCGGGAGGCACAGCCAACTTTTCGGGAATGCTGCGAAACTTCTTCGACAGTGCTTGAAAACTATGTTGCAAGGCTTGCAATATATATTGCAAGTCATGAGATAAATATTGCAAGGCATGAAATATATATTGCAAGCCTTGGGATATACTTTTTGAGCACTATAAACAAAAATAAAGTGCCTCTGCATCACTTTGGAAGCGGAGGCACTTTGTTTTGTGTGCGGTGAGTGTGTTTCTGAGGACTGCCTGAAGAAGCGGCTGAACGAGGGTGATTAAACGGGGTCGGCATCGAAGAAGACGTCCAGACTCTTCATCTTTGGTTCCGACAGCAGGGCGGCACGAGCGGCCAGCAGGGTGCGGCGCACGCCTGCGGTGGGGAGGTTGGGCATGACCTTGATGACGATTTTGCGCAGGTGTCGCAGTTGGACGCGTCCCACGGCCGGGCGGTCGGGGCCGAGCAGGGAGTTGGGGAAGTGGGGGGCGAGCAATGATGCCAAGGTTCGTGCCGCTTGTTCCACCACGGCTTCATCGCGGTGGCGCAGATGGATTTCAATCATGCGGCAGAAGGGCGGATAGCGAAACATCTCGCGTTCTTCCACCTGGTCATCGAACATGCTGCGATAGTCGCCGCTCACCACTTGCCGGATGACGGGATTTTCGGGTTGGCGTGTCTGAAGAATCACCGTGCCGCGCCGTCCGCGCCGTCCGGCGCGTCCTGCCACCTGGGTGAGCATCTGAAAGGCGCGCTCCGAGGCTCTGAAGTCGGGCTTGCTCAGCAGCTGGTCGGCATTGAGCACTCCCACCACGCGCACGCGGTCGAAGTCGAGCCCCTTTGTGACCATCTGTGTGCCGATGAGCAGGTTGGTCTCTCCGCCTTGGAAGTCGGCGATGATGCGCTCGTAGGCCGAACGCGAACGTGTGGTGTCGAGGTCCATGCGTGCGGTGCGGGCTTCGGGGAAACAGGCCTGGACGGCGGCTTCAATCTTTTCCGTGCCATAGCCGATGTCCCTGAGATGGGTTTCTTCGCAAGCCGGACATTGTTTCGGCACATCGTAGGCCTCTCCGCAGTAGTGGCACACCATGCGGTTCAGGCGGTGGTGATAGGTGAGGCTCACGTCGCATTTTGTGCAGCGCGGTGTCCATCCGCAGGCGCGGCATTCGAGCATCGGAGCATATCCGCGGCGGTTCTGGAAGAGGATCACCTGTCCGCCCTCCTGCAGCGCGGTGCGTATCTCCCGGGTGAGGCGGGGCGAAAAGGGTGTTTTCATTAACTTCTTGCGCCTCAGCTCTTTCACGTCCTCGATGAAGATTTCCGGCAACTGCACATCGCCGTGTCGGGAGTTCAATTGCACCAACCCGAACTTGCCGCAGAGCGCATTGTGATAGGTCTCGATGCCGGGGGTGGCGGTGCCGAGCAGCACTTTTGCGCCGCAGAAACGTGCCAGCATCATGGCGGCATCGCGGGCATTGTATCGGGGGGCCGGCTCTTGCTGCTTGTAGGAGGCTTCGTGCTCCTCGTCCACGATGATGAGGCCCAGGTGTTGGTGCGGAAGCAGTAGCGACGAGCGCACGCCGAGCATCAGCGGATAGGCCTCGGGAGTGAGTTGTCGGCGATAGATTTCCACGCGCTCGGCATCGGGAAACTTGCTGTGGTAGACGCCCATCTTGTTGCCGAACACACGTTCCAAACGGGTGGTGAGTTGGGTGGTGAGGGCTATCTCCGGCACAAGGAAAAGCACATGCTCGCCGCGCGACAGTGCTTCCCGGATGAGGTGAATGTAGACTTCGGTCTTGCCGCTCGACGTAACACCGTGCAGCAGGCAGACATCCTTTTCGCGCCATGCGGAGCGGATTTCTGTGAGTGCCTGTTGCTGTGCCGGGTTCAGTGTGTGCTGTTGCAGCTGCGGAGCGGCTTGCCGTGAGCGCAGTCGAGCCACTTCGTAGGCGTAACACTCCAGTGCACCGCGTTTCACTAAGGCTGCGAGGGTGGCAGATGAGCCGCCGGCAGTTGTGAGTTGCTTTTGCGAAACCTCAGCCAGCAGTCGGGCGTTTTTGAGTCGCAAGGCGGTGGCTGCCGAAGCCAAGTCGAGATACAGCGTCAGCATTTCTGCCTGTCGGGGGGCTCGTTTGAGTTCGGCGAAAAGCGTGTTGAGCTTTTCTTCATCAAAATAAGTTTCCGTGAGTCGCACGTGCTGTTCGGTGCGTGGGCGGAAAGAGCGTTCGATGTGCTCTTTCACGGTGATGCATCCCTTTTCCAACAATTGGTGCACCGTGCGCAGAATGTTGCCGATGCCGGCTTTTCGCTGCAAATCGGCCATCCCGATATCGCCATCGGGCGGCAACAAATCGAGGAGGCTTTGCTCGGCCTTGGTCAGTGGGGTGGAGGGGTCGAAGTCGGCAGCCCGCGATACGCACATCTCGCTTTCGAGTTTCAAGCCTGCCGGCAGGGCAGCCTTCATCACTTCGCCGGGTGTACATATATAATATAAAGAAATCCACTCCCACAGTTTCCATTGCTCGGGCAGGAGCAACGGTGTTGTGTCGACCACCTCGACGATGGGCCGCACGTCATAGCTTCCCGCAGGTGCTTCGTTGTGCAGTCTGACCACCAGACCGGCATATTGCTTGCGCTTTCCCAACGGTACCACCACACGGCAGCCCACGGCCACCTCGGCGGCCAACGATGAGGGCAGCACATAGGTGAGCGGGGCCGGCATGGCCAGCGGCAAAAGCACGTCGACGTATTTGGCTGAAGCGGTAGGCATGTCAGTGGGTGAGACGGGTGATGGTGTGAATGGGTTGTGCGATGATGAAAAAAGCCTCTCCACCGCACCGGTGTGCCATGGAGAGGCTGTGAAATGCTTTCTGACGTTTATCCCCAGTGTGCAGGGTCTTTGCGCCACTCTGCCAGCATGGGCACGTGCTCTTCCTTGATGTAACCGGTGCTGAGTGCCACTTCCACCACGGCTTCGTAGTTGGTCAGCGTGGTGAGTTCAACTTTGGAAGCGGCGAAAGCCTCTTCGGCCACGGGGAAGCCGTAAGTGTAGCTGGCCACCATGCCGATGACCTCGCATCCGTGAGCTCTCAGAGCCTCGACGGCCTTCAGGCTGCTTCCGCCTGTGGAAATCAGGTCTTCCACCACCACAACTTTCATGCCGGGTTGCAAATCTCCCTCAATGAGGTTGGTCATTCCGTGATCCTTTGCCTTGGAGCGAACATAGGCAAAGGGAAGTCCCAACTCCTCGGCTACGAGTGCGCCCTGTGCGATGGCACCGGTGGCCACGCCGGCCACAGCTTCGGCCTCGGGATATTTCTCTGCAATGATGCGGCTCAGTTCGAGCTTCACGAAACCGCGAAGATTGGGGAAGGCGAGTGTCTTACGGTTGTCGCAATAGAAAGGCGACTTCCAACCGCTGGCCCAAGTGAAGGGGGCTTCGGGTTGCAACTTGATGGCTTTCACGTTCAGCAACTTTGCTGCGAAAATCTTTTCGAGTGTGTTCATGAGATTGTTATTTAAGTGTTGAGAATTTTGATGACTTGTGAGAATTATTTATGAGTCTTGGAGGTGCTGCACCATGTCGGCGGCGGCGCGTTCGGGGGCACCGGGTGTTCCGAGGCGTTGCGTCATTTGTCGGTATCCTTCGAGCATGGCTTCTCGCTCGGAGCCTCCGTGCAAAATGCCACCCAGGGCGGAGCGCACGGCAGGCACTGTCATGCCATCGGCCACGAGTTCAGGAACGACGGGGGCGTCGCACACCAGATTGACAAGGCTGATGTATCGCACCTTGAGCAGTCGGCGGCGCAGCCAAGACACCAAGCGTCCGCACGCAGTGTAGTAGCAAACCACCTGCGGCACACCGAAAAGTGCGGTCTCCAGTGTGGCGGTTCCGCTCGTAACAAGGGCGGCTTCGGCCTGTGCCAACAGACGATAGGTCATGCCGTTCACAAGGGTGGGGCGTGCCGTTCCGTCGGGTAGACGGGCGAGCAGCGTTGCGTAGTAATCGTTCGGGATGGACGGTGCTCCTGCCAGCACGAGTTGGTAACCCTTTTCTGCAAACGGAGCAGCTGCTTGGCACATACGGAGCAGGTTGTCCTTGATTTCCTGCCTGCGACTGCCTGCTAGCAGGGCTATGATGGGGCGGTCGGGGTCGATGCCGGCAGCCAGAGAGAAGCTTTCGCGTGTCTCGTGATGGTTTTGGCGGAATGCGCAGACTTCGTCCACGGTGGGGTTGCCCACATAGCAGATTTTATAGCCGTGCTTTCGCTCGAAAAAGTCCACTTCGAAAGGAAGTATGGAATAGAGTCGCGTAACGTAGCGACGTATGCTGTGAATTCGGTGCTCCTTCCAGGCCCATATTTTGGGCGAGATGTAGTAATAGACGGGGCAGAGACGTTTGCGGCTGACAAACTTGGCAATGTTTAAATTAAATCCCGGATAATCCACAAGCACCACCACATCCGGTTGCCAGGCTTCGATGTCGTGCTTGCAGCGTACCATGCCTCTCAGGATTTGGGGCAGATGCAGCAACACGGGGATGAAACCCATGTAGGCCAAATGGCGGTAGTGGCGCAGGCGCATGCCACCGACGGCACTCATGTGGTCGCCTCCGTAGAAGCGAAATGAGGCTTCGGGGTCTTTGCGGCGGAGAGCCGCCATGAGATGAGCGGCATGCAGGTCGCCGCTGGCTTCGCCGGCAATGAGGAAGTATTTCATACAGTCCCGTTGGTGGTAAATGGTTTCGGTGGTTGCAAAATCAGAGTCTCGCCGGGTGATGTTCAGAGTGCGTCGAAGTTCAACTTATCGCGTAAGCCGTAGTGCGTAAGGTCTAGGTTGACGGGCGTAACCGCCACATAGCCGTTGGCCAAAGCCCAGCGGTCGGTGTCGGTAGCCTCCGGTTCGAGTTCGGCACAGTCGCCCACCAACCAGAAGTAGGGTCGGCCGTGAGGGTGTTCGCGTTCCTCCAACTCGTTTTGCCATCGGCTGTGCGCCATGCGGCACACGCGCACTCCTTTGAAGCTTTCGCAGAGCGGGAAGTTGATGTTCAGACAACTGAAAGGGGGTAACTCGTTGGTGAGTGCATATTCCGTGAATTTCAGGAGATAGTCGTGCAAAGGTGTGAAGTCGGCTCGCAAACTATGGTTGCAGAGCGAGAAAGCGATGGAACGATAGCCCTGCAACGCCCCTTCGGTGGCCACACCCATAGTGCCCGAATAGTGTGCGTTGACGGAGGAATTATCGCCGTGGTTGATGCCTCCGATGATGAGGTCGGGGCGACGGCGGACAAAGCGGTTCAGAGCCACTTTTACGCAGTCGACCGGCGTGCCCGAACAAGCATACACCTCAAGCCCCGGCTCGCGGTGCATGAGTTTGCAGGTGAGGGGCACGTTGGGGGTGATGCAACAGCCGGCTCCCGAACGTGGGGAGTCGGGGGCAACAACAATGATGTCGGCCATGGGCATCAGCGTGTCGATGAGGTAGTTGATGCCCGGGGCAGTGTAACCATCGTCGTTGGAAATAAGGATGTAGGGTCTTTCTTCTTGCATGATGTGTGCTGGATGTTTCGGAATGGCAGCGGCTGTGGCTTACGTTTTGTCGGAAAAACGGGCTTTCGACGTACAAAAATTTACAAGCACTGCAGAATTTTTTGCAAGCACTGCAGAAATTTCTAAACGCCTTGCGGATTTTGCGTGCAAGCACTTCCGGTTTTTGGTCGCCGGGGCAGGCATTCCCGAGATGCCGCTTTCTGCTTGTCGGATGCCGTCGGGGAGTCCGTTTGAGGCCTCGGCGGCTTTGCGCAAAAGTACGAAAAAAACTTTAATGCCTACGGGATAACGGAAAAATTGTTACCTTTGCAAAATGGGTGGAGTGTGCACTCGCCGGAATGCGTTTCGGCAGGTGCGGCATTGCTCGCAGGATAAAGCACTCTGCTCGCTCAAAAAATAAGAACAATGGGCAAAATCATAGCACTTGCAAACCAAAAAGGAGGTGTGGGAAAAACCACCACCTCAATGAACTTGGCGGCCTCGCTGGCCACATTAGAGAAAAAAGTATTGCTGATCGATGCCGACCCGCAGGCCAATGCTTCGTCGGGATTGGGTGTGGATATTGGCAAGGTGGATTGTTCCATCTACGAATGCATCATCGATAAGGCCGATGTGCGTGAAGCTATCTATACCACCGACATCGACCGCCTTGACATCATTCCGTCGCACATCAACTTGGTGGGTGCGGAAGTGGAAATGCTTAATCTGGAGCGCAGAGAGTTTGTGATAAAATCCATCCTCGAACCGCTGAAATCGGAATACGATTACATCCTTATCGACTGCTCGCCCTCGTTGGGACTCATCACAGTGAATGCACTCACGGCTGCCAACTCGGTGATTATTCCTGTGCAGTGCGAATACTTCGCTTTGGAGGGAATATCCAAGCTCTTGAGCACCATTAAAATCATTAAGCAGAAACTGAATCCGGAACTCGAACTGGAGGGCTTCCTGCTCACGATGTATGATTCGCGTCTGCGTTTGGCCAATCAAATCTACGAAGAGGTGAAACGCCACTTCCAAGAGCTGGTGTTCAAAACCGTCATTCAGCGCAACGTGAAACTCTCCGAAGCACCGAGCCACGGACTCCCGGTGATTCTCTACGATGCCATGTCGACCGGTGCCAAGAACCATCTCGCCTTGGCCAAGGAGATCATCATGAAGAACCAATAAAGCAACAGACACATGGCAGTACAAAAGAAGTTCCCCGCCTTGGGACGCGGATTGGATGCGCTGATTTCCACCGAAGATGTGCATACCGGCGGTTCATCCTCCATCAACGAAATTTCCATAGAAAAGATAAAGGCCAACCCCAACCAGCCTCGTCGCGAATTTGATGCCGAGGCACTTTCGGAATTGGCTGACAGCATTCGCGAGATTGGCATCATTCAGCCCATCACCCTGCGAAAAATGGATGACGGCACTTATCAAATCATTGCCGGTGAGCGTCGTTGGCGTGCCTCGCAGATGGCAGGTCTCAAAACGATACCCGCCTACATCCGCACGGCCGATGATGAGAACGTGATGCAGATGGCCTTGGTCGAAAACATACAGCGTGAAGACCTCAATGCCATCGAAATAGCCCTGGCTTATCAGAACCTGATTGAGAAATACGACCTCACACAGGATCAACTCAGTGAGAAAGTGGGTAAGAAGCGTGCCACCATTGCCAACTACCTGCGTTTGCTCAAACTGCCGGCACAGGTGCAAGTGGCCTTGCAGAATCGACAAGTGGACCAAGGACATGCACGAGCACTCCTGGGACTCAATCAACCCTCGATGCAGGTGAAACTCTTCGGAGAAATACAAGAAAACGGTTACTCCGTGCGTCAGGTTGAGGAAATGGTGAAAGCCATCAACAGCGGTGAGGTGGTGAAGAGCGGTCGCAAGCAGTTGGGCGGCAAGTCGGCTTCACGACTTCCCGAGGAATACAATGTGCTCAGAGAGCGTCTGTCCGACTTTTTCCGCAGCAAGGTGCAAATGACTTGCACGGCCGGTGGAAAAGGAAAAATCAGCATTCCGTTCAATTCGGAAGAGGATTTGGAACGCATCGTGGCTTTATTCGACAAGATGAGACGATGAAGCAATTGTGGCGGACGGCTTTCTCTTTCGTGTTCTTGCTCATCGCATGGGTGAATGTGGGTGGCAAGGCATCGGCACAGGCGGCGGACAGCATCCCGACGCCTGTTGACAGCCTTTTTATCTCGGCTGATTATCAAGAGAAAGCCGATACCGGCATCGTGGCCCGCAACGACAGTGCGCTGCGCGCTTTGCAACGTCCCATGTCGGCAGCCGATTCGCTCCTACAGACCGATGTTCCGTCTGAGTTTCCCAAGGAGCGTTTTGTGCCCGACCCTCAACGAGCACTCTGGCTCTCGCTTGTGCTTCCCGGTGCGGGGCAGATCTACAACCGCAAGTATTGGAAAATCCCCATTGTGTATGGAGGATTTTTGGGTTGCACTTATGCCCTCATGTGGAACCAACAGATGTATCGCGACTATTCGCAGGCATATCTCGACATCATGGATGACGACCCGCGCACCCAAAGCTATATGGGAATGCTCCCACCTCGTTATGACATCACAGGGCGTGAGGAACACTTCAAGACGGTGTTTAAGAACAAAAAGAACTACTATCGCCGTTATCGCGACCTGAGTGCGTTTTGCTTTATCGGTGTCTATTTGCTTTCGGTCATCGATGCTTATGTCGATGCACAGCTTTCAGAGTTTGACATCTCGCCGGATCTGAGCATGAAAGTGGCACCCACAACATTCGAAAACCAAGGAACAATGCCCACAAGAGCCTATGGCGTGGGCTGCTCCCTCAATTTTTAAATCAGCATTATGAGAAAATTTTTTATATTCCTTTCAGCCTGTTTTGTTACGGCAACTGCCGTTTCGGCGCAAGAAGTGATAGAAGTGGACGACGAGGGTGTGGAGGTGATGCCCGAGGACACTGTTGTGCTTGATGATGGAGGAGTGGATTTGCCGGAGAGTATGACTTACAATGTTGACTCTTTGTTGATGGAATGGCACGCGCAGAACTATCTCCGTCCTGACAGTACTTGCGAAAATCCCGACTACAATCCCACTTTTGCTCCCGAGGTTTATCAGGAACGCTTGCAGCGCATTCCGGCTGTGATGGAATTTCCCTATAACAGCATTGTGCGGCGATTTATCGACCAATATAGCGGTCGTCTCAGACGTTCTGTTGCCTATATGCTCGGAGCTTGCAATCTTTATATTCCCATTTTCGAAGAAGCTCTCGACTATTATGGTGTACCATTGGAACTGAAGTATCTTCCCGTCATTGAGTCGGCTCTCGACCCCACAGCCACGAGCAGAGTGGGGGCGGCCGGTCTTTGGCAGTTCATGGTGGCCACAGGAAAACGTTATGGCCTTGAGGTGAACAGTCTCATCGATGACAGACGCGACCCCATCAAGTCGTCGTTTGCTGCCGCCAAGTATTTGAAAGACCTTTATAATATCTATGGCGACTGGACTTTGGTGATTGCTGCTTACAATTGCGGTCCCGGAAACGTGAACAAGGCGATGCATCGTGCCGGTGCAAAGGACTATTGGGCCATCTATCCTTATCTGCCAAAGGAAACGCGTGGATATGTTCCTGCTTTTATTGCGGCAAATTACATCATGAATTATTATTGTGAGCACAACATCTGCCCGATGATTACAAGTCATCCCGTCAGTACGGACACTGTGGTGGTGAACCGCAATCTGCATTTCTCGCAGATTGCCGATTTGTGCGGAATTGATTACAAAGCTGTCAAGGCATTGAATCCCCAATATCGCACCGGTCTTATCCCCGGTGCGCAACGTCCGTGCACCATTCGTTTGCCGCAGGAAACCATTTTGGCTTTTGTGGATTGGGGCGATTCCATTTATAATTATCGTGCCGACTCGCTCTTTACGCGCCGTGCTGTGGTGCAAGTGGCCGAGCCGGGCGCCTCTTCTGTGCGTCAAGCTCCGCGCAATGGTTCGCGCAACAACGATCGCAGTGCTTCACGTGGCAGACGCGGCAGACGCGATGATGAAAGAAGCAGTCGCAAGGCCAAAAGCGTAACGGTGCGTCAGGGAGATACCTTGAGCGAAATTGCACGTCGTCATGGCACAAGTGTGAGCAAACTCCGTAAGCTCAACGGTCTAAAAGGAAATAACATCCGAGCCGGAAAGAAAATCCGTGTCAAGTAATAAATGAAAGGTTGCCCCCTTGTTGATTTTTAGCGAGGGGAGCCGGCTTTCATTCTCAGTTTTGAAAGGTGATGATACCGGTACTGCGAAATGTGTGCCGGCATTCCATCCGTTTCTTATCAAGGAGGACAAACTTATGACAGACAAGCCCAACAAACAGCTTACACCTCAGGAAATAAAAGATGAGGAATTGATCAGTGCGGCTTTTGAGAAGCTAAAGAATACATACCTTGCGTCTAATCATCGGCGTAAGGTGGATGTCATCACAAAAGCTTTTAACTTTGCCAAACAAGCACACAAAGGGGTGCGTCGCCTTTCTGGAGAACCCTACATCCTGCATCCCATTGCCGTGGCGCAAATCACGTGTGAGGAAATCGGACTGGGTTCAACCTCCATCTGTGCTGCCCTTTTGCATGATGTGGAAGAGGATACGGATTACACCAATGAGGATCTTTCCAATCTCTTCGGACCGAAAGTGGCCAACATTGTTGAGGGCTTGACAAAGATTTCGGGCGGCATCTTCGGTGATCGTGCATCGTTGCAGGCGGAGACTTTCAAAAAACTCCTCCTGACCATGAGTGATGACATCCGTGTCATACTTATCAAAATTGCTGACCGCTTGCACAACATGCGAACCCTCGCCAGCATGCTTCCCAGCAAGCAATACAAAATTGCCGGCGAAACATTTTACATCTTCGCGCCGTTGGCCGACCGTTTGGGCTTGAATAAAATCAAAACCGAACTGGAAAACCTGTCGTTCCGTTATCAGCATCCGGAGGAGTATGAAAGCATTTTGGAGAAGCTTTCGCATTCGGAAAAAGAGCGCGAAAAAATCATTGAAAGCATCACTCCCCTCATTCGTTCCCAACTTGATTCACGCGGCATCAGTTATCGACTTACCTCACGTGTGAAGAGTCCTTACAGCATTTGGTCGAAGATGCAGAAAAAGCACATCCCATTCGACGAAATCTATGATCTCTTGGCCATGCGTGTGGTTTTCAAACCGCGCAACATCGAGCAGGAAATCGATGAGGCTTACATCATTGATGCGGCATTGTCGCAGATATTCAAAAAACACCCCGGCCGTCGGCGCGATTGGCTCACACAGCCCAAGGCGAATGGGTATCAGGCCTTGCACGAAACGTTTATGCTTTCTTCGGGTGCCTGGATTGAAGTGCAGATACGCTCTGAACGAATGGACGACATTGCCGAGCAAGGTTTGGCAGCGCATTGGAAGTATAAGGACGCGGGAGCGGCATACGACGAAAACGAGTTGAACCGTTGGCTGGACTCCATCCGTGAAATTTTGGACGACCCACAGCCTGATACGCTTGACCTTTTGGATACGATCAAGCTCAATCTGTTTACATCCGAAATACAGGTCTTCACTCCCAAAGGCGAACTCAAAACCATGCCTTCGGGTTCTACGGCTCTTGACTTTGCATTCTCTATTCACTCTTTCTTGGGAAGCCATTGCATCGGTGCCAAGGTAAATCATCGCCTTGTGCCGCTGAGTTATCGCCTCAAAGGCGGTGATCAGGTGGAGATACTCACGTCGCGCACGCAGCGTGTGCAGCCCGAATGGCTCGGCTTTGCCATGACGGCAAAAGCGAAGTGCAAGATAGAAGCCATCCTGCGCCGCGAACGTCGTGAGAAGCAACGTAGAGGAGAAGAGGAGTTGCGCACTTTCCTTACCGGAAAGGGTTTCGAAGCCACAGCGGCAGTGTTCTCAAAGCTTACCCATGCTCATCATTTCCTCGCTCCGGCTGATTTGTTCTTGGCCATCGGAGAGGGAAAGGTGCAATTGGGAGATGCTGACATTGATGTGCTGAAAGGTAAAAAGAAAAGCGGATGGCGCAAACTCTTCCCGTTTATCGGTCGAAAAGAGAGTGGCGTAGCGAACGATGCCATTGAATTTGTGAAGAACCTGAACCGCAAAAAGGTGTTGGTGCTGAACGAAGAGACAATGGCTAAGTGTGTGGTGGCTCCCTGCTGTCATCCCATTCCGGGTGATGATGTGATGGGTTGTATCATGGACGATAAAACCTTGGAGATACACAAGCGAAATTGCGAAACGGCCACCAAGCATAAGACGCGTTACGGCAACAATATCCTGGCAGTCGATTGGGATATGCACAAGAGCATGTTGTTTGATACCAAAATCTATATCAAGGGTATCGACAGCCGAGGCGTACTCTATTCCATCGCTGACGTGCTTCACAAGCAGAATGCATTTGTTATCAAACGCATCACGCTCGAAACCAATGACGGTATCTTCGAGGGTAGCATTGATATCTCGGTTTATGACACCGAAGATGTGAAAGCCGTGTGTGATTCGCTGAAACAGATCGAGCAAGTGACGAAAGCTGTCCGCGTGGATTGAAGTTTACAGAAAGGATAAAGCAGAGGCCGAGTCAAAGTATGAATTTTTGACTCGGCCTCTGCTTTTTTGTTTCTTTACTGAACAAGAAAAGAAACGCTGATAGGATTGAGTTTGTGTGGGGATAAAAAAGAGGGTAGCCCAAAATTCATGGATGGGCTACCCTCTATATGATTTATTGCATCAAGTGTGCAAATTGCTTCTTACTTTGTAGCTTTGAGGATTTCAGCTTTGGCTTTCTTCACAGCCTTGATATAAGCCTTGAGGGCCTTATCCTTCTGCTTGCCTTCAGCCTTCTGAACTGCGTCATAGAGGTCCCAAAGCTTATACTTAGCCACAGCAGCCTTCTGAGCGGCAGTGTAAGCCTCGGCAGCAGCTTCAGTAGCTTGTTCTGCTTCGGGAGTAGCAAAAGCGTGCTTGTAACCCTTCACGTCATTCCAGTGACCACGAGTGAAGTCGGGGAATGCAACTGCAGCGCAGTTGTTGTCCATAGAAATAGCACCGAGTTCTGCGAGAGAGCACCATTCAGCCAAGTCGTAAACGTCCATGTCGAGGGGAAGACCATTTTGCAAGCAGTAAACCAAGCGAGAGTCCATCACGAAGTCCATACCACCATGACCCATCTTGCGTCCCTTTTCGATGTACTTGGCAAGGATGGGGTGATAATACTTCTTCATGAGTGCTTCACGCTGTGCGGCAGGCATAAATCCGTGAGCATTGAGGTTGTCCATCTGAGGAGCATCTGTGCCCTTGAGAGCGTCGCCGGAGAGAGCCAATTCGGGCTGAGGATACTTAGTGGCATAACCCTTGGTTCCGGTCAACTTGAACAAACGGTTATAGGGCTGGGGAGTCATCACGTTGTGCTGGATTTCTACAACCTTACCGTTAGCTGTACGCATGAGGGTAGTGGTGTGGTCACCATTACGGAACTCCTTACATTCTCTACCTGTTTTGTTTTCTACCCATTCCTTACCTACGAAGCTTTCAGTGTCCATAGCTGTAAGGGTGGTGAAGCGGTCACCACGGTGGATATCGAGGCACTGTGCCACGGGACCAAGGCCGTGAGTGGCATAAACGTCACCACGATTTTCCTTGTTGTACTTCATTCTCCAGTGGAGGTTGTCAACGTCGTTGTCGTTGGGGTCGGTCCAGTATGAATCCCAGAACCATTCGAGACCGTGGATGTAAGCACCTTCAGCACGGATGATTTCACCGAACAAACCGTCTTGCTTCATAGCGAGGGCAGTCATTTCGTACTCGTCGTAGCAGCAGTTTTCGAGGATGAAGCAGTGGAGACGCAATTTCTCAGAAAGGTTGATGAGGCTCCAGCACTGATCAAGGTTCATTGCAGAGGGTACTTCGATGGCAGCGTGCTTACCATTTTCCATCGCAAACTTGGCCACGGGATAGTGGTGGTTCCAGTCGGTAGCGATGTAAACGAGGTCTACATCTGGACGCTTACAAACTTCTTCGTAACCCTTTTCGCCATAGTAAACATCGGCAGGAGCAAGACCGGCTTCGCGGAGGTACTTCTGGAAACGCTCTGCACGGGGCTTTTCGTAGTCGCAAAGTGCAACAATTTCAACACCGGGAATGTGAGCAAAACGCAAAACAGCCCACTCACCACGCATGCCGAGACCAACGAAAGCTACGCGAACAGTCTTGATGGGATCTACCTTCAAGCCGAGAGCGTGTTGTTGACCGGCAGGACGTGCAGGCGAATCAATCACAATGGTTCCTTTTTCCCAGTGCCATTTGGTGTTGGGAGAAAGTGACTGTGCCCATGCGCCAACAGTGCTGAACGAAAGCAAAGCGACCAAAGCAAAAGCCAAAACTTTGTTCATCTTTTTCATAATACTGATTTATAATGTTAATAAATGATTGGTGTTTCTACACGACAAGGCACAAAACCTCTGCACAAAGGTAAACATTCCACTCTACTTTGCAAAAAGATTTATAATTTTATTAAGGTATTCTATGCCCGTCGGAAGCAGAAAGAAATAAAATCACTCAAAACAGATAGGCGACGCTGTAATACCTAAGAATTCACCACGCAATGCCGACTCCAATACATCTTTGTTGCACCCATCTAAACACATCAAGCCGCAGGAAAAAGTTCCTGCGGCTTGATGCTTATTTGGTAACGTAGTGTCCGAATGAAATTATTTGCTCAACACAGCCTTGATTTGCTTGGCCATTCCGTGGTTGGGATCAATCTTGAGCACTTCCTCTGCGTAGCGAAGTGATTCAGCTTCGTTGTCTTTCTTCAGGTAATAGAATGAAAGGTAAGCGAATGCTTCCACACGCTCGGCGTTGGCCTTCTCGTTGCCTTCAGTGCGCTGCAATACCACCTCGTAAGCACCTTTCACGTCATCCAACGGATCGTTGGAGACATTCAGGATGCGAGCACGCCACAGGGGACCGAGATAGCTCTTGGGAGCTTGACGTTCAACGGCTGCAAACATTTCGGCACCGTTCTTCACGTGATCTGCTTTGTTCACAGAGTCGGTTTGTGAAGCGTTATAATAAATCACACCCAACTGCAAAGTATCTGTGGCACGGTTGTTGGCCTTGTTCAGTTCCAAGAAAGTTTTATAAGCGGGAATGGCAGCAGTGAAGTTCTTATTGCCTTGATACAACTCCACGAGTTTCTTCCATCCGGCTAATTTGCTGGAGTCGCGCTTCAAACCCTCAGCCAAGAAGTCGGCTGCTGCCACCATGTCGCCCTGAGTTTCCATAAAGCCGGCAGCTTCAGCATAGTCCAGATAGATGTAAAGAGAGTCGGCATAACGCTTCTCTGTGAGATACTTCAAAGCTTCAGCAGCTTCGGGAAGTTCGTAGTTTTCGTAAGCACAGAAGAAGTTCATGCGGTCGAACACCAAGTTCTTCTCAGTGAGCGGCATCACAACTTTCAACACATCACGTCCCTTTTGGTATCCCTTTGTTGAGAACAGAGCGATGGTGTAGTTTTCCATTGAGCGGATGTCGAGGTCGGCAGGCTTTGTGTTCTTGAAATAGCCGTTGTAAGCTTTTACGGCAGCCTTAGATTCGCCCAAGTTGTAGTTGATATCACCGATTTCCTTGTCGGCAGAAGCATTTTCCGGCTCCACTCTCTTGAGGCGTTCCAGCATCTCGAGAGCTACGTGGGGGTTCACATATTTATATACGCGCGCATTGAGGCGAAGTGCTTCAATGTTGGTGGAATCAACAAACAGTGCTTCGTCAAACTTTTGGCCGGCAGCACCATAATCCTTACGCATCATGCAGATTTCACCATTGAACATGAGTACGGGGATATCCTGCGGAGCCAACTTATAAGCCTCTTCTGCACAGATACGGGCGCAAGCATAAACGTTCTTTTCCTTGAAGAACTTTCCGACAGCCAGGAGCTGTTCCTTGTTTTTACGGATTTTACGATACAACTTGGTGAATGTCTTGTTGGCTGCGTCGGGGTCAGAAAGGTTCTGGTCCACCACGGTGTTGGCCAAAAGGAGCAAATCTTCACTCAAGCCTGCAGCTTCTTGCGCTACGGCTTTTGTGCCACCCACAAAGAAAAGGGCGCACATCATGAACGCGATAAACAGGTTTTTCTTCATGCTTTTATTCTTTTAATTGTTATTTCTCAATCATACGGCCGCACCATGCAACGATCATAGTGCAGACACGAAAACGTGCAAATGTAAGAATTTATATGCGTACTGCCCAAAAGTTTTTTGCGAAACTTACCTAAAGCATGCAAAAGGGTCTTATCAATTGTTGGCCACGCTCTTCACTTGCACCGGCATCACGGGTAGCATTTGTGAGTTGTTGCATATCACCAATTGGCCGACCTGTCCCGACAAGAAAAAGTAGAAGTTCTTGACTTGCGACTTGGTGCGAGGATCGGTGGTGATGGCATAGACATCACGCACCAAAGGATATTCGCCCGTGGCGATATAGTATTGATAAGGGCGGAAATACATTCCTTGAACACCCGAGAAGCGGCTCACCAGCATCACATTGAAGTCGAGGTTGCGGAAACTATGCAGCGCAGAGTCGCCTTTCTGTTTCAGCCAATCAGCTCCCACCACTCCGATGATGTCGGGGTCTTGCTTCACCAGCTCAATCACTTTCTCGTTGCTTCCCTGCGCAAAGACATTTCCCTTGAGGGGCTGACCGCCATTGAGTGAGTCGGTCATATATCGTACGGTACTGGAACCCTCATTGTCGAACACCAAGCTCAATTCTCCCTTGCGTGTGGAACGTGAGAGCTGCTCCCAACGAGTGATTTTCCCGCTCACGATGCCGCGAATCTCGTCCAAGGTGATGGCTGTGTCAGGGTTTGCTTTGTGGGTGATAAGCGCAAAGGCATCATAGGCAATGCGTGTGTGGCGGGCGCGCAGCCTGTTGGCCTCCACCATGCGCAGTTCCTTTTCCGACAGCTTTCGGGTGGCCACGCAGCAACGCAGGCTGTCGGAAACCAAAAGGCGAATGGCTTCGTTCTCACTGACATATTGCGGATAGAGCGCCGCCTCGGGATGACGCGCGGCAAAGACTTCGAGTTCGGCTTCCATCAGTGGACGGAAAGTTTCATCGATGGCCACGTGCACATCGTCGGCTTTCAGCCAGTCGGCCGCTGTTCCGGCACGTTTCTTACCGCATGCAAGGCACAGCCACATGCAAAGCATCAAAAGGAGCAAGTGTTTTGTCTTCATCGTTTTTGTAGTTTTTATCCGGCACAAAGATAGTGCAAGGCACGTGCAAGGCAAAAAGAATATTTGTTTTTTATTGCGCGTACACGCACAGCGGTATCTGAGAAATCCATACGCCTTGCAGAATTACCGGCAGGCCTTGCCAAAAAATCGGCAAGCACTGCCAAAAAAGTGGCAAGCCTTGCCGGTTTTGTCGGAAATGCGTTCTGTTTTCTTGTTTCAGTAGAAGAAAACGCAAGGCTGCGATGACTCGGTGTGTGTCATCG
>JAFYPU010000007.1 GCA_017547385.1 Bacteroidaceae bacterium
AGAAATACAAAGAATTTGGAGTGTAAACTCAGATAGTATTATCTTTGCCAAGTGTCAACTGCTATAGGCATAAAAAAAAGAAGTGTAAACCGGTATAGTATTTAAAGTTTAAACTGTCAACTTTTTTCAGTACACCTCAAAGACCGGAAACGACGAAAAATAAGGCTTTCGGAGATACCCCACTTCGTTGACAGAGATAGTGCTTATCTCCTGCCATGAAACCCCATATCTTCATCCATGAAATGGGGTATCTTCAAAATGGGCTTTTTTCATGCACTTTCAGGGAGCAGTGCCTCCGGCCTGTTTACCGACAGTATGTTTCAGCAAAGGGGCGCAGCGTTCGGACCATCCGGATGGGGCTGCTCCCCTAAAGTTGGGGAGCTCCCGGAACGGGTGAGGGGTATGAACAGACCTAAGCGAGCCTACGGCATGAAGCTTCCTCGTATGCTCATACCTCCTCCGCTACGCTCGTCCCCCTACCTTAGGAAGACAGCACCGTCCGGCTGCCTATTACCATTCGGATAGTTTCCGCGTTTAGGGCAAGCCGGAGGGGAAGGATAAAAAACTAACGAGGGGGAAATGCTCGCAGGTCCGAGATTTGTCGTAAGTTTGCAGAGAGTTGCGGCAAAGGAGCGCGAAAGATGCCGGCAACTCATCCTCTGACAAGCTATGTCACAAGCAGAAAGCCTCCTCCACACTGACACAACATGAAAGAACACTCCAATCCTGAACTCTCCCTGGCTCAGCAAATCATTGAGCAAACCGGCACACATCTTTTTCTCACAGGAAAAGCCGGCACCGGAAAAACCACGTTTCTGAAAAATCTGAAAAAGCAAACCCCCAAACGCATGGTGGTGCTGGCCCCCACGGGCATTGCCGCCATCAATGCCGGAGGCGTTACGATTCACTCTTTCTTTCAGCTGCCCTTTGCGCCCTATGTTCCGGGAGCGAGCTTTTCGCGCGAAAGCTTCAAGATGAGCAAGCAGAAGCAGAAAATCATTCGCAGCATCGACTTGCTGGTCATCGACGAGATAAGTATGGTGCGAGCCGACCTGCTGGATGCCGTGGATATGGTGATGCGCCGATACCGACAGCACAACAAGCCTTTCGGCGGAGTGCAACTGCTGCTCATCGGCGACTTGCAACAGCTTTCGCCAGTGGTGAAAGAAGAGGAGTGGCGACTCCTGCAGCAGCACTATGCTTCGCCTTATTTCTTCTCGAGCAGGGCTTTGGAGCAAACACGTTATGCCACCATTGAGCTGCAAACCGTCTATCGTCAAAACGATGAGCAGTTCATCACCTTGCTCAATGCCATTCGCGAGGGAAAAGCCGATGCCGGAACGCTCGCACAACTCAATGCGCGTTGTCTGCCCGACTTTGTGCCACCACGGGAGGAGGGATACATCCGCCTTGTTACACACAACCGACAGGCAGAGCAAATCAACAATGCCGAGATAGATGGTTTGCCGGCCAGGCTGCACACCTACAAAGCCGCCATCAAGGGAAACTTTCCCGAATACTCCTACCCCACCCCCGAACTCCTGGAACTGAAAGAGGGAGCACAGGTGATGTTTGTGAAGAATGCGACGGACCACAGTTACTACAACGGAATGATTGGTGAAGTGGCACGCCTCACATCCGAAACGGTGGAAGTGCGCACCCGGGAGGGTAACACCATTGAGGTGATGCCCGAAGAATGGAGCAACAGCCGATATGTGCTGGACGAAAAGAGCAAAGAGATACGCGAAGAGGTGGAAGGAACTTTTAAACAACTGCCGCTGAAATTGGCTTGGGCCATCACCATTCACAAGAGCCAGGGCCTCACCTTCGACCATGCCATCATCGACACTTCGGCAGCCTTTGCGCATGGTCAGACCTACGTGGCACTGAGCCGCTGCCGCACATTGGAGGGGTTGGTTCTCTCTGCCCCCATCCCACAACACGCCATCATCAACGATGCCACCGTGCAGGATTTTCATCAACAGATGGGACATCGCACACCGGGACACAGAGAGGTGGAAGAAATGCGCAGGCTCTATGCTAAAGAACTGTTGGACGAACTGTTCGACTTCGGCCACATTCATGAATGCCACACACGCCTGCTGCGCATCATGCACGAACACTTCTCACGCCTCTATCCCACCCTGCTGAGTGAATTCGAGACACTGCAACAGCCCATCGAGCAGGAGCTGCAAGCCGTTGCCCAACGTTTTCAGGCACAATACACACGCCTCGTCAACGAAGATAACGACACCGCTCGGCAGCAGGAACTGCAAGAACGCTTATGCAAAGGAGCAGCCTATTTTGCCGAGAAGCTGCAACCCTTGACCCTCTCGGCCAAAGACCTGCAACTGCCCACCGACAGCAAGGAAGTGGCACGCAAAACCGAAGTGGCACTCCGCGAATGGCGCGAAGACACAAGGCAAAGGCAACAACTGCTGGAGTATGTCAAGGAAGAGGGTTTTCGCGTGAAGGAATATCTTCTGCAAAAGGCCATGATTGTGCTTGACGAAGACACGAAACGCAGCGGAAACAAAAAGACAAAAAAAGAGGCCGCCCCCAAAGGCAGCCAAAAAGTAATCGTTCCAACCGACATCCTGCAGCCGGAACTCTATCAACAAATCACCGAATGGCGCTTGCAGCAAGCACGCGAACAGGGGCTGCCGGCCTATGCCATCCTGCAACAACGGGCCTTGGTGGGCATCGTCAATCTGCTACCACAAACACCGGAAGCCCTTATGCTCATCCCCTACCTGGGCAAACGAGGCGTTGAAAAATACGGCAAAGAGATACTGGCCATAGTCAATCGCTACGTCAACGAGAACCACGTGGAACGTCCGGAGATACAAACCGAATTTGTGCCCAAAGGAGCACGCGTCGACACCGTGGAAGAAAGCCTGAAACTGCTGCACGAAGGCATAAGCATCACCGACATTGCACAAGCACGCACTCTGACCACAGCGACTATCTACACCCACATGGCACGCGCCATCCGCGAAGGTAAAATCAACGTTGCAGAAGTGATGAACGAGGAAAAACAAACCCTCATCCGACAGGCACTATCAGAAGTGCGCCGCCAAGCCTCACCGGAAGATACACTGACCACCATCATCCAAAAAACTGCGGTACACCTCAAAGGACAAGCCACCCGGGAGGAGGTGAGGTTTGTAAGCAGTCTGACATAAAATACATACAGCCTGAAAAAGTGAAGTACGCCTCTTTCAAAAAAACAGAGAAGCGCCTTCCGTAAAATCGAAAGGCGCTTCTCTGTTTAATCTATTTATAGTAGAAATTTAGCGTGGAACATACGCTCCATCCTTCGCTTCAAAGATAATGGAAGGTTCGTGCACTATCACCTTATGCCAAGCCCCCTGCGGCACTTGCAAGCCAAACAAGCCCTCGGCCGGACAAAGAAGATGACGTTCCACCTCACGAAATTCACCCTCCGCTTCTTCATAAATCACTTCCTCCAAGCGACCTTGCAGGCAAATCACCGTTTCTGCGGTATCCTCATGACGATGAATTGGCACTTCAGTTCCGGGCTGTAAAGCATTCATCATGCGTTGCGAAGTGTCGCTTGCCCCATTCCGCAAGTCAAAGTTTTGGCGCAAACGCGGAGAAACTGTAGCCTCAGCCAAAAGCTTCTCCAAAAACTTTTGATCAAATAATGTTGTCATTTCCTTACTTTACAATCGCCTCCTTGATACATTCCACTATGTAGTGCACATCTTCATCCGTAACATAAGGACCGGCAGGGAGGCAGAAACCCACCTTGAAGATTTCTTCCGACACACCATTCACATACGCCACAGCATCGGCATACACCGGCTGTTTGTGCATAGGCTTCCATACAGGACGACATTCCACTTTCTTCGCCAACATAAACACACGGAGTGCCTCAACATTATCATTGGGTTGGCAGTCCGTTGTAGCACTTTCCACCGCCTTAATCACACCGGCAGCACCACCTACCGCACTCTTGATAACTTCTTTGTAAGCATTTTCCTGTCCTACGATTTTCACATCCGCATCCAATGTGGCAGCACACAACCAGAAATTGCTATCATAACGAGGATCTGCAGGCTGTTCATGCAAACTTACCCCCTGCACGTCCTTCAACAGCTGCTTATAAAGCCCCTGCACATGCTTATGGTGAGCAATATGTGCATCAAGCACCGTCATCTGTCCGCGACCGATACCTGCACACACATTGCTCATGCGGTAGTTGTAACCAATCGCCGTGTGCTCGTAATAAGGATAAGCATCGCGAGCCTGAGTGGCATACCACATCACGTTGTTCGCATCTTCTGCGTTCTGACAGATAAGCGCACCTCCCCCGGAAGTCGTAATCATTTTATTACCATTGAAGGAAAGCACACCGAAGCGGCCAAACGTACCAAGCACCTGACCATCGAAGCGAGAACCCATACCCTCCGCAGCATCTTCAATCACAGGGATACCATATTTATTGGCAACCGCCATAATCTTTTCGCAATCGTAAGGCATACCATAGAGTGCCACAGGAATAATCGCCTTCGGATACTTACCCGTAGCTTCCTTGCGCTCAACAATCGCCTTCTCCAACAACTCAGGATCCATATTCCACGTATCACGCTCCGAGTCAATAAACACAGGCTTCGCCCCGAGATACGTAATGGGATGTGAAGAAGCACAGAACGTAAACGACTGCACACACACCTCATCGCCCGCTTGAACGCCACAGGCGAGCAAGGCCAAATGAACAGCAGCAGTACCCGCAGACAAGCACACCACCTTGCGATCCAACATCTCCCCATCGGTCTTCTTGTTGGAAAAGTCGGCTAAATCTTGTTCAAATCCATTCACATTGGGTCCCATAGGCACCACCCAATTCGTATCAAAAGCCTCCTTCACATATTTCTGTTCCGCTCCATCATCGCTCATGTGAGCCAGACAGAGATAAATCATTTTTCTTTCTTCCATGGTTTATAAATTGCGATGTTTATTTTGTTATTTTATATATACCCTAAAATAAATCCCCCTAAATATACGTTAGCAAGAAATTTCCCGTGCAGGGACTCCAACTACAGTTGCACCATCAGGTACATCTTTTACTACAACAGCGCCAGCGCCAATCATACAATTCTTGCCAATCTTGATATACTGCTTAATGACAGCTCCAGCACCAATCCAAGAGCATTCGCCAACTTCAACGCCACCAGCTACAGTTGCATGAGGAGCAACGTGTACAAAGTCACCAATCAAGCAATCGTGGTCAACAGAGGCACCCGTATTAATGATACAATGTTTACCAATCTTTGCACAAGTTTGTACGATTGCACCATGCATCACAACCGTCCCCTCATCAACAGACGCAGTTTTGGAAATAATGGCAGAGGGATGAACAGCTGTCATATAGTTATCTACCGACAATTGCTCCACCACCTTCTTGCGTATTTGGCAATTCCCGATAGAAATGATGGCTTCAGGATATGTACCAGTATTTCTCTTTACTTCATACCCCAAAAGTTCGGTCACATGCTGATTGTCGTCAACAATAAAATCAATTTTCTTGCCAATCGCCTCTAAAATATCAATGACGACCTTACCATGCCCACTTGCTCCGTACAATATCATAACCGTGTTTTTTTAATTTGTACCATCAAAAAACTCCATTGTCGCCTGTCCCTCTTGCGAAATATCTTCACGGAAGAGCACCTTCTTTGCTGTTATAAATATCACCTTCAAGTCCGTTATCAACGATACATGGTCTACATACCACACGTCCAACTCAAACTTCTTCGTCCATGAGATAGCATTGCGTCCATGACACTGTGCCCAACCCGTAATACCAGGTCGCACTTCATGGCGACGTGTCTGTTCCTTTGAATAAAGGGGGAGGTATTGTACCAACAACGGACGAGGTCCAATCAGCGCCATATCCCCTTTGAGTACATTAATCAACTGTGGCAATTCATCAATAGAAGTAGAACGAACAAATTTACCCACTTTCGTAAGACGGTCCGCATCAGGCAACAAATTCCCTTCTGCATCACGCTCATCCGTCATCGTCTTAAACTTAATCACCTTAAAAATCTTCCCATTCTTACCCGGTCGTTCCTGAAAGAAGAAAGCCCCCTCGCCCTTATTCGCAATGGTCAACCATATATAAATGATGAGCAGAAACGGCCAGATAATCAACAGCGCCGTCAGCACAATTACAAAATCAATAACTCGTTTAAAACAATTCTTGTACATAATTTAGTCGTTACATTATCTAATAATAAAAAATCATACAAACACTTCCTTACAAAACCTTGCTCAAATAGTTCAACTATCATATATCATTGTAAGCCACTCATTAAGAATAATTTGTCCCTAATTTAATCTATAGTAAAATCCTTGGTGACTTATATACGCACGTCTGTTATACCTTAGACTTGATTCTAATATTTCTTTTCAAATAGGAACTGAATGCAAATGAATTCCAGAACATCATGAGCACACTTTCAATAGCAAGTTCTCTAAAGCGCCACATCCATTTAGACGAGCCGTAATTCTTTTTGTTTTGTGTCCCAATTGACACAACCAACTGGTATCAAATGCTTCACATATTTTTGATCCAATCCGTTCACGCTCATATGCTCTAAAAAGAAATAGACCATATTTCAATCTGATGTGATAAAAGTTCTAATAACTATTAAACGAAGACTTTTTTCAATAGTTAAACACAAATTATTATCTTTTGTTTTTAATAATGTCACCAAAGCTATATGGTGTTCTTATCCGATTCCAAGCAAACCTCAGTAGAATACTCCAAAAACTTTCTTTGTAAGTTATCCCATACTTCCATTTGTTTGCAAATTGACGTTTGGTTTTTACATAGCAATACTTCACAAAATTGCTTCTCATAGATGGAGCAATTTCTTTAAATTCGGGATAAAGGATATCTAAAAAAATTCTTTTCTGTAACAAAGGGTATCTCCTATGAATTGGGAAACATGAACTATCAAACCCTAAAACATCAACACATATCGCGTTCAAACAATCAAGGAATATATGCATATTTTTATCTAACGCGTGAACATAGAGCTTTTCCCAATCAATATCAGTATGATATTTGTTAACAAAAAAAGCCCAATCAAGTAAATGCCTTAATGTGATATTTTCTGTTGCGAAATGTGCTGAAGAATGACGTAACAAAAAGAAAGCATTAAGATTAGCAGATGGCAATAGGATAGTATTACCCTTCTCTCCCCCAACCTCTATAGCAGGTTCTCTTGCATAGTCTAACAAGATTTCTTCGCTTCCATCTGCCTTATGACAATCTGTCTCAATAAATGTAATATGGTTCTCTACCTCCACACCTTTGTATTGGAATATAGTATGGTGCGAACTTTTAATTGGTCTAATATCCATTTCAACTGACAAAATCTTATCAGCAAATTTTTGCTTCCCATATAACCAAATATCAATATCTCCAGATGGACGATGATTTGGTTGTGGGTAATTCAACGATAACCCCCAACCTTTAAGAAGCATCATTTTTATTCCATTTTTTTCATAGAATAACGACAAATCTGATATAGCATCTGCATGTTTTTTGTGATATTTTTCTATTGCAATCACGTAACCTATCCAATTTCTAATAAGTGATTCCCTGTCTGGTCTAAGTTCAGGAGGCAATTTAGAAACTACATCAAATATTATCGCATGTACACCTTGCCTTAATGCTAGATTTTTAACATCATCCCAATTAGCATTTTTAAGTAAATCTTCCTCCGTCATTATAGTTGGATTAATTACCTTCCTTAAAAGATGACAGAGCACATTAGCTGCATTTGTTAGCATTTAACTTCTTATCAAATAAAATTTTTATCAAACTGTTCTTTAATCAACCTATAAAAATCATATACATCCTTTGACGTTTTTTTTGAATTTAGAAGGTTACGTAAAAATGTTTGCCCATACATAGCCATCTCTTTTGCCTTTGTTGGATTAGCAATAACCTGTTCTATGGCATTAGCAATAGATGTAGGGTTGTGTGGTTCAGAAAGATAACCAGTTTTGCCAGGAATAACTATATCAGGGAAACCTCCAACATTAGAAGCAATAGTCGGAACTGCCAACATGAGTGATTCTGCAGCACCACCAAGGTTTTCCGAGTGAGAAGGATGTACAACCATATTGAAATCTTGATATAAATCAGGAACATTATTTCTTGTTCCTAAGAAATGTATATTATTCACCTTTGTTTTTCCATAGGCTATGACTTTTTGCTCATATTTTTCTGCTCCAACCCATGGACCACCGATAATTACGAGATGCATATTGGGATATTTTTCTTGTATCATTGATACTGCATCTATTAAATCTTCATGTCCTTTCAACCCCCTTTTTTCACCAAGGTACTTCTTTGGAGCATACATGTATGCAACCATTCCCACGACAATATCATTATTGGATAGTCCGAGCTCTTTTCGTAGAATCCCTTTTTGGTATTTCCTATTTAAGAGATCACCACCATAATAAGTAAGGAATAGACGATTTGAGTCAATTCCACATTCTTGGTATTTCTCTAACGACCATTTACAAGTAGGAATCCAAAAGTCTTTTTTTCTTTGAGCTGTCCATAAATCAGCGTTCCTATATATCGCATGCTCCAGATGAAGCGGTCCAGGAACTTCAAAAACTCTTGCGACTCTATCCTTTCTAAGTGCAAGGCGCATTAACAAAGTCGTAATTACAAAATGACTGTGTACGATATCTGGATTAATATCATTGACTATCATACGAATTTGATTAATCGTATAAAAAGCATGTTTTATAGAATAATTTAATTCATGAATTATAATTCCCGCATCAATGTATTGTTGTACCAATATCCCATCTACAGGCATAGCGACGTGCACTTCTTCCCCCATCTGCACCAAATCACGCATCACACGAAAAGCCCATGTTGCACCCGTTGATGTTTTTACTAAATGTAATGACTTCATAGTACTCTTCTGATTATTTTTTCTCTACCACACACTATAGAGGGTTGTTGTAATTATTTATAGTTCAGCAATATATCTTATACTAAGTATATATTATCTGTTTTAGTTTTTTATTCACAATTTGTGGATTATGATTCTTATTACCACATTTATATGCTTTTTCTGCATATTCATTAAGGATTGTAGGTGTTTCTGCTATTTGTAATAAACTTGTATAAACATCCTCTGCCTTTGTACACACGAATGCCGCATCTTCCCTCGCAAAATAATCTATTGATGAATTGTCTGCGGGCCCTATCGCTAATATACAACGAAAACTGCTTAAATAGTCTGTTATTTTTGTTGAGAAAGACAAACGAGCAATATTGTTCCCCTTATCTAAACTCTCGCCAAAAATTAAAACATCTGCATTTTCTTGCTCTACAAACACTTGATTTTGAGGGATTGCCCCATGCAATTCACACCCTTTATAATTGTTGATTTCCTGCTTATAATTATTATTTATTGCTGTATTGGTATAAATGTCTAATTTCATACGTATACTTTCAACATTTATTTTGTCAACAGCTTGAGCGACCAATTTTAACACCTTGTCTCGTCCAATCACCAAAGAACCTGTATACAACAATCGTATTACTCCCCCTTTATATCGATATGGAGATACAATATTGTCCCGTAGAGGTTTGGTTAATAAAATCGAGTTTATACCAAATTCTTTGTCACATTCTTCCTTCATTTTGGGACTAATAGATAATATATGAGTACAAGTATTTACAATACGCTTAACCTGCTTTCTTAAAAAATATCGTTCTATTATGTTAAAAATATTTCCAGGACGTTGCTTATATGTGAAATTATCATCCCAAAGATATCCTATCACTTTCTTAGGCTTACATTTTTTGATAATATATTCATTCACTCGATTGAAGTAGGGATATGATTCTATAGAAAAAAACAATACTTCTGGATTGAAATCAATAAGAAACGAATCCAACTCTTTACTTTTCCATTTTCCTAATTTCCAAGCCAACTCACGCATCCAAAGATAAATACGTTTCCTGTTCTTTGAGTAGTGGGTAGTTTTTTGTTGCTCTTTTTCTAGTTCTATAGTTATGTTATTCTCTTTTTTTTGTACTACAAATCCCGTAATTTCATCTCTTTTTAATATGCTTTTTACAACTAACCACTCTCTGATATTAAAATAACGAGAGCAGACAGTAGAATCTGGAATCTCAGGCCTTATATAAATATTGGCCAAATCATTACTATCAAATCGTTCAAACAAAGTCGCCCAAGTATTAGCTCCTGACTTCTGATTCCATGAGGGAATCGAGGTTATTAAGATATGTTTTCCCATTATTTTTTCTTGTTTAATGAATTAATTGATATTAGTATTGAAGGAACAATAACTAGCATAAATAGATATCCTGGATTACCAAATATTCCTTTAGTATACAAATAGACACATGCCAAAAGAAATGAAAAATAAAGATAAGGCTTCAACTCTACATCTTTCTTCAAACGAAAAGCATATCTCTTCAAACTTGAATACAATATCATAAAATAGGGAATAAAAGACAATAGTCCCATTGAGCCTAGTATATCCAATATTTTTGAGTGTCCACCGACCCTATCAGAACCTATAATCGGATTTTCCCAAAACGCATCTTTCGAAATCTCGTGATAGTCCATCCGACCAGTCAATGTTTCTCCTGTTATTTGACCACGAGTCATACTTGTATGCAAGTCTTGTAACTTAAAGGAAACAGCAGTATCCTCGAAATAAGGCATCAATCCATCGGCAAACATCAAGAAAAAGCCATATTTATACAAAACATATCCAAAAAGCAACACTATTCCCAATCTAAGTAATGTACGTCGCTGTCTATTCACATCAAACAAGAAAACAAACAAGACCGCCACCGACATCACCACAAGACTAGTAGTAACCGCAGTTCGAGTAACCATATATGCAAATAAAAGCAACAAAGCCAAATACCAATATCTGTTTCTACCAGTACGATGTTTTACTAACAAACATAAAGGCAATATCATCAACGTATATGCATGCATCAAATCATATCCTGGTAGCCCTACAGGTCTAATTACATCAATATCTCCTAGGTCATCTCTCAGATAATTAGCACTCTCCATTACCTTAGGTAGTATATAGAGAAACGAAGCCACCAATAGGCCAATGCTACCATAACCTATTACCCTAAAAAGACGCACATCATTCTTATACAACAATACATTCATTATCGTTATATTAGGTAAAATCCATGCAGCCTCAATTATAATACGATATAGGGGAGGCAACGATTGATTCAGACCATTAATAAATATAGGTTTCCCCAATATGATATATAGAATTAAAACTCCTATATATGCAATAAACCACTTTGTTGAGATTCCCATAAAGGCTTTAGGGAACAACAATAATAAAGTCCCAACCACAACTAGGGCTGGAATAAAGACTGGTATACCCGTCACATTTGCAAACAACGGGAATATAGAATAAATAATAAAAAAGAATGATATAGCAACAAATGCCTTATCCTTCCCTGACAAACGACTACTCATTTTCTATTTGCTTATATAAAGATATGTACTTACCATAATTGGTATCTTTCTCAAAATTCTTAGAGACAAATTCCCTACACAACTGACCAAAATGTCCCCTACCTAATGAACGAACGGTCATTACAGAATCAAACAACTTTTCATGGTTTCCCACCTCTACTGCAAAGCCACACACACCGTCTACCGTCTCATTACTTCCCGTAGCATCATACGTCACTACCGGAGTTCCACAAGCCTGTGATTCAAGATTCAGACTACTTAGCGTATCTTCACGAGAACAGTTAACCATAACATCTGCCATTGAATATAACGCTGCTAATTCTTCACGATTACGAGTATAACCATACAACCTGATATTAGAGGGCAGGCCATCTAACCGCACAGTACTTCCAAAAAGCAGCAACACGCAATCATCAGGTAAATGTTCTGTAAAGTATTCTAGAGTAATAGCATTGATTGGATCTAACCATTTACTTGCTGGTCCTAATATAATAAAGCTTGAATCTAAACCTAACTGTCGTCTCAAATTATTGTTTCGAGGCTGAAATGTTGCTAAATCAAAACCATTATGGATATACGTTATATTACAGCAATTACCCAACCTTGATTTTGATAATTCTTCTGCAATCCATTCTGATGCGCCCACAAATGTTAACTTGGGTATAGCAGATAAAAACTTTATTCTGTCGCTTTGTATTTTAGCAGAAGCATCGTATAAATAAGCTGGTGTATCCAGTCTCTGCTTTACACAATGGCTACAATGATTTTGCCATTTCATACACCTAACTGAGGTGTAGTGAAAACATCCACCAGTAAAATACCAACAATCATGCATCGTTATTATCGTACGTATATCCTTCTTCGCCAAATACTGAAGCAACATATTAAGATGAACATAGTTGCTATGCAAGTTATGCAAGTGCACGATATCTGGCTTTATCCTATCCATATAGGACAACAAACGCCTTGTAGCCCATCGGCTAAAGTAAGCCTGCTTACCAGCGATACGGCACAGCAAGGCATGGAACTTATGGTCTAAAGTATTCCCAATCCGGTAGCCATGCTTTGCTTTATTTACTTTAGGGTCTGGGCTTGCCACATGACACTCTATGCCAACTTGTTCGCACATTTGTTCAATGTCACGAACTATGACTCCCGTACTTCCCTGGCCATAAACTGCATTTATCTGAAGAACTCTCATATCTCTTTATACTGCATCTATCTTCCAAGTTGGAATGTATTCCTGATCTCTATTTTTACAAACAACATGACTTGCTCCAAGCTTTTTATTATACCATGTTACCTTTGCGCTCTTGTAGAACAAGATTCCTGCTCCCATCTTTGGGTATTTAAGTGCAGACTCTTTGTCCACTTCTGCCAATATATGCCAACAAAGAGGGCGATGGTCTTTTTGTACAAGAAAATAATGAGAGCCCCTTTTTACAAACTTTAGTTTTTTTCCAACAAACCACCAATTCACATAATCCTTATCAGCAATCATAGAATGTTCCTGGTGATAGGCCTTGTATGATATATAGAGTCTTGCTCGATAATCACACACCAAATTCCAGCCCATCTTCATATAACCTGGGAAACTATTATAATTGGGAAAATTGTATATAATAGCCGGAGAAGGCAGCTTTGAAATAGCTTGCATGGTCATCTCCTTAAATATCCCCTTTCCACGACATATAGGGAGTACGCATGTGCTTCCCGGCTGATAAGCCTCTTTACCATCAATATCATTACGCCATAGGGCACGTGCAGCCACCGGTTCACCATCAAGATACACAACAACCACTACAGACCGTCCATATATATTCTCTTCGAACTGACACTTAAATTCCTTACGTGACCCACAATGGAATACTTCATTTTGCACAAACAAAAAATCGGAAATGAACTTCTCATCTAACTCATCTGTCCATCTTATGTCATATAAAATATCACTCATGCCTAACCTATAATTGTTCTCCAAACATTAAAATATCCTTTTAACTTTGCTTTGAACACTCCAAAACTCTCATCGTTGCAGATTCCATTACGACCAAAAATGAGTTTCCCATTCTGACGATACGAATACATCATTCGTGAGGTGTAAATGCGCTTATACTCCAAACACGAAGATATATATTCGTTTGATTCCTCAGAATATGCACCAAAAGGATAACAAAAATCCAGGGGCTTGTACCCTAATTGCTTCTCAAATACGGCATCTGCTTTCGCAAACTCCAATTCAGTATCAATCTTGCTTATATCAGACATATCGGGATGGGTATAAGTATGAGCACCGAATCCTACCCAGCCTTCATCGTGCATCTTACACACTTCATCCCATGTCAGGTAGTCGGGATTTGCACCAATCTCCTTTACCGCAAGATAGATATTATACTTCAATCCCAGGCACTTCATCAAGTCATATATCTTAGTGTAATTGGACTTCCACCCATCATCGAAAGCGATGATGATTCTCTTGGCATCATACTCCTCATCTGCTGGCGTACGGAGGTCATCAAAGCGAACTGTAGTATACCCATTTTGAGCAATGTACTCCATCTGCCTTTTGAAAACCTCAAAATTAGTACGCATAAAGGAATATCCCTCGCCATCCACAATGTCGTGATAGTATATTACATTGATATATTTGTTCTTTTTATGGAAAAGCCTTCCTATTAAAGGTATTCCATAATTGTAGATTACTTTCTTTATTGGATTCATAACATTTTATCTATCCCAACGAAGGGGTTTAATATATTTAGAATAGAATGTTCCGAAGTGTTCAAGTAAAAAAGATTTCAGCCAAACCATATACCACTTTCTGTTATAAAGAGCACGCTTACGATAGAACATCTTTTCAAATGAGTCATCGATAAAAACAGACTGCGTATACTTTATCTCTTTAAACTCATCAATAGCCCTATTTGCATATTCTTTATAGAAAGAACTATTAGGATTAACAGCATTATTAGCACCACCATCTAATCCTATATTAGAAACTAAATTCACATTGGGATATATTGAATACATATCATAGACATATGAAAGATAGGTCATTTGCACATCATAAGTATTCTGCCGTCTTGAAGACAACACACTATTTCTATAACGTTTAAAAAGTTGTTGCTTCACTATATATTCAGACCTTGTTCTAAAACGAGAGCGGAATTCCTTTGTGCGCGAAGTATCTTCATATGTATCTAAATCATAATCATATAAATCATTAACCCTTCGCCAAGTTCCCATAAAATATGTCGCTGCTGGTTCACGAGAAAAGAAATAACTTTTATCACCATATTTAGGACCATAGTTAACAGCGCCAACATAAGCTATACGTTCATCATCCTTGTATCTCTCTAACATGTCTTGGATAAAATAAAACGCATCAGAAGAGCCCAACCCATCATCTTCTACGAAAATCATACGGTCCTCTGTCTCAAAAATCCAGTTCCATGCCGTTACACCCGACTTGGAACAACCCAAGTTCTTTTCTTGAAAGAGATAATGCGTTTCACACTCCCAATCTACATTGGAAACAATTTCTTTAACCTTATTATTATTTTCGACATCATCAGCACGTCCTTCACGTGGAGCATCCACTGCGATATACAATTTTTGAGGTTTTACTTTCCTGATAGAATCAAACACTCGTTGAGTACAATCCGGTCTATTAAAACATAAAAACAAAACGGGAGTATGTAAAATTGGCGCGCTCATAAATATCAATTTATAATATTATTTTTTACTATTTTCTTTATAACAAACTTAATGCGATTGGGAAGGATAAATTCCATAAAGTTCCTTAAAATCACACTAATATTTCTATTCTCATTTCTTGCTTTCAAGGACAATGAATAAAATATTTTTCGTGCACAAATACCATAATCACCTATCATAGAAAACTCCTTCTTGAACAAATCCACTTCAGGTTTCTTTTGATAAGGTTGATTAAAGACCCTTTCAATACGAAGAGGTTCTTCTATAGGTCTCTCATATTTTATTAGATTGTTCAAGGCCTTTAGAAAAGTTTCTCCCATTTCAGTATTTACTAAAATACATGAAACATATTTTCTATTTCCCGTATATAATGTCAATGTTCCGAGGCCATGATAGTCACTGATTGTCAAATCACTACATCTTTCTCTCTTCGCATATCTACATTCATAGCAACACTCACGATAAATCAATGCCTTATGATATCCAAAACAGTATAAATCTTCATTTACTCTTCTCTTATAGATTAAGTTATCTCCATCATATAGAGTAAAAAAGTATTTATCTGTCCCAAATTTAGGATCACGAAAGAAACATCCTGTAACATTCCTTTCTAATTGTTTCTTAACGCTATCAATATGCTGTTTGAAGTATTTCGCAGGAGGTGTTCCATGACAAGCCAAGTCAACTAATAAAATCTTATCTCTAAATTTAAATCTTGTCGCATAAGATGACATTGCAGCAACATGACATGGCAAACCTATAAATAGAACACTTTTTCCTTCTTTTACGATGTCACGAACTTTTAAATAGATATCAGAAGGATTGCTATATACATACTTAGAACTCTGAAAAGCTGCAATATCCTCAATATCTGAAGTTATTTTATATACAGCTTCAAAATCCTCGTTCCATTCACAACCTACGATATACCATCCTTTTTCGAGAGTTTCTTTATACATCTGTGCTGCAATACCACCAGACGCAGAGACTTTGTGTATCTCAGAATCACTAGTCCATGCAGCATAAACCTTTTTAGGATAATTGCAATCGACAACATTCAAGGATGGACAAACCTTCTCGCACAAACCACACTCAATACAAATGTCATCATCCTTACAGGCAACTGTATCTCCATCTGGTCTTTCATCCAATCGAATACATTGTTTAGGGCACACATTGATGCACAACTTACATAATGTACATCTTCCACTTTCGCAAATTTCACTCATAATTCACGCACATTCTTTATCATTTCACCCATATTGTATTCAAATTTCCCAATATTCTTTTCACGGAACCTGCGTATCAATTCTAAATCAACACTTTCAATTAAGTTGATTATCCAACGAGGAGAAACCATAAAAATAAATGTTCCATTAATACGACAGCGTTCAAGTCCACTACCATCTATAAGATTCCTAATCTTACTACTTTTATTTATATCATGATCATTCTTGTGAAATCCCAAGTAAGAAAATATTTTATCTTTTTTTGAGTCTACTTTACCATAGGTGTCCAGGCTTAAGAATGGTGTACCTGCAGATAAACTTGAGACGATGGCATGAAAACGAATCCCGATATAGCCTTTTGCATTCTTTATCCAAAGATACCACTGCAGTGGATCGATTGGATATGGCAGAATGTAATCTGATTTAATACCTGAAGTGCCATCTGGTGTCGGTATCTCTACTAACTGATACCCCCTACGATGCAAGAGACTGGTTAATCTTTTTACCCAAAATCGTTTGAGGAAGCCCAAGGACTTTGTATAATTTCTAGGCAAAGATATCAAGTAGTATTTTTTTGATAAAACTGAATCTGGGTGTTCCCATTCGACGTTTACAAATTTATCAAGCAAAAAGACTGGGTCTGGATTAACATTTTTAATCAGTTCGTAACCTGCTATTTCCTGATTAACCACATGAACAGTCCATTGGTCGCGTGCATCAAGATAAACGAACTGTTCAAGAGCTGATTTAAAATCTTTCTTGACATCCAAAGGCAAGTCCGAATAAGTCTGTCCCATAAATGCAGGAGACAAAGCAAAAACCTTCACTTTATTTTTCAAATCCGACTTAAACAGCCAATCACAAAAGAACACACGCAAGTCATCAACTACCCGTTTGTTCCAAACAGCATCGGCTCCAACACCTATAGCATCGAAGTTCATCTCTCTCACTAAATCAAGAAGTGAGTCATTATTAACTACCCTCGTAACACGGAGAGTAGATTGCGAGAAATTCCAATGCGCTTCTTTTTGCGACTCTACCGCAGTTTCATAAGACTTATCTGATAGTAACGAATAATTGATTATCCAAGTATCAATACCGAGAGATGTAAAATACTTATAGGATGCATAAGCCTGAAGATTCGCTCCAAAATTACAAGGCGTGTGATAAGTCAATATTCCTATTCTCATAATTTTCTTTTTTTATCAATTTGTAGTGAAATAAACAATAACACAAGTGCTATAATAGAGAAATAAACATATGATAAAGCATAGCCAGCGGCAGCACCAGCAATATCAAATTTTTCTATCAGCATATTATAAGAACATATACAAAGTATACTCCCAAATACTTTCGTAGATAATACTATCTTTGTCTTTTTGAATGATTGTACCACATTACTCACAATACAATATATACAAGAGGTTAAAGCTCCAAAGGAGGCGATTTGGGCATATAAAGTAGACGCCGTATATCTATTAGCCGTAAGAATCATTACTACATATTTCGCAAAAAGTACAAATATCAAAACAACACATAACATAACCCCTATTTGCAAAAATGCATATTTCAACATCCTTCGATATTCTTTCTTGGCCAATGCATCATAAATATCTGGACTAAAAGTATCAGCAATTGCCCCCGAAAATATCCCGAGATAACTGCCAATGGAAATTCCCACGGAATAGTATCCTAGGCTCTCAATAGACACCATTTTTTCCAAAACAACTTTATCATAACCCGATGCAAAAAAATCAAACATTCCAGCTAACACCAATGGCCAACAAAACGTAATCGCTTTTTTAAATTCAGAATACTCATAAGCAATGCTAAATAATTCTTTCTTTTTTCTTAAAGCATATAAATAAAAGAATAATGGTCCCGACATAGCGCCCAAGAATTGTCCTGATGCCCCCCATTCTGCCAAAACGACAAAACTTATAGACGATATTGCTATAATTACAGCATTTAACAATGCAAGTTGAAAGTACCTCTTTCCATTCTTTTTGACTTTTAAATCTATTAATTCTAATCTATACATACCCACCATAACCGATGGCAATAATGCAAGAATAGCATAAGGAGAGAAAGGAATCTCTGATTCTGAAACAAAACAATTCTTATATAGAAAAATTCCTAGGAGAGAGAACGCACCTAATATGAATGGCAAAAAGAGAAACGTTTTGAAGACTAATGCACGAAGTTTGAGTCGCCCAACTTCATCGCGATAAAAATACTCCCTTATATAATATTGATTAAAATAGAATAATATAAGGGGAGAGAAAAGAGTATTAAAAGAATTGTAGTATCCTATAATTGCATAATCACTTGGCGACAAGAATGTTGTATAAAGAGGATTCAATGCTAACGTTATCAGCATCGGTATAAAAGATGCTGAAAAATAATAACCTATATTCTTTATAGACAAGGAATATTTTGTAATCTTCTGCAAAACATTCATTTTTATAACATTTTATCTAAAATACGAGATTGTTGTTTCTATAATATGATAAAGATAGTTTTTGATTTCAGAAACGAATACTGATTTTATAGAAATGAAGCGAAGTACTAATTTAACATAGTACGCATACCGTATTCCACAAGTAGCCGCAAAGATAACAACGTGTTGTTGACATTATTCATGGAATTAAATTCACGTCTGCATGATTCACACCCATTCGTCTCAATCCAAACATTCTTTATCTCATTCTTGCTAGTTCTGCCTTTCTGAGTAAACGAAGTCTCAATTGGGTTTTCATAGCAGAACATTCCATTATCGTTACGAGAGTAACTTTATAGTCGGTTATCTTCTTTACTACGATAAATAATACGCAATGCTTGAGTCTTACACCTTCCTTTAAGGCGTTGAACTAAAACTTTTCAAAGATGAGATACCGTCAACCAATATGTTGTTACACTTCTTCCAAACTCTACTGTCTTTGTTTTCTTACCTCTGACTATCGGTCTGATATAAGGTTTGCTAATGCTTACAATTCTATTCGGGAGGTTCTAACAAGAGTCGCCACTACTGAAGTTGTTCTTCTGCGGTAGATATATTCGCGAGATAATCTCATATCTAACTAACATATTAAGAATGATGACTACGTAATTTAATACTGCACCTATTTGGAGTTGATTCATATATTTTATTGAATTACAACTCTATAACATTTGTGGGTATAAAATATTTTTACAAATGTTTGAACTATATTCCAAGCATATCCTCAGGTCGAATAGGTGCGTAACCTCCATCCTTGGCTTCAAAGATTATTGTTCCCTCTTCTAAGTACTCCAATTTATGAAATTACCCCGCAGGTATTTTGATAAGGCAATCCTCACCAGCTTTGAGGAAGAAAGACTCCATAAGGTTACCTTCAGCATCATAGAAATGTTCACACACTACCTTGCACCACCATCATTACCTCGGTCGTATCGGGATGACGATGGATTGGAACAATTGTTCCTGAACATAAAGCATTGAGCATACATTGTGAAGTATCTGATGCACTATTACGAAAATCATAATTGACACGTAAACGAAATTTTTCTCTTGCTTGTTCGCAGAGGGTTTGAGGAATTCTTGATTGAAAAGCGTAAAATTCTTTGATTTACATTGTAAACTATAGACTGTTCGCTTTTAGTTATTGGCAATGAGTTGTTAGCTTTTTAGCCTTAAATTCATTGACTGCTAACAGTCAAGAGTCAACGTGATTTCTACTCTTTCCTCCAAACCATCTTGTTCACCACGCCCGTATAACTTTGAATAAGTTTCACAATCTTGGTTGATACGTTCTCATCTACATAATTAGGGACAGGGATTCCATTGTCGCCATTCTTGCACATTTCTACCGCTACATCCACAGCTTGCAACAAGTCGTGTTCGTTGATACCAGCCAAAACGAAACACCCCTTGTCAAGAGCTTCAGGACGCTCTGTTGAAGTACGAATACATACTGCAGGGAAAGGATGTCCAACAGAGGTAAAGAAGGAGCTCTCTTCCGGAAGTGTACCTGAGTCTGACACCACAGCGAAAGCATTCATCTGGAGGCAATTATAATCGTGAAAACCAAGGGGCTCCTGGCGAATTACTCGTGGATCCAATTGGAAACCAGATGCTTCCAGACGATTTCTACTTCTTGGATGGCAACTGTAGAGAATAGGCATGTCATACTTTTCTGCCATCTTATTGATCGCGGTAAAGAGCGATACGAAGTTCTTTTCAGTATCTATGTTTTCTTCACGGTGAGCACTCAAGAGTATGTATTTACCTGGTTCTAATTTTAGCTGTTTGCCATTGGCTGTTAACTGTTGGTTGAGTTTCTCGAAGACATTGCTGTTCTTGATTTCTTCCAAATTCTCGTGCAACACTTCTGCCATAGGTGAACCGCTCACGTAGGTGCGTTGAGGTGCTACACTGCTAGCGTTGAGATAACGACGTGCGTGTTCAGAATAGCAGATGTTTACATCTGAAATAATATCTACGATACGGCGGTTGGTTTCTTCAGGAAGACATTCGTCAAAGCAACGGTTACCTGCTTCCATGTGGAAAATCGGAATATGCAAGCGCTTGGCACCAATCACACTGAGGCATGAATTAGTGTCACCCAACACCAAAACGGCATCGGGCTTAATCTGTACCATTAACTTGTAGCTCTTGTCAATGATATTACCCATAGTAGCACCAAGGTCGTCACCCACAGCATCCAAATACACTTCGGGATCTGCCAACTTAAGATCCTTGAAGAAGACACCATTCAAGTTGTAGTCGTAATTCTGACCTGTGTGTGCCAAAACTGTGTCGAAATACTTACGACATTTATTGATTACTGCTGCTAAGCGGATGATTTCTGGGCGTGTTCCGACGATAATGAGCAGTTTGAGTTTACCATTATTTTTGAACATAGTTTACTCCTTTTTTTCCACGTATCTCTCATATTGACACGTATATTTTTATTTAATCACTTTATAACCTTGTTTAAAATCGCTTACATTAAAATTTATCAAGACCCCTGCAGGAACGTCAAATAACTTCATGTAGGTGCGTATCTGCTTAAAGTGTACTGGCATAAGCGTTTCAACAGATTTTAACTCTATAATAACTTTGTCCTCCACTAAAATATCTAAACGTAAGTCAGAACCAAGTGTAATATTCTTATACTTTATCTCTACTGGCATCTGTGAAGTAACTCTTAAACCTCTTGATTGAAGTTCGTACATCATTGCTTTCTCATAGACGCTTTCAAGCAATCCTGGGCCTAGGTGGTTGTACACCTCCATTGCTGCACCAACAGATTGGTATATAAGATTGTCGATGTTCATCTATTATCCGTGACTATACGTGAGATACGTGGAGAAAGTTATACAGGATCAAAGAATGTATCCGGGCGTTCAGGATTAAAAATCTCGTTGCAATACATCACCGTTACTAGATCTTCAGTGTCTGACAAGTTGATAATGTTGTGCGTATACCCGGGAAGCATGATGACAGACTGAATGTTTTCACCACTCACTTCGTATTCACGAATTTCGTCTGCTCCCTCCTTACGCATTTGAATCAATCCATGTCCACTCACCACAATGAACTGTTCCCACTTGGTGTTGTGCCAATGTTGACCTTTGGTAACACCGGGTTTGGAGATATTGATGCTTACTTGACCACATTTCAAAGTGTGCACCAACTCCGTGAACGAACCACGATCATCTTTATTCATCTTTAAGTCGAACACGGCCTTTTCTTGTGGTAGATAACTGAGGTATGTGCTATATAATCGTTTGGCAAAGCTATCCGCAGGGATTTCAGGAATCATCAACGTACGAGGCATTTCTTCAAACTGATGAAGCAAATCCACAATCTGTCCTAAAGTTGCTTTGTGCGTCACGGGACAATAGCAATAGCAGCCATCTGCTTGTGGAATCACGTCCAGTCCTTCAAATTCGCAGTGATGCTCCTTACCTTGTAGGCCGGCTATCATTTCCTCGACCAAGTCATCGATATAGAGCAGTTCCAACTCCACACTTGGATCGTTCACCTGTATTGGTAGATTATTGGCTATGTTATTACAAAAAGTAGCTACCGCCGAGTTATAATTGGGGCGACACCATTTGCCATACAAATTGGGGAAACGGTATATCAAGACTTTAGCTCCGGCATCTTTTCCATAGTCAAGAAAGAGATCTTCACCGGCTTTCTTGCTGCGGCCATACTCACTGTTACCGAAACGACCAGTCAGCGATGCCTGTGCCGAACTTGAAAGCATCACAGGGCAATTATTGCCATGCTTCTTTAAGGTTTCAAGCAACTGTGAAGCAAACCCAAAGTTGCCCAGCATGAACTCCTCCGGATTTTGAGGACGATTAACTCCTGCCAGATTGAATACAAAGTTACAATCACGGCAATAGTTTTCCAAATCCTCAACGGTGGAGTCTATATCATATTCATAGACCTCACTCACAGTAAGATTGCCATAGCAACGCGCCTTGCCGTCCTTTACATTTCTCAATTGTGCGCAAAGATTCTTCCCCACGAAGCCCTTGGCACCTGTGACTAGTATTTTCATTGCTTATTTTTTTGTTTCCACGAATCTCACGGATTAACAAGTAAAATATACATGCGATACGCGTGATACGTGGAGCATTACTCAGAGCGAATCTCCTTACCCTTACTGCGAGGTATCAGGCCCAAGTCCTCACGAATAAAGCGAAGTTTCAGGAGCAACTCTTTCATTCCTTCCACATCTAGACGACCGGTATTATGACTATGGTAGTCTTCAATCTTCGACACCTCTTCGCTACCATCCGTAAAGAACTTGTCGTAATTCAAATCTCGGTTATCACAGGGGATACGGTAGTAGTCACCCATGTCGATAGCCTTAGCCATTTCTTCACGGGTTACGAGTGTCTCATAGAGTTTTTCTCCGTGACGAGTACCAATCACACGCACTTCCGTTTCGCCATACTTGGGATTAATTTGAGCGTAAGTTTGCTTCAATGCCTCAGCAAGGACATCCAAAGTTGCAGCGGGTGCTTTCTGTACGAAGAGGTCGCCATTTTCACCATGTGTAAAGGCATAGATAACGAGGTCCACCGCATCGTCCAGGGTCATCATGAAGCGCGTCATGTTGGGGTCAGTAATAGTGATGGGTTTACCTTGCTCAATCTGTTCCACCCAAAGAGGTATTACAGAACCACGGCTTGCCATAACGTTGCCATAACGTGTACAACAGATAGTAGTCTTTGCACCTTGTCCTAATTCACGACCCTTTGCAATAGCTACCTTTTCCATCAATGCCTTTGAAATTCCCATTGCATTGATAGGATAAGCAGCCTTATCTGTTGAAAGTACCACCACATTCTTTACTTCATGGTCAATAGCTGAAAGAAGTACATTATGTGTACCAATTACATTGGTCATTGTCGCTTCCATGGGGAAAAATTCGCAACTGGGAACCTGCTTCAAGGCTGCAGCAGCAAATACATAGTCCACACCACGCATGGCTACATCTACGGACTCACGATTTCGCACATTACCAATATAGAATTTTACTTTGCTTGCAACCTCAGGATATTGTGCTTGCAGGTGGTGGCGCATGTCATCCTGCTTCTTCTCGTCACGAGATAGAATACGAATTTCACGAATGTCACTCGTCAAAAAGCGACGAAGCACAGCGTTACCAAACGAACCTGTACCACCTGTAATCAACAGGACTCTGTCTTTAAATACTGACATATATTTTAAATTTTTATTTACAATAGTTATATAGCTTTGTTTATTACCTTTTACTTTGACAATAAATCTTGATATTACTCTGTTTCCACCACACAATCTTCAACACTCTCCGTTCCTGCTAAAGCGTCGTTTTCTCTTGTATCGTACTCGTATTCCGGATTTACACGAACAACAATATCTCCTTTCTGGGAATAGTGTCTTGAACTCAACTTCCAATGCAACATGAAAGTATCTATATCGTGGGGAGCATGGACATATACTGTATCAAAGGTGATACGATCTTGGGGGTTGAGTGTTTGTTTGCTTTCAAAAATCTGCTTATCGTCAATGGAAGTGTCGTATATACTGCGAACCGGCAGAAGCGAGTGGGTTTTCTTCTCATTGGTGTCGGCAAAACACACCCTATCATCGTCGGCCTTTACCCATATTTTAATGTTATCAAGTGCCTCTGTTCCTTGATTGATAAAAACTATCTGCAGCGGAACATAACTATGATTGATGATTTTTTGAACGATTCTCGCAGTTGCAATTGGGAGTATGGAAACTCTTAGGCTTTCGGCCAGTGCCTGCTGCTGTCTCAAAACACTATTTATGCCATCGAACCAACTCACCGGTGCTACAATATCTGTATGCTGGTCACATTGGTTACAATTGCTTGATGTATAATAAATCCGCTTGTAACGTGGACTGATTGTGATTTCGTTCACGAGGTCAGCACCGGACAGAAGCAGCAAGGAGCAGGCATGTTGCGGCACATAAGCTGCTCGCTCTTTATCCACGTCCTCTATGATTTTCTTTATCCATCCGCTGAGTCCGCTCAAGCTACTTTCATCCGTAAAAAGCGTAATGGTGTCGTGATTGATGTCAAACGGCATATACTCGATATGCTCATCTGCCTCCTTGTCAATGGAGGCCAAGGCTATCATTCGATTCTCGCCTTTAGCTCGCAAAGCATAACCATATTCATACATTACGTTGCTATTGGGCATGTGCTTCGGCAACCTATGGGTCTCTTTCGGTGGATAATAGGTGGTAACCGGTGTGAGATCCGCCACAAAGATGTCGCAGTGATTAATCTTCTCCAACACTTCTGTGGCAATGTTTCGCTTGCCTACTCGTTCGCGCGTATCTTGATCGATGAAGAGTTCTATTCCCTCCGTTGCCAATTGCTTCGCGGCTTTCCTCAATGCAGAGAACACAATACTCTTGGTGTCCTTACGATCATTTTGCCAGGAGAAGAACAATCTGTACCTATTCATCATGGTTTGTTTCTTCAACTCTTTATGTGCTTCCCGTCTGTTATTTGCTCAAGAGAGCTTTGTGGTTTCTTGAGTTATACTATCTTAGTAATACACCTCGTTGGCAATTCAAAATCAACAGATTGAACAAGATTACACGGTAGTCATTGGGAATAACAACTTAATAGTTTAATCTGTAAAATCTTGTTGAGAAACAAACTACTGGTTGAACAAATGAGATAATTGACTCAGCCGTAGTTATCTTTCAGAGTTGGCCTATCAGCCTTGCTTGAAAGATATATCCCGATTTGTTGCTAACAAATCCTTTATATAACTTTCAATTTCTTGTGCACTGATTTGATACTTTGGTTGAAGATGGTGTATCCGAGAGTCCCGTTCGAAGCGCTGCCCATTGGTAAGTATAGCCAAAAGATTCTTTGTTCTCAATCTATGACCAGAATACTCTAACGCCAAGGCTATTATTTCATGAATTGCCACCCCTGTTTTGAGAATTGAGTATATGTCATAATAGTCACGAAAATTGGTACGGCGGAGCATCACTTCCATCTTCATTGCTCCAATGGAGATAATATCTGCCAAATAGATGTTGTTTAGCAAATGAAGACTCGACTTAACCGGTGAACATTTAGGAGAAGAGTAAAAAGAAAGTTTCACCCCTTCAAATAAAAATTCAACATGGTCTATATCTAAAATATCTCGGTGTTGTATCTCCCCAATTGTATTCAATTCTTTTTCAATACTACTCCAATCCACCTCCGGACGTTCTTCACGTGAGGTACGCCACTTCATGAAATCCAAATCCTCACTTTGTCTGGTGTTGATTTGAAGCGAAAGAGCTGTCCCCCCCACAAGCAAATATGGTTTAATACAGTCTAACGTTGAGACGGCTTCGAATATCTGTTGAGTGCGAGGAGCTAATCCTTTCATGCTGATTACATTGGTAAGCGATTATAATAGCGAGTGGTCATTGACTTCAAATAAATATCCGGTTTTTTTACTTTAAAGTAATACCAAGCCAGGAACCGATTGAGAGCATATAGATATTCAGCTTGAGGTATGAGTTGCTCTTTCCACACTTTCTTGACTTTCGCAAAGGAGTATATTTGAAATAATTGGTTGATTTCAGCTAAATCAAGATGTACCAATGCCTTTTCAATCAGCATATCGTCGGAGATGTCCTTAACATCAAATTCCCCATAAGACCAAAAGCAATGCTCTTGCTTAAGTTTCTCAATGAGTTCGGACTTTATGGATGATGATTGCTGCATAGGGCAAATAGGTTAAATCTTTGATTCATTATATGTTCACAAAGATATTAACTAAATTACTTTTGCGCAAACGTTTTAGTTTTTTTAAGGTACAAATGCCATTGTAATTTCAAAATGAGTCAACGCTTTAATCTGTAAAATCTTGTTGATGAATAATCAACTGATGATACAGCAAAGAGCCGGCCATCGCCTCATAATGAAAGTCCCATCTTCGTTTTTCTACAAGCACTGCAGATTTTTCTACAAGGCCTGTAGGATCTAAGGCCTGCTTGGACTATCGCTTTCTATTGTTATTTAATGCCGTTTTTTTCTGTCACTCTGTCACTTTTAGCAGATACCTATCTATCATACAGATACTTACCAAGTGACAGATGTTATGACAGATACCACTTCATCTGTCACATCTATCACCATATCTATCACTCCACAACCACATAAAAATCAGTTGATTGTATATACCAAGTGACAGAGTGACAGATAATTTGACATAAAAATCACGTGTGCGAATGTTTAAGCAAACCGTTACTTGCTTTTGGCAATCTACAGAACAATGACTGATTTATACTTCTCTGCTATCTACCCCTCTGTCTTTCAGACATCTCCCCTATTCTAGGGGCGAAGTTGCCATGCGGAGTGAATACGTAATGAAGACAGTTCGCGGGCAGACCGAATGGCTGCTGCTCACCTAAAATAGGGGAGCTCCGCAAAGCGGTGAGGGGTATAAAATTTAATAATCGAGAGCTTCAGAAACCAGGCGGATGCTCTTTCTACCCCTCTGTCTTTCAGACATCTCCCCTACTCTAGGGGCGAAGTTTCCATGCGGAGTGAATACGCAATGAAGACAGTTCGCGGGCAGACCGAATGGCTGCTGCTCACCTAAAATAGGGGAGCTCCGCAAAGCGGTGAGGGGTATAAAATTTAATAATCGAGAGTTTCAGGAATCAGGCGAATGCTCTTTCTACCCCTCTGCTCAGAGGGCATCTCCCCTACTCTAGGGGCGAAGTTGCCATGCGGAGTGTGTATCTACGGTTTTGAGGCAGAAATTCTTTGTTTGGATTAAATATCTACTCGCGACAATAAATATAATGTGCCATGGTTGCGATGAACACGCCGCATATTGGGTAAATGAGACAAATAGCGACCCAAATTGATAAGACTGCCCAAACGGAGTTGCGAACCGGCTTTGAGACGGATAATATCGAATATCTCCGTCGTGGTGTAGTATTGGGCCTGATTGTCGTCATTGTCGGCTATCCGGAAAGTATTGTGGAAATACTGTTCCAAGGGTGTCCGTACTTCGAACTGACGATTGTGCTGCATCACTCGCTCTGTTTCGGCTTCATCAAACCAACTTCGTTCACCGGCCGAGAGAGCTGCCATCACCTGTGCATAAAGTTGAAAATGGTCGATGGAATGGTTGATTTTAATGGGAGCTGTAAGTTCCACTCCGATGAAGCGACGGCAGCCGGAAGGGTCCGTCAGAATATCGCTCATATTGGTGGTAGCTATGAAAGAGGCACGCCGCGGCAGGTCTTCCATTGTGCTTGCATAAGGTCGCTTGGTCTTGACTTGCGACAATTGTATCACGTTTTTGAGAAAGCCTTGCTGTATGCCCGGGGAAATCTTGTTGAACTCATCCAGGTTGATGAGCAGCAGGGAGCTCATGGCATAATAGACTTCTTTCTTGTTTTCCAACAAAAGACAGTCCGTGTAGCCCCAACGAAGTTCCGGCGGCAAGAGGTTTTTGCAGAACGTGGACTTGCGATAGCCTTGGGGAGAAATAAGCAAAGGAGCAATGCTGTTGCCATATCTCCGGTTACCTCCCAACCACTGCGTCACGGTGGCTAACAACCAAGTGCGAAACCATTGAGGCCATTCAGAGGTTGTCGTTGGGACAGTAGCAGCCAAATCACCGATATGGTCATGCCCATCCCAATGCCCAACGGTGTCTTGCAAATAGTTGAAAACGGGATCATAGCGACGCACTTTGTTGGAATACAAATATCGCTTCAAATCGGCATCCCAGACTTCAATACCGGCTTTGTGCAGGTCGATGATGAATCCGCGCTGCACACTTTCATTCACCATCTGCCAACCGTAAGCCCATTTATCATACTCGCGATATTCGGTAACACCGCGAACCTCATCATAACGAAAGGCATAACGATGTTCCAAATTGCGTATCATCTGTTCTGTGAGAGAATGCGCTTTTTCTTCGATTTCATCGAGTGTTTCCACCATCGGACAAATGGTTTCAAGTCTCGATTTATCGCCTATTTTCAACGGACTGGCTTCCGGATGATAATAGGGACTTTCATCGAATGAAAGCGAAAAGTGGCAGCGCAACTGGTTTTCTGTGTCCGGAGAAGTTACCGGGCGCAAGGTGTGACCTAAAGCTACTGTATATATAGCCTGCGCAAGAGGGTAGGCTTCTTCACAAAAACGACCGGCAGCAGCTTCATCTGTCGGCAAACTGCCATCCGGACGACTCACCCTCACCAACACAATAACATTATTGCCCTGTGCACCTACAAAAGAGGCTACTGTAAAAGGCAGAAGTGATGTGGAGTACTTGGCAGCCGACAATGCTTCATCGTGGCTTTGTCCGGACAACTCCAAAGCTATCACTCCATTAAATTGTGTCATCTGCATCTTTCCATCGACTGTTTTCCGGAACTCTGCCGAAGGGAATATGCGCGGAAGTGATTGTATTTGCCGAGTGATGTCTCCTCCGGCGCGATGCAAATCACGCAAACGCTGAGTCGCCTTTTTTGCTTTTGCCGAGCGAAGAAGCTCAAGAAAATCTTCGCAGCTTAGCCATGAGCACTTGACAGCTTGATGCTTGTCCATGGTTTGGCGCGTGAAGCGCCATGTCGTCTGTTCTGTTTTCATCTCTATTATAATTTAATGTTCTGTTTTTCATACCTGTTTATTCTTGCCAGTGCATAAGAACAACATGTTTTGATTTCTCTCCCGTTTCACCAGCTAATCTAATGACATTTATTTATCAACAAGATTGAACAGATTAAACAGTTTGGCTACCACATTGAATAGAAACAGTAAAATCTGTGCAATCTGTTGATTACTTCGCATCAACACAATTAAACCGATTAAACAGTTTGGCTACCGCATTGAATAGGAACTGTAAAATCTGTGTTATCTGTTGATTTCTTCGCATCAACACAATTGAACCGATTAAACAGTTTGGCTATCGCATTAAATGAAAACTGTAAATCTGTGTATTCTGTTGATTTCTTCGCATCAACACAATTGAACCGATTAAACAGTTTGGCTACCGCATTGAATAGGAACTGTAAAATCTGTTGATTTCTCTAATTAGCTACAGATATTTAGTAGATATTTGCAGCTAATCTTTTTATTTGCAAACTAGTTTGTCCAAAATTTATAAGAAGGCCAACTTGCAATCCTGTAACCTTTAAATAGTTGATTAGCTGAGCTTCATATACTGAATCAAGTTTCGTAACAGCTTTTAATTCTACTATCACTTTCCCTTCTACAACAAAGTCTGCGATGTAATCACATCTTAGAGTTTTTCCATGATATGATATAGGTAGGTGCTTCTCTCGTTCATATGGTATCTGCTGTTCGCCCAAGACAATGGCTAAGGCCTCTTGATATACTCTTTCAAGAAATCCACACCCCAACTCATTATGAATGGTGTAACATGCTTTAATTATTTCACTTGTCAGATTTTCATACAAATATATTTCACTCATCAACGTTATTGTTTATTGCATCAGTAGATTATCTGAGATAAATCATTCGGCTACCGCATTGAATAAAAACCGTGAAATCTGTGTAATCTGTTGACCTTCGTTTCAACAAGACTGAACCGACTGAACTATTTGACTACCACATTAAATAAGAACAGTAAAATCTGTGTAATCTGTTGACCTTCGTTTCAACAAGACTGAACCGACTGAACTATTTGACTACCACATTAAATAAGAACAGTAAAATCTGTGTAATCTGTTGACCTTGTCGTCTCAACAGAGTCCCCCATAGACAATATCGCAGTCTATTTTCAAAAAGCCTCGCTTCTATTCTTTTACGTCGTACTGCTCGTACACAGAATTCTTGGAGATAAACTCAGGTACGGTACGTTTCATGAGGCGCACCATATCCGGAATTTCCACCTCACGGCTCAAACGTCCAAGTTCATCTGCTATCACAAGCACATCCTCATACGCATATTCTCGCACTTTGGCCACATGAATGCGCTTGTGAGATGTGGGAAGCGTGTTTTCGGCATTCGAAAGCACCTCTTCATAAAGCTTTTCACCGGGACGCAGACCGGTACATTCAATCTTAATATCTTTATCGGGCACAAAACCGGCCAATTCAATCATGCGTTGAGCCAAATGGCGTATCTTAACGCTTTCGCCCATATCAAATACAAAAATGCGATTGTTGTCGCCCATGGTGGCTGCCTCCATCACCAAGCGACAAGCCTCGGGAATGGTCATAAAGAAACGGGTGATTTCGGGATGAGTTACCGTAACCGGACCACCCTTGGCAATCTGTGCCGAAAAACGAGGAATAACAGAACCATTACTGCCCAACACATTTCCGAAACGGGTTGTCACATAGCGGGTTCTTCCTTGCTTCTCTCCTTTTTCGATGGCCAAACCGAGACTTTGCACATAGATTTCTGCCAAACGCTTGGTGCATCCCATGATGTTGGTGGGATTGACAGCCTTGTCTGTGCTGACCATTACCATCTTTTCCACATCGTATTCAAGACACTTGTCTGCCACATTACGACTACCCACCACATTCACCAAAACGGCTTCGCAAGGATTTTCTTCCATCAAAGGCACATGCTTATAGGCTGCAGCATGAAACACCACCTGAGGACGATACTTGCGGAACACAAAATCCAAACGGGGCAATTGACGCACATCGCCAATCACGGGAACGAACTTCAGGTCCGGGTAGCGTTCTTCAAATTCCAAGCGCAAATTATGCAACGGGGTTTCTGCATTGTCAAACAGTATCAACTCTTTCACTCCAAAACCGGCCAACTGACGACAAAGTTCAGAACCTATGCTGCCGGCTGCACCTGTTACCAAAACTTCCTTGCCACGGAAAGTCTCAACAATCTCTTGCATCGAGATTTGAATTTCCGGGCGTCCCAACAAATCTTCAATTTTCACCTCACGAACGGCCTGCTTCATGATAACACCCTCTTTCACCTCATCCAACGGAGGAGCAATCAAAGCCTTAATCTTGGTTTTCGAGAGATGACTCATCAGACGGTTTTTCTCTTCTTTCACCGCCTCCTGCGTGGCAAACAACACCGCTCCGATGTCATACTTTTCGCACAAGTATTGCACATCTTCTGCTGTATCAAAATAGTAAACATGAAAACCGGACAGCGAACTGTTTTTTATTCGATGACCGGGTGAGAGAAATCCCTGAAGAACATAACGAGTGGAATCCTTGAAGCGCATGGCAAGAGCTACACTCTTACTATCCACGCCATACACCAACACACGCTTCTTGTAATGCGCTTTGCGTACACTTCTTTTGGCCATATCATACACCAGCACCATGACCACACGCAGCAAAATAAGAAAACTGATGGTCAAAAGGAAATCCAGCAGCACCAATGCTAAGATCTGACGCAATGATAGGGTAAAGAGCGGCAACGCAAACAGACTCACAGACAGCAGCACATCTTTGCCTATCACAGCCATAACGATGCGGCCCAAATCACGCAACGAGGAGTGACGGATAATGATGCGATAGGTACGGAAGAAATAAAAAAAGACGCCGGCATACAACAACGAGAGACTCACCCACCATTCATGTTGTGGCGCAAAAAGGCTCTTGCCCCCGATAAATGCCCATAACAAAAACATGGACAAAAACGAAGACAAGGCTGATACCACCAAATCTGACACCAAAATCACCCATGCGCTCAAATAACGCTCAGAACGCAATTTTGCAAAAAAATTCAACATATCCTAAGTTTTTTATTATACACGCTCAAACGACCATCCCCAAACGGAGGTCGAAATCTCACTCACCTAAACCAAAGGTTAGACTAATGAGACCAAAAGCCGCTTCTTTGGCCTAACAAAGAAAAGGTTATATGCAAAAGGCATGCTCCGACAGGAAACCGCCCTACGCAAATCAAAAAAGACAAGAAATGTTATGCCTATCAGCTTTCTACCTTCTCCAGAAAGCACGAGGGCACATAAGTAGTGGCAACCGCTATCACACCGGGAATTACCACCAATACGCGACGATCGCGACGAATACGTTTCACAAAACCTTCTGTACCCGCAAAAGGTCCTTCCACCACACGCACACGTTCTCCCTTGTTGTAATTCACCATGGCTTCATCACTGAAATACTCCAATCCATGCGCCATAGCCGAAGTAACCACACGAAAAACATTGAACTCGTGATTCGGAATGATGGCAGGTGCTGTTTTATCCGCATTCAGATAGAAACAAAATTCGTGAAAATAACGACGCTGCAAATCTTTCAGCACCTTCAATGATGCCCGCACGAACATTAACGAATTCACCACCGGCCGACAAACTTTTTTCTGCTTATCACCACGCTGCACCACCACTTCCTCCATCGGGATGTAACTCTCAAGAGAATACTGATTCAACAAATCTTCCACAACCAAAACTTTGTTATAGAAGACTTTCAAAGCAAACCAGTGTAATGTTTCCTCTTTCATTGCAGTGCCAAAGCATAGTTATAACTCCTTCGAAACTTTCGCATCGAAGCACTTTAAGATTTAGTCGTTTTCCGCAAACATTGCAGATTTACAACAGACGACGCTCACCTATCCAGGAATTTTGCCATCGAAATCTTAGTCGCACAAAAGCAATACTTCACATAAAGATACGCGCGCGACATCGCAAAGATAAACAACTTTCATCACATAAAAGAATTTTCCCATAAAAAAATCCGCTTTGAATTACCCCCCCCAATAATATAATACGCTTATTTACTGACACTTACAATATACTACAAGAACATCCAACTTGTTGATAAATTTTCTAAAAAGAATTCGCGACAATCAATATACACACTCCACACAGCAATTCTTTCATTGCAAGCCTTCTTTCGCCACAATCGCCTCCACACCAATAGGAGCAGATTTTCTTCTCATGGATTTGTGAATAAAAAAGTATCTTTGCAAGAAAAGACAACTAGCTTAGAATAAATAATTGGTCGGATTGCTTAAAAATTTGGGTATCAAGATAACAACCATTCATATTTGTAAGTTCTTCATTGCTTTGCCTCAATATGAAAACTCATAACGAAACAATGGTACAAAAAGAAATGCAGTCAAAAAGAAAATGATGATATTTTTTGTCTGCATCTCTATTATAGCAGTTTCTTTAATTCTTCAATATCGGGCAATGCTTGTTTTAATCTTTCTGGCATTTCATCCGAAGTTTTATATGTCGCAACGCCCAATGGTTTGTCGTAGTCTTGGATTACATACTCCACGTACTTTTTGTCTGCACTCTTACATAATACAATGCCGATTGATGGATTTTCGTGTGGCTTACGCATTTGGTCATCTACCAAACGAAGATAGGTGCATAATTGCCCCAAGTAAGAAGGCTTGAATGCACCTTTCTTTAATTCGATTACTACAAGAGCATTCAATTCCCGGTTAAAGAATATTAAGTCAGGAAAATGCTCCACTCCGTACACCTCCAATTTGTACTGATTGCCTACAAACGCAAAGTCTCGACCAAAGGCAAGAATGAATTTCTTAATATTGTGTATAATTCCCTGCTCTATAACCCGTTCATCAATATCTTCTTTGTCACGCTCTCCAAGTTCCTCTACATTGATAAAATCCAACAGATATTCATCTTTGAACATTCCTATTGCTTTCAATGATTGACGGGCATCAGGTATTTTCTGAATAAAGTTGTTAGCAATCTCGCCTTGATGATTATATAAGTCATCCTCTATTCTTGCAGTCAACACCTCCTTGCTCCATCTGTTTGCAAGTGCTTGACGAATGTAGAATAGACGCTCAGCAAGAGAATTAGTTTTACGGACAATAATCATATGATGTGTAAAGCCTAATTCCAAGAATGAGGCAATATCAAAGTCCTCTTTTTGAGTATTTTCGTAAGGTATTAACAACCGGGTATCTATTCCGCTAACCGCAGTTAGCGATTTTTCATCACCAATTCCGCTAACCGCAGTTAGCGATTTCAAATCCTCGCACCACGTCTCATAGAATTGACGCATAAATTTGATATTGGCAGCTGAGAACCCACGAAGTCCGGGCAACTCCTTTTGTAGTTGCCGGCTGATTGTTTCTATGGCACCTTTACCCCAAAATCCCCCACGTGAGTTCTTAGACACATAGCATCCTATGCCATAATATAGTGACAGCTGCTCTTTGTTAGCTGACAAAGCTGCACGATACTGACTATGCAATATCGCTTCCTTTATAGCCCTTACCGCCTTTGCGTATGTCTGTAAATCGTTCATATGCTTTTATTTGCAAACAAAGGTACAAATAATAATGAATATGCACCATTAAAATATACTCATTCTTGCGTTATCAATAATTTATCGTATATTTGCACCCGAAATTTAAGCAAAATCCACTTTGCAGCTTAAAAAAATAAGGAGAGGTGCTCGAGTGGTTGAAGAGGCACGCCTGGAAAGCGTGTAAACCCCTAAAGGGTTTCGCAGGTTCGAATCCTGTTCTCTCCGCAACAAATAAAATCCCGCAAATCAGTTTGATTTTGCGGGATTTTATTGTCTTAATCTTCCAATTCATTCGGATTGAAAACTCAAAACTATTTGATGCGTTCGTAATCCACAAATGTGTATGGTACTGCATTACGTTCATCGGCTTCGTGTGCCTCTTCAAACACCTTGCACCATTCCTCCGCTTCATATTCCGGAAAATAAGCATCTGCCTCATCAGGGATAGCTTGTATGTGCGTCAGACACAGCCTATCTGCCAAAGGCAACGCTTCTGCATAAACACTTTCACCACCAATCACAAACACCTGTTCGTCAGCCAAGCAAGTCTTCAAAGCCTCTTGCAAAGACGCATAAGCTTCTGCACCGGGAAAAGCCTCAGCTCCCGAATGGCGGGAAAGCACAATGTTACGACGATTGGGCAATGCCCCTTTCGGCAACGACTCAAAAGTTTTTCGCCCCATTACGACCGTATGTCCTGTGGTCAATGCCTTAAAACGGCGAAGATCGGCAGAAAGGTGGTAAAGCAACTGCCCACGCCATCCGATGGCATGATTGGGCGTTATCGCTGAGATAATGGTCAACATCATTCTATCATATTTTTAATTACAATCAAACGGAGTTCTCTCGTTTTCATCGAGAAGAGAAAACTTCCCTGTTACAACATTTACGTCCCCAGACGAATTCATCCTTCAGGAAACACAAAATTCCCCATTACACCGACACTTTTCCAGGGATATGGGGCCACGGATCATAGTCTAAAAGTTGAAAATCCTCATAACGAAAATCAAAGATACTCTTCACGTCCGGATTCAACTGCATACGCGGTAATGCACGGGGCGTGCGCGTCAATTGAAGTTGTACCTGTTCCAAATGATTAAGATAAAGATGTGTATCACCGGTGGTATGCACAAAATCTCCCACTTCGAGATTGCACACCTGTGCCATCATCTGAAGTAACAGCGCATAACTAGCAATATTGAAAGGAACACCCAAAAACGTATCCGCCGAACGCTGATAGAGTTGCAAAGAGAGTTTGCCCTCAGCCACATAAAATTGGAACAACAAATGACAAGGCGGCAAATGCATATCGCTCAGGGCAGCCACGTTCCAAGCTGAGACCACGATGCGTCGAGAATCCGGTGTTTCGCGTATCTGGCGCACCACTTCTGAAATCTGATCGATGTGTCCACCATGATAATCGGGCCATGAACGCCACTGATAGCCGTATATTGGTCCCAAATCGCCGGTTTCATCGGCCCATTCGTTCCATATACGCACTCCATTATCCTGCAGATATTTCACATTCGTATCACCCTGAAGAAACCACAGCAATTCATGGATAATACTTTTGAGATGGAGTTTTTTGGTTGTCAAAAGCGGAAAGCCATCCGCCAAATTGAAACGCATCTGATGCCCAAACACACTCTTGGTGCCTGTTCCCGTCCGGTCTGTTTTCACCACACCTTCATCCACTATGCGTTGCAACAAATCTAAATACTGTTTCATATTTATCTTATCATTTTATTCTTTCAACAGAAGGCAACAAAGGACCCTCGGCATATTTTTCTTATTCTTTCTTTCCCAGGCATTTCAATTGCCACAAAACACGCAGCAATATCAAAAAACCGCCCACGCCCATCCCCCATACTGAGAAATAAAGGCCGGCTGTCATCAACATAACACCCACTGCCACAGATGTATGCAAAGAGGCAACATTCGAATAGGCTGCCACTTCACACCTCTTTTTCATTTGCTTGATACGTTTTCCGACTTTTATCCCCACCAGTAGCAGCACTCCCAATGCCAACAAGCGCAGCAAGCCCGGGAATTGCAAGAAATCCGTCCAATCCGGTACTTCCAAACTCAGCAAGCCACCCATGGGACCCAACAGAGATAACAACCAACCGAAAAAGAGAACAAACCATTGTGGACAATCCGGCAGTCCCAACCAATCGTTCAAATCCTCCCATGTAAAATCATAGGTCCACTCATGGCTTATGGGGGCAGCTAAGGGCAACACTGACAAAGGCTCGGTTGTTCCAACCGTATCACTCATCATTGTTTGCGCCTCTGCCGTATCGGTTATCTCCGGCAATTGAGCCATCACCGACATTCCGACACTTCCCCAAAGAAGCATCAACATCAGAAAACACAACTTCTGCATCACAACTCGTTGCATACGTTTTTTTGAAAAAGAGTGTATCTATGAGGATCTATTTTGCCGAAAGCATTTGGGCATCACCTATCCCAACTGCGCAAAGTTAGTGCAAGGCGAGCGAAAAGCCAAACTTGTTTGAGCTTTTCCGAGCCGAAGCCTAACTTGGGCGAAGACAAAGTGTGCAAGGCGAGCGAAAAGCCAAACTTGTTTGAGCTTTTCCGAGCCGAAGCCTAACTTGGGCGAAGACAAAGTGTGCAAGGTGAGCGAAAAGCCAAACTTGTTTGAACTTTTCCGAGCCGAAGCCTAACTTGGGCGAAGACAAAGTGTGCAAGGTGAGCGAAAAGCCAAACTTGTTTGAACTTTTCCGAACCGAAGCCTAACTTGGGCGAAGACAAAGTGTGCAAGGTGAGCGAAAAGCCAAACTTGTTTGAACTTTTCCGAACCGAAGCCTAACTTGGGCGAAGACAAAGTGCAAGCGACAAACAAAAAGTACAAAAACAAAACCACGATTTTTCGAAAAAGCAGTTCGAATAGCATTTTGACAGCACCAAAGCACAATCCGTTCTAAAGAAAGACACATAATAATAAATGCAGGTGCACGACAACTTTCGGGAAAAACACTACCTTTGCGCGGAACTAAATGTGTTCACAAAGCATTTTCAACAAAACAACCACTTCACCCGAAAGCATGAACGAGGACACACATACAGATATTCCCTTGCCCGATGCATTTGTGGCGCAAATGACTTCTCTGTTAGGGGCTGAAGCAGCCAACCACTTGCTGCAAGCCCTCAATGAGACATCTCCCACAAGCCTCCGTCTTAACTCCGCACATCCGCAATGCGAAGCCATCAGTGCACATCCCGTGCCTTGGTGCCGGCAAGGTCGCTATCTGCCCTCACGCCCTGCATTCACTTTTGACCCCTTGCTGCATGCCGGTGTTTATTATGTTCAAGAGGCCGCTTCAATGTTTGTGGAACAAGCCTACCTTGCTTGCCAAAATTCGGCACCACAAAGGGTCCTTGATTTGTGTGCTGCACCCGGCGGAAAAAGCACATTGTGGCGCAGTTTATTACCCCAAGGCACACTTCTCGTTGCCAATGAACCGTTAACACAGAGAGCACACATCTTGTCCGAGAATATGCAAAAATGGGGGCATCCCGATGTTGTTGTTACCAATGCCTATCCTAATGAATTTGCTTCTTTAAGAGGCTTCTTCGATATCATCGCTGCCGATGTGCCTTGCTCGGGCGAAGGCATGTTTCGCAAAGATCCGAACGCTCGCACGGAATGGAGTCTTTCAGCCGTCGATACGTGTGCCACCCGGCAACGTCAAATCATTACGGATGTTTGGCCGGCACTGCGCGAAGGCGGTTTCCTGGTTTACAGCACCTGCACTTTCAACACGCAGGAGGACGAAGAAAACGTCAACTACATCTGCAGCGAATTAGGCGCAAAACTCATCTCTATCCCCCACCTTGACACATGGGGTATTTCCGGTAGTTCAGATGGCAGCGATGCGCCCGTCTATCACTTCTACCCCCACTTGTGTCAAGGGGAAGGTTTTTTCCTGGCACTGATGCAAAAAACAGCTGCCACACCCACCGGAAAAGACAAGCGAAAACGCAACACAAAAAAATCCACCACCATAGGAGGTATCGGAAAAACTGCAGCTTGGTTGCGCCACAGTGCTGATTTCAAGATAAGTTTGGTCAACAAAGAAGAGATTCACGCTTATCGCCACAGTTTGGCCGATGACATCGAGCGAATAACCGACACTGTTCGTGTGCTTTCGGCAGGTATCCCTTTGGCCACGGTAAAAGGGAACAAACTTGTGCCGCAGCACGGTCTGGCCTTATCGAACGAACTTGCAAAAGACGCTTTCCCGAAAGCCGAACTAAGTTATGAGGAAGCCATCGCCTACCTCCGGCGAGACGCTTTGCACCTTGACATATCCGTACCAAGAGGATATGTTTTGGCTTGTTATGATGGTTTTCCCTTGGGCTTTCTCAACAATTTAGGCAACCGAGCCAACAACATGTATCCGGCAGAATGGCGCATCCGCACCACCCACACACCGGAACGCCCTCAAGTGATAAAAATCACCGATTTCATCGAAGAATAATCACAACCCATCACTGAAAGAAAACAAATAAACACAACCCTCATGAAATACATTGAATATACTTTTACCACCCTGCCTTCAAACAGCATTGTGCACGATGTGCTTTCCGGCATTTTGGCTGAGATCGGTTTCGATAGTTTTGTGCAATCAGACAACGGAGAAGAGCCATTGAAAGCCTATATCAAGAAAGAAGCCGACAACGCCGAGCTTGTCAGAGAAGCCATTGCCGAATTTCCGCTTCCCGAAACCAATATTTCTTTCACGAAGGAAGAGGCTGAGGACAAAGACTGGAATGAGGTGTGGGAGCAGAACTATTTCCAACCATTGGTGATTGACAACCGTTGTGTCATTGCCAGCACGTTCCACAAGGATGTGCCCAAAGCCGAATACCGCATCACCATCGACCCACGCATGGCATTCGGCACCGGGCATCATGCCACAACATCGCAAATGATAGGTCAAATCCTCGACAACAACATGAAAGGCTTGGAAGTGCTCGACATGGGATGTGGAACAGGCATCTTAGCCATTCTGGCCCGTATGCGAGGGGCTGCCCATTGCGTAGCCATCGACAACGACGAATGGTGCGTCAGCAACACTTTGGAAAATATTTCTCTGAACGGTGTCGACAGTATAGAAGTGGTGGAAGGCGATGCAGCAGCTCTGCAGAAATACAACAAGTTTCATGTGGTGATTGCCAATATCAACCGCAACATTCTTTTGGCAGACATGCACCACTATGTTGACCACATGCTTTCCGGAAGTTTGCTGTTTATGAGCGGTTTTTACACAGAGGACGTAGCAGTCATTCGCCAAGAGGCCGAACGTTTGGGATTGACCTTCGTGGAATGCCGCAGCCAAGACAATTGGGCCTGCGTCAAATTTGAAAAACCCTGAAAACTTTTCACGCACACTGCGTTTTCAAAGGAAAAGAATTAACTTTGCCACGTGAAACCCACGGACATGAAGAATTACTTATTAAAATCCCTCCTTGTTTTTCTGACAGCACTGCTTTGTGTGGATACCTCGGCTGCCGACGAACGCCGTTTCAAGTTGGTAATCGATGCAGGACATGGCGGCAAAGATGCCGGAGCCGTGGGTGCTTTTTCAAAGGAAAAGGACATCAACCTGAAAGTTGCCTTGGCTTTGGGCCGTTTGGTGGAGACACGCTGTCCCGATGTCAAAGTGATTTACACCCGAAAGACGGACGTTTTCATCCCTTTGCAGCAGCGTGCGGCCATCGCCAACAAGAACAAGGCCAATCTTTTCATTTCCATACACACCAATGCCGTACCCAAGGGCCGCTTGGCTTATGGCACAGAGACCTACACACTGGGTATGGCTCGCGCAGCCGCCAATCTGGAAGTGGCAAAGCGCGAAAATGCCGTGATCACGTATGAAGACAACTACAAACTGACGTACGAGGGATTTGACCCGAACAAAGCGGAAAGCTATATCATTTTTGAATTCATGCAAGATCGATACATGAAACAGAGTGTGGACCTTGCCCGTTACATTCAAAAACAATACAAACAGCAGGGCAGGCGCGACAAAGGCGTTCATCAGGCCGGCTTCCTTGTGCTGCGACAAACAACCATGCCTGCAGTGCTGACCGAACTCGGTTTCATCTCAACACCGGAGGAGGAGCAATATCTCAACACCGACAAAGGTATCAGCGAATTGGCATTAAGTTTGTTCAATGGCTTCGTAACTTACAGACAGAAGCACGACACACCGGCGGCGCTGCTATCACCCCCAACCACACCTCCGGCCGAAGTCAAACCGGTAACACCCGCTCCGCAGGCCACTCCGGCCCCAACATCCTCTTCACAAACCGCGTCTGCTCCTCCGACCAACCTTCGACCTTCCTCCGAGGTAGCTTCGACTCCGCAACCGGACCCCAAGAAACCTATTTTCAAGGTACAGCTCTTTGTCTGCAACAGCGAATTGAAAGCCGGGGACTCCCGTTTCAAAGGACTCAAAAACGTGGACTGCTACAAGGAAGACAACATCATCAAATACACTTACGGAGCCTCCAACAACTACCAAGAAATACGCGAGTTGCAACGGAGCATCGCCGACAAGTTTCCACAGACATTCATCGTGGCATTTATTGATGGGCGACGCACCGACCTGAACAAAGCCCGTCAATTAGCCAAATAAAGAAACACCAACACAATGAACAAGTACTTTACTAAAGAAGTTAAAATCGCACTCATGGCCATCGTGGCTGTGGTGCTGCTTTTCGTGGGTATCAATTTCCTGAAAGGCATCAATGTCTTCAAATCCGGGAACACCTATCTCGTAAAATTCGACAACATCAGCGGATTGGCCGTTTCGAATGCCGTCTTTGCCAATGGTTACCCCATCGGTATTGTGCGCAACATCGAATACGATTACCACAAATCCGAAAACGTTGTAGTGGAAGTGGAACTCGATGAAGCCATGCGCGTACCCTCCGGCACAACCGCCGAACTCGAACCCGAGTTGATGGGTGGTGTAAAGATGAACTTGATACTCGGGCCCAACCCGGCCGACATCATCCAACCCGGCGACACCATCACGGGAGGAATGTATTACGGTGCCATGGCGCAACTGAGCGAAATGATTCCCACGGTAACGAAGATGCTCCCCAAACTCGACTCCATTCTTCACAACCTGAACCAAATCACAGGCGATCCGGCATTGGCACAAACCGTTCAGAATGCTGCGGTCATCACCAGTAATCTGAAGAACACCACTTCAAACCTCGACCACCTCATGGCCAATGACATTCCGCAGCTCACGGCACGCCTCAACCGCATCGGTGCCAACATGGAAAAGGTTTCGGGAGAACTGGCTGCGATAGATGTGGAAGCCACTATGCGCGACATAAACACCACACTGGCCAATGCAAAAACATTCAGTGCTCAGTTGGGTAACATCGCCACACAGCTCAACACCAAGATGAGCAGCCGAGACAACACACTCGGCCTGATGCTCAACGATCGCTCGCTCTACGACAACCTCAATCACACCGTCATGAGTGCGGATTCATTGATGATCGACTTGAAAGCTCATCCCAAACGCTACGTTCACTTCTCGGTGTTTGGGAAAAAGGACAAGTAAAAATCAGCGACAAAGCGACAAACGTCTGACACATTGTCGGGAAAGCAGCCGTCCGACAAGCAAAAATTTACACGCCTTGCAGAATTTTCCGGAAGCACTGCCGAAAATTCTGCAAGGCGTTTTCGTTTACCCCACTGCGGCAATCATTTTTTCAACTCCCCTGCCATAGCATATAGATGGCTCAAAAGATGTTCTCATGCCACAAACTAAAGGCTTGCACCAACTTTTGAAAGCCGCACAGCAGGCTTAAAGAAAAAAAGTGTAACTTTACGCCCATTATTACACCTTTATAGATTATTTGATACATGAAGAAAGCCCTACTGCTCCTGACATGGCTCTGTGCCCTTTCGTCTTTCGCACAAGAACTGCCACAACCCAAACGCGAATTTCGTGGTGCGTGGATACAATGCATCAACGGCCAATTCCAAGGCATGAGTCGCGATGCAATGCAAGCCAACCTCACACGGCAACTCAACGAGATGAAAGCCTGTGGAGTGAATGCTGTGATGTTTCAAGTGCGTGGCGAAGCCGATGCCCTTTACGCCAGCCCCTATGAACCCTGGAGCCGTTTTCTCACAGGCAAACAAGGCACTCCCCCCTCCCCATATTGGGATCCTTTGGCATGGATGGTAAACGAATGCCACAAGCGAGGCATGGAGCTGCACGCATGGATCAACCCGTTCCGTGCCAAGACAAAGGGGACCACCCAACTCTCAACAGCGCATCCCTATGTGAAAAATCCGCAAAACTTTTTCGAATACGACGGCCTCTACATCTTCGACCCCGGACTGCACGAAAATCGTCGCTACATCTGCTCCGTGGCTGCCGACATCGTGCGCCGATACGATGTGGACGGTCTGCACATAGATGATTACTTCTATCCCTATCCGGCAAAAGGTCTTCCCATCCCTGACGATGCAACTTTCTCGGCTCACCGCAATGGGTTCAACGACCGAGGCGATTGGCGAAGATACAATGTGAACATGTTCATCGAAATGCTACATGACACCATAAGAGCCGTGAAGCCTTGGGTGAAATTCGGAGTCTCGCCCTTCGGTATCTATCACAACAACAAAGCCGGAAGCAATCTGCCCGGAAGCGACACCAACGGTCTGCAAAACTATGATGACTTGTATGCCGATGTGCTCTATTGGATTCACAAAGGATGGGTGGACTACACCATTCCCCAAGTCTATTGGGAAATCGGACACAAAGCTGCCGATTACGATCGCTTGGTGCGTTGGTGGGCTCGTTATGCCAGCAAGCGTCCTCTGTTCATCGGTCAAGATGTGGAACGCACAGTGCGTGCCACTTCACCCACCCAAGCCGGAACAGACCAGATGCATGCCAAGTTTCACCTGCAGCGCACCCTGAACGGCATTGACGGCAGTTGTCTTTGGTACAGTGCCGCCGTGGTACGCGACGAGGGAGGCTACGCTTCCCGGCTCAAGCAACAATATCATCGTCTGCCGGCTCTGCAACCCCTCATGCCTTTCATCGACGACAAAGCACCGGGCAAGGTGAAAAAGGTCAAAGACCTCTGGATGCCCGACGGCTACTATCTATTCTGGACAGCACCGAAAGCCAAAACAGAAATGGATCGTGCCATATCATACGTGGTTTACAGATTCGGACACAAGGAGAAAATCAACCTTGAAGATCCCACACGCATTGTGGCTATTACTCCCAACACCATGATGAAATTGCCATACGAAAACGGCACAACAAAGTATGTTTACGTCATCACCGCACTCGACCGTCTGCATAACGAATCAAAACCGGTCAAGAAGAAAGTGAAACTCTGACAAGCACAAGCCGCATTTCGTATCCGTGGCACAAAAAAACATTGATTTCATCGAAGAAAACAGGAAAACATTCAATAAATTTCCACCCAGCTTTTACCATTTAACACATGAAGGTTCTGAAATTCGGTGGTTCCTCTGTGGGAACCGCACAAAGCATAGCCAACGTCAAACAAATCGTTGAAGCCACCCCCCACCCTGCCGTCATCGTTGTGTCCGCACTCGGAGGTGTTACCGACCAACTGCTGACACTCTCGCAGAAAGCGGCAGCCGGTGATGAAACATACCGAGAAATCACTGAAGCCCTGGCCGAACGTCATCACAACATGGTGGCAGATGCCATTGTCCCTTCCCGACAAGCACAAGCCCATGCGCAAATCGAAGCCCTCATGAACGAATTGCGCAGCATTTTGCACGGTGTTTTTCTCATACAAGACTTAACCGTCAAGACGGCAGACGCCATTGTTTCTTATGGTGAAAGACTGTCTTCCGTCATCCTTGCCGCACTTCTTGAAAAGGCTCAACACGTTGATGCAAGGCAATTCATAAAAACCACACGCTCTGCCGACAAGCACGTGGTGGACTTTGAAACTACTAACCATTTGGTGCAAAAATCATTGCGCCACATCGATGGCATCACTGTGCTGGGCGGATTTATTGCATCAGATGCTCAAACCGGCGTAACCACCCATTTGGGTCGCGGTGGCTCCGACTATACGGCAGCCATCATTGCTGCAGCCCTTGAAGCCGAAGCGCTCGAAATATGGACAGATGTTGATGGATTCATGACGGCTGACCCACGTATTATTCCTACGGCATACACCATCGACGAACTGAGCTACGATGAAGCCATGGAACTTTGCAACTTCGGAGCAAAGGTGGTCTATCCTCCGACCATCTATCCCGTCTGCGTAAAGAACATTCCCATTTTTATTAAAAATACATTCAACCCCTCCGGTAGCGGTAGCGTTATTCGCAAAGACATTGCTCCCACAACACGTCCCATCCGAGGCATTTCATCGGTCAATTGCATGAGTCTGGTAACCGTCAGCGGACTTTCAATGGTGGGAGTCATCGGCGTGAACCGACGCATCTTCACCACATTGGCCGGCGGCGGCATCAGTGTTTTCATGGTAGCGCAAACTTCTTCAGAGACGAGCACCAGCATGTGCGTAACACCCGAAGATGGTGCCCGTGCTTGTCAATTGCTCGATGCCGAGTTTGCCAAAGAGATTGAAGACGGAGCCATGTTTCCGGCCCAATTACAGGAAGGCCTGGCCAGTGTGGGAGTGGTGGGCGAACGCATGAAGCACATCCCGGGGATTGCCGGCAAACTTTTCAGTGTGCTGGGACGTAACGGTATCAGCGTTTGCGCTGTGGCACTCGGTGCGCTGGAAATGAACATAAGCCTTGTCATCGAGCAATCACAGCTGCGCAAGGCATTGAATGTGCTTCACGACAGTTTCTTCCTCAGTGAATACCAAGAGCTCAACCTGTTTGTTTGTGGAACAGGCACTGTGGGCAACAAACTGATTGAACAGATAGCAGCACAACGCGAACTGCTGATGCGCGAACGTGGGCTGAAGATAAATCTGCTGGGCGTTTCAGGACGCACCAAAGCCGTTTACAATCGCACTGGCATCGATCCGAAAAATTATCGCGAGGCCATGAAAATCGGGGTAGACGGAGGCATCGACCGCATGGTGCAGGAGATTATCGACATGAACCCGTTCAACAGCGTATTCGTGGATTGCACGGCCTCTCCCGAGGTAGCCGAGAAATACGAAACACTTCTCCGCCACAACGTTTCGGTGGTAGCAGCCAACAAGATTGCTGCCTCGGGGTCATTCGAATCCTATCAACAACTCAAACAGACGGCACGCGAACGTGGCGTGAAGTATCTTTTCGAAACCAACGTGGGAGCCGGACTCCCCGTTATCAACACCATCAACGACCTCACCGGCTCGGGCGACCGCATCCTGCGCATCCAAGCCGTTTTGAGCGGCACGCTCAATTATGTATTCAACACTTTATCAGCCGACATCTCCCTGAGCCAAGCCGTACGCATGGCACAGGAAAACGGATACAGCGAACCCGACCCACGCATAGACCTCTCAGGAAAAGACGTGATACGCAAACTCACCATCTTGGCACGCGAAAGCGGATACCAGGTTGAGACCGACGAAGTGGAAGCTCGCTTGTTTATTCCTGAAGAACTCTTTGCCGGAACGTTAGATGAATTCTGGGAAAAACTTCCGGCACTGGACGATTTTTTCGAGAAAGAACGCCGTCGGTTGGTGAGCGAAGACAAATGCTGGCGATTTGTGGCCGAATGGAACAACGGCAAAGGAAGCGTCGGATTGTGCGAAATAGAACGTGGGCATCCCTTCTACGCACTTGAAGGTAGCAACAACATAGTTTGCCTTACCACCGAACGATACAAAGAATACCCTATGCTCATTCAGGGATATGGCGCAGGAGCTGATGTTACTGCTGCCGGAGTTTTTGCGGACATTATGCGAGTTGCAAACATTTAGCAACATTTTTTTACTAAAACAATACGTGGCTTCCACCTTTTTTCGTAAGTTTGCTACGTCTTCAGACTTTTACGAGAAAAGCCTATGAAAGTCTGCAGTCCCTCACCGCAAAGTTCCAAGAGCGAGCGGTAATTATGAAAAGCAATTCTAACCATTTTAAAACCTGATAAAATGAAACCTACACTTTTTCTCCTCGCAGCAGGAATGGGTAGCCGCTATGGCGGTCTGAAGCAGCTGGACGGCGTAGGCCCTCACGGCGAAACCATCATGGACTATTCAATTTACGATGCCATCAATGCCGGTTTTGGAAAGCTCGTTTTCGTTATCCGCAAGGATTTTGAAGAAGACTTCCGTCGCATCGTTCTTTCCAAGTATGAAGGACACATTCCTTGCGAACTCGTGTTCCAAGCCCTTGATGCGCTTCCCGAAGGATTCACCTGCCCGGCTGATCGCACAAAACCCTGGGGAACCAACCACGCTGTCATGATGGGCAAGAGCGTCATCAATGAACCGTTTGCCGTTATCAACTGCGACGATTTCTATGATCGCGATGCATTCAAGGTGATGGGTAAGTTCCTTTCCGAACTTCCCGAAGGAAGCACCGGCAAATACGCCATGGTGGGCTTCCGTGTGGACAACACACTTTCTGAAAGCGGAACCGTGAGCCGCGGTGTGTGCGAAAACGACGAAAACCACCACTTAAAGAGTGTGGTAGAGCGCACAAAAATCCAGCGCATGGACGGACAGGTGAAATACCTCGATGAAAACGAAGAATGGGTGGCTATCCCCGACACAACTCCCGTATCCATGAACTTCTGGGGCTTTACCCCCGACTACTTCGCCCACAGCGATGAATTCTTCAAGAACTTCCTGAGCGACCCGAAGAACATGGAAAACCTTAAGAGCGAGTTCTTCATTCCTCTCATGGTGGACAAACTCATCAACGACGGCACTGCCACCTGCGAAGTACTTGACACAACCTCCAAGTGGTTCGGCGTAACTTATCCCGAAGACCGTCCGGATGTTGTTGCCAAGTTGCAAAAACTCGCCGATGATGGTATCTATCCCGAAAAGATGTTCTAAAAATCTTGAGCAAATCGTTCAAAACTTTTCATAGAACACACAAATAAAGCACCGCCCTGCTCACATTTCCATGTTGCAGGGCGGTGCTTGTTTATACAAAGAAAAAAGATGAACTCCGCATGAAGTTCATCTTTCCGTGATTCGCTTGGGGTTCGAACCCAAGACCCCAACATTAAAAGTGTTGTGCTCTACCAGCTGAGCTAGCGAATCAAACCTTTATTGCTGTTAAGCGAGTGCAAAGGTAGGCATATTCACTGTTACAACCAAACTTTTTCTACACTTTTTTGCTATCCCACCGTTTTCACACCCCATTTGGAGGATTCTTCCTGCGTCATTCTTTTCTCTGCCGGTGATGTTCGTTTCGGCTTCAGGGCGGCAGAAACAGCAAAAACCTTATGATTTGCTTGCGCTTGCGCTCTGCTTGCAGCTACAGTTGACAACTTTGTTCGCAGAAGTGAGGTCTGGGTTCGGAAAATGCTTAAACAAGTTTGGCTTTTCACTCGCCTTGCACTAACTTTGCCGACAAAAATTTAATAATATAATATATGATGACAGCTAACGAAATACGCGAGTCGTATAAGAAATTCTTCGAATCGCAAGGACACTTGGTGGTTCCCTCAGCCCCGATGGTAATAAAGGACGACCCCACCTTGATGTTCACAAACGCCGGTATGAATCAATTCAAGGACATTATCCTTGGCAACCGCGAGCCAAAGAGTCGCCGCCAAGCGGATTCACAAAAGTGTCTTCGCGTCAGCGGAAAACACAACGACTTGGAGGAAGTGGGCCACGACACTTACCATCACACTATGTTCGAGATGTTGGGCAACTGGAGCTTTGGCGATTATTTCAAGAAAGAAGCTATTAAATGGGCATACCAATACTTGGTTGAGGTATTGGGCATCAATCCCAAGGATCTCTATGTAACTGTTTTTGAAGGCTCTCCCGAAGAGGGCATCGGCCGCGACGACGAAGCCGCAAGCTATTGGGCAGAATACTTCCCTGCCGACCACATCATCAACGGCAACAAGCACGATAATTTCTGGGAGATGGGCGACACCGGTCCCTGCGGTCCGTGTTCGGAAATCCACATCGACAGTCGCACTGACGAGGAAAAAGCTGCCGTGCCCGGTGCTTCACTTGTCAACAAGGACAATCCGCAAGTCATCGAGATTTGGAACCTTGTGTTCATGCAATACAACCGCAAGGCCGACGGCTCACTCGAACCGCTCCCCGCGAAGGTCATTGACACAGGCATGGGCTTCGAACGCTTGGTGCGCGTGATGCAAGGCAAGAACTCCAACTACGACACCGATGTGTTCCAACCCATCATTCGTAAAATAGGAGAACTCTCAGGCTACACCTATGGCAAGGACGAAAAGGTGGACATCGCCATGCGTGTCATCGCCGACCACCTGCGTGCCATCGCTTTCAGCATTGCCGATGGTCAACTTCCCGGAAATGCCAAAGCCGGTTACGTCATCCGCCGCATTTTGCGCCGTGCCGTGCGCTACGCTTACACTTTCCTGGGTCGCCGCGAAGCCTTCATGTATCTGCTCATCCCCACCCTCGTCAGCGAGATGGGCGAAGCCTATCCCGAACTCCCGGCACAACAGAAACTCATTTCTCGCGTGATGCAGGAGGAGGAAGAATCGTTCCTCCGCACCTTGGCCACCGGCATTTCGTTGCTCGAAAGCGTGATTGCCGAGACCAAAGCAGCCGGAAGCACCGTGGTAAATGGCCAGAAAGCCTTCACATTGTTCGACACCTATGGCTTCCCCCTCGACCTCACGCAGCTCATTTGCAGCGAGCAGGGTCTCACAGTTGACGAAGAAGGTTTCAACACCGAGATGCAGAAGCAGAAAGAACGTGCCCGCAATGCAGCGTCTGTGGAAACGGGCGACTGGGTGGTACTGGCCGAAGGCGAAACACAGTTCAAGGGTTGGGACTTCACCGAATACACTTGCCGCATTTTGCGCTACCGCAAGATGCAACAGAAGAAGCAGACTTACTATGAATTGGTGCTCGACACTACGCCTTTCTACGGCGAAATGGGTGGCCAGGTAGGCGACAAGGGTGTTTTGGTGAACGAACAGGAAACTGTGGAAATCTTTGACACAAAACACGAAAACAATCTGCCCATTCACCTGACCAAGCAACTGCCGGCCAATCCCGCAGCCGAATTTATGGCTTGTGTGGACGTGGAAGCTCGCCGTGCTTGTGAAGCCAACCACACCGCGACCCACTTGCTCGACCAAGCCTTGCGCGAAGTGCTCGGCACGCATGTCGAACAGAAAGGCTCGCTCGTAACGCCCGAATATCTGCGCTTCGACTTTTCCCACTTCCAGAAGGTAACTCCCGAAGAACTGCGCGAAGTGGCACGCATCGTGAACGGCCGCATCCGCGAGGACATCGCCCTTCAGGACCATCGCGACATCCCCATCGAGGAAGCCAAGGAATTGGGTGCCATTGCCCTTTTCGGTGAGAAATACGGCGACCGCGTTCGCGTGGTGCAATTCGGCGAAAGCGTAGAGTTCTGCGGCGGTTGCCATGCTGCCAGCACCGGCCGCATCGGCTTCATCCGCATTCTTTCCGAAAGCAGTGTAGCCGCCGGCGTACGCCGCATCGAAGCCATCACAGGCCATGCTGCAGAAGAGAGCCTCTATGCACAAGAAGACATGATGCAGATGGTGAAAGAATTCTTCAACAATTCGAAAGACCTCACCGCAGCCATACGTCGCTTCGTCGAGGAGAACGAAAACCTCAAGAAGCAGGTGGACGGCTTCGTCAAGGAGCGTGTTCGCAGTCTGCGCGACCGCCTCATCCAGTCGGCCCTCACCGTAGGCGAAGTGAAACTCGTGAAAGGCATCATTCCCGTAGACATTGCTCCCGAAGCCGTGAAAGATCTCGCTTTCCAAATTGGCAATACGCTCCCCGAAAAGATGGTGTGCGTGCTCGGCAGCCACAATGACGACAAGCCCCTGCTCACCGTCATGCTCAGCAAGGACATGGTGGAGACCGGCGGTCTGCATGCCGGCAACATGGTGCGCGAAGCCGCCAAGCTCATCAAGGGCGGCGGCGGTGGTGCTCCCCACTTTGCCACAGCCGGTGGTAAGGACTGCAACGGCCTGGACGAAGCTGTCAACAAGGTAGTGGAACTCGCCGGATTGGCATAACAATTCTGTAAACACACTTCCAACTGTCTGAAATAGGAAAGGCGACCCCCCTCGTAGGTCGCCTTTTTTATGTATTCGGCATATACAAAAATTCGCAAGGCGTTCAGAAAATTCTGCAGTGCTTGTAGAAAATTCTGAACGCCTTGCGGATTTTTGCACAGAGCATGCACAAAACAAAAGATAGTTTTGTTTAATTTTCAGATAAAAGACTAAATTTGCGGCAAACCAAGAAAACAAATGCCTATGGTATAAACAAATCGACCCAACAAGACATACAAACTGAGCGTTAGCTTTTGTTTCTGTTACCCGAAATCTGGAAAATTTCATAGCCTAATAGGAAACTTAAGTCATAACGCCCGCGCTCTATAGGCGTGGGCTTGACTGTATTCCATTAGGCAGGTATTCCAGAACCTCGGGTAAGGAATGTGAAAGTCGGCTTCGCGCCCTTTTTGTATCCCTCTTCCGCGTTTCATCTACCATTACCCAAGCCTATGAAGCCGAGGCAAAATTTTCTAAAACTTTTCATCTTATGAGAAACTCATTCCTTAGAAAATGGCTACCCACATTGTTTATGTTTGCCATCCTCGGCATTTTTGCCGCCTGCTCCGAAGACATTTCAGATGAAATCGCCATAGACCCGAATAAGGAAGTACCCGATCCTGCCGGCACTGTACAACTTTCGATGCGTAATTCCGATAATGGACAAACTGAATTAGACCAAATATACATCGAGAATGAGAACTTCCGTGGTCATGAAGGAGCTCACTATTTCACTTCTCTTGGACCGGTAAACGGATTAGGAAATGTGGCTCACATCCCTACGAGTGGATGGGCTTCGAGTGTTGCCGTCGTCCCCGGACATGGATATGTTGCTTATTCCGCCGGCGATTCTTATTGGGGTATACCCCAAAGATGGTATCGCATATATGTAACCGACTATATCGTTAGTACATCCGGCGGCATCATCGGCGCAAAAGTGAAATACCAAGCCCCATTTAAAGGAAGCGACGAAGTCATCGACCTCGGCATGAAGGAAATAACCTTGAATACGAAGGGCGACACTATCGCCCTGCCTTTCAAAAACAGCGGAGTCATCTTGTTTCATGCCTCCACAGACTGTCCACAACTCAGCGTAGCGAAGATGTCTACCTACGATCATTCTTTCCTTACCAACGGCATAGTCATCACTTCCGAAGCCAACAACTCAGATACTCCCGTAGAGGGCACTGTTACACTGACCACACTGCACGGAAAGAAAACTACGCTTAAAGTTATCATTGCCGGCGCGAAGCCTTTTATTGAGTTAGAGCAAGAGAAAGCGAAAGTTTCTGCAGCACAACAAACCAGCGATATAGCATTTACCACCAACATCTCGGCCGACGAACTCACCATCAGCGGTGCTCCGACTTGGTGTAAAGCTGAATTAATCAGCAATGAGAAGAATAATGCAGCCCAAAAGAATGCTGTAAAATTCATCGGAAGCCGTGCAATCAACCAAGAAGAAGCCACATTAGCGGCCTCCGGAGTTTCAAACATAAAGCTCAGATTGACATTCAGCGAGAACGAAAGTCAGAAGGACCGTTCGGCCAATATCACCATCAAGAGCAAGGATGGCAAGACATCTGTTCAACTTCCCATCGTGCAAGAAGGTGTTGTCCTCGAAGTCAAGAGAAATAAAATAGGATTTGAAAGATTTCCAGCATATACGATTATCACTCTCAACACCACGGTCAAGAATTGGGAAGCAGAGAGTTCTGAGGATTGGTGCAGCTTATCCAAATCTGGGAATCAACTCTTTATCGACGTAGAAGCCACTACCATCGACCGAACGGCCATCATTAGTTTCAAAGGCTTTGACACCAAAATCACCGTACGCCAAAGCAAATATGCCGTAGGCGATGAATTCAGTGAAGATGGAGTAGAAGGAATCGTAGGATATATTGGTGACAGTGTGCGTTATGTTTGCAAGAAATTGCCTGAATGTGTTTGGAGTTACAAAAATGAGGGAGTCGGTGCAACAAGTACTACAGACGGAGAATATAATATGGCACAAATTAAAAAAATTCCATATTGGGAAGAGGACTATATTGCATTTTTAGCTTGTGATAGACTTAACAACAACAAAGTTTCTGGTTGGTATCTACCCGCAGTTGAAGAATTAAGATTGATACGCACATCTCACAGCTATTTTCAAGAAGACTTGTGGTCTTCCACCGAATTAGAGGAAAGTGTAAATAGCGCTTACTGTGTTGACCTGCGACGTGGTGGTGCTGTATCCTGGAGATTCAAGAATGAAATGCGTACTATAATAGCCATACACAAATTTTAAATTCCTCAAGAGAATTGTGAGAAGTTGAAAAATACAGTCCCCAACCATCATCATCCATTCAGGCGACCCTCGCGAGGGTCGCCTTTTTATGTTCTCAAAGCATTTTCATTCTTCGCAAGGCACTTCACAAACAATCACAAGGCTTTCAACCAAATTCTGAAAGCCTCGCAGCTAAACTGGCAAGGCCTGCCAGAAAATTGGCAAGCCGTGCCAAAAAAGTGGCAGGCCTTGCCAGTTTTGCTGAAATGGGAGTAAAAAGTTAACGTCGGGCTACGAAATCTTTCGTTATTGAGCTAATGAATTTCTCCGGCTTACCGCTTGCGAAAAACTGCGATGCGATGACTCACGCCTCGCAGCAAAAGTAATTTCCCCATAATCGGTAGTATTAATGTAAACCTGCCGGTCATAATAACCAGCGATGGCATTTTGTCGCAAAAAGGTGCAACGAAGCCGCTACAAAACGAACGCGACGCAAATTGTACCCTGCAAATGCCAAAAGTCCTGTTATTTTCACTAATTTTACAGGCGCGATGAATGCCAAGACATTAAAAATAGTTCCGAAGATAAAATATGGCGACGAGCGACTTGCTTTGCTCTCCCACTATATGCACACTCGCGACATGGTCGCAGGAGATTGCTACCGAAACGAAGCGGAAGCGTTATTGTGCAAGGGGCAACCCATGACGGACGCGGAAGTATCTATTGCCTGCGAACCCGTGGTGCAGTATAACCTTTTTCCCGAATTTTACTCCGTGCCGTTTCCGCCGTCGCTGGAACAGTCTGTACCATTCATTGACCTTTTTGCCGGTATTGGCGGCATACGCCTACCGTTTGACGAATTAGGCTACAACTGCGTATTCACTTCCGAATGGGACGCGAAAGCCTGCCAAACATACTTCGCCAACTTTGGTATATATCCCTTTGGCGACATCACAAAGATACCCGCCGAGCGTATCCCTGCTCACAAACTGCTGCTAGCAGGCTTCCCGTGTCAGGCGTTCTCAATTATGGGCAAGATGAAAGGATTTGAAGACACGCGTGGCACAATGTTTTTTGAGATCGAGCGCATATTGAAGCACCACTGCCCGCCCTACATACTGCTTGAAAACGTAAAGCAACTCGTAGGACACGACGGCGGACGTACTTTCAAAGTCATCCTTGAGCACTTGGATGCTCTGGGTTATTTCGTGAAGTGGAAAGTGCTCAACGCGCTTGATTTCGGACTGCCGCAGAAGCGTGAGCGTGTCATCATCGTGGGCTTTACCGACAAGGCCGACTACGAGCGGTTCAACTTTGATTTCACGCCACAAAAGCACGACCTTGCCGCTATCCTTGAAGACGAAGCAAACATTGACAAGACGCTTTACGCTTCCGACCACATCATTGCGCGGCGCAGAGAGCAGACATTAGGCAAGAAAGTGTTTTACCCCTCCATTTGGCATGAGAATAAGGCTGGCAATGTGTCCGTACTTGACTATTCTTGTGCATTGCGAACGGGGGCTTCATATAACTACCTGCTTGTGAACGGCGTGCGCCGACCCACATCCCGTGAACTCCTGCGCCTGCAAGGTTTCCCCGAAGAGTTCAGAATTACAGTTACCCACCAAGACATACGCCGACAAACGGGAAACTCCGTGGCTGTTCCGATGATACGAATGGTGGCACGCAAGATAGACAACATCATAAAAAGCAAAGAAAATGAAGCATCCACGTTTACGCGACTCAAAACGGCTCCTTACGCTTGAACCATACGCATTGAACGAAATACCCGAAAGCATCATCCGCAAAGTAGGACGCAGACTTGTCTATATGCTCTGTATCGGTCGCACCGACCTAACGGGCGACGATTGGGGTAACGTCTTTGCTGATGCCGTTGGCGGCAAACACTTGCAGTCGCCTGTAGGTATTGCCGATGTTACTTTTGAGAAAATGGCTTGGTCAATGAAGACCGTCAAGAAGACCAACCCTCACCAAGACGGCACAGCACTACGACTCATCAGCGGACGTTGCTCGCCCGACTATTCCTATGGCATCACCGACCCGCACGAGGACATACAGAAAACGGGGCGTGCCGTGCTGAATATCTGGAATGAGCGCGTAAACATCGCCTACGACCACTTCAACCCCGTGCGCACCTCTGTGCTTGTGCGCTCTAATGACCTCTTGACCTACACGCTCTTCGAAGAAGAGAACCACCGATACACCACCAATGCTTATCATTGGGAAGAGAACCGCAATGGCAACCTAATTGGTGTAGACATTGAGACGGGCGAAACGCGTTTCACTTGGCAACCCCATGGCTCACAATTCACCATCCATACGCGCACACCGAAAAACGCCGTCAAGTTCCGCATACGCCGGCCGCCCGTACTGAGTATGGAAGCCACGCTGAAACAGATAAACTTCAGCGAGGATTGGATAGAGATTCTCTAATAGCAACGCACATATATTATATATAAAGGCAGCACTTGCGGAAGTGCTGCCTTTTTCGTCTGCAACAAAAGATAAAGGACGATAAAGCAAGGTAAGAGTAAACAGGAATTAAAAAGCTGCACATGGCCGCTAATTCTTTCACTATCGAATTTCACATTGTTTACCGGCTTACCGCTTGCGAAAAGCTGCGATGCGATGACTCACGCCACGACGCCCGAGGGTGCGCACCACATAGAAACCGGGAGCCAAATGCCACACTGAAAGCGCAGTCTGCATGGGGCAGGTCATCACATGGCGTTCCTGCACATCGGTGATGAGCAGATAATCGGCATCGGCCGCTGTCTCGGGCAGCCGGAAGGTGTCTGCCACTTCGGGATATTGCTCCGCAAGCAATGTAGCCGCTATGGTGGTCCATTGCGGAGCGCTTTCGTTGCCATAAGCATCGACAGCCGTAACGGCATAAGGTGCATGAAGCAATGCGGGAAGTGCCGGTGCATAGCGGTATTCGGTGGATGTAACGCGCTCTGCCACTGCAGTCATGCCGGAAGTGCTGTCAGCAATATGTTCGCTGCGACGATAAATGTTGTAATACACCGGCGTATCTTCATTGTCGCGAGCCGCTGTCCAGCGCAAGGTCAAAGAACGTTCTTCCAAGCACAACGATAGTTGGGGAGCCGTGGGAGCAATGCTGTCTCTCCACGTCATGGGCGGCACACGCGAGGGGAGCGCATAGAAATCTTCAGCCACAAAATCGTAAAGTCCTTTCACATTGTCCGTGAGGAAGCGGCTGCGGAAGAAAGCTTGGCCGCCGATGCCCGTGGCACGGACAAAGTTGAGCTGACGTTGCACCACAGAGAGCGGCCAGTTCTTTTCGTTCTTGTGCAAGAAGTAGATGCCCAGCCCCGGCACCACGGGCTTTCCTGCAGAACGCTCCTGCCAATCGAGCACAAAGGGATAGAAATGCTTGCCATCGAAATACATCATCGGGAAGAGCATGTCCATCAGCCCGCTCTGCAACCAGCCGGCGGCATCCTGGTGCACGGCATCACGGGCGTTCCATCCATAACTGCTCTGACGCGGTGTGTCGGCATATTTTCCCACAGGCGAACAGCTCAACTTCACCCAGGGACGCACGGCACGCACAGCCTCGCCAATGGCACGTACGCAGCGAGTAACATTGTCGCGTCGCCATTCGGCCTTGTTGCGACCGGCACCATATTTGCGGTATGTCTTAGTGTCGTTAAAGGGGATTCCGCTTTCGGGATAGCGGATGTAATCCAGATGAATGCCGTCCACATCATATCGCTCCACAATTTCACGACAGATGGAGGCAATGTAGGCAGCTGTGCCCGGCACACCGGGATCCATCATCCATTGGTCGCCGCAGCGCTGACAGAGTTCGGGATGCTGACGCGGCAGCGAGCGATTGCCCAAACGCTTCTCCACGTTCACTTTGCAAATAGGGAAAGCCACCACCCAGGCATGCAGTTCCATGCCGCGTTTGTGGCATTCCTCCACAGCGAAGGCCAACGGGTCGTAGGCCGGTGCCACGCCTGGTGTTCCTGTGAAAGCACCGTCCCAAGGCTCGATGGCAGACGGATAAGCCGTAGTGGAACGGATGCGAGCCTGGAAGAGCACGGTGTTGACCCCAGCGCGTTGCAAATCATCGAGGATGGAACACAGCTCAGCTTTCTGCCGTTGTGCCCCCTCCGCTCCCGTTTGCGGCTTTGTAGGCCAATCCAATCCACTGAGTGTGGTGAGCCAGACGGCACGCACTTCATAACGTGGAGCTTCGGAAAGGAAAATCGGGGTAGCACAGAAAGAAGTTTGTGCTCGCACCACGAAACAACCGAGAGACAACAAGAGAACGAAAAAAAGTCGATGGAAAAGATATTTCATAAGACACTGAGTGATGTACAATGATTTTACAATTCTTCATAGAGTGAGAGCAAAGCCGAACGCGGAATGCCGCGACGCACAGCCTCGTCCAAATCTTTTCGGGCAGCCCCTTTCGCGCCACAACGTAGCAACACCGAGGCGCGGCGCACATAGAGGTCGGCCTGTTCGGGCGCAAGGAGAATAGCGGTGTCGTAGTCCACACGTGCAACCTCGAAGCGACCAAACCCGGCTTCAAGGTCGGCTCGCAACACCAGCGCCTGCACTTCTTCAGGATGCGCCTGCAACAACACGTTCAACCTGTCGAGTGCTTCCTGCGGTCGGCCATCCTTCTCGTCTGCGATGGAGAGCAACAAGGAAGCACTTACATTTTCCGGTGAAAGCCGCAGCACTTCTTCCAAGTCCGCTTTCGCAGCCCGATAGAGTCTTTCTTTCATACTGATGGCCGCTCGCAAAAACAGCAGTTCCTTGCGGTCGAGGCTCGTCGGCGAGGCTGTCATCAGCACATCCATGTCGGCACGGGCCAATCGTGCATTGCCTTGTTCAAGATAGCAAGTGGCGCGATCAAAACGCACTTCATGACGCTCCGGGTGGACTTTCAAAATCTCCGTAAACACTTTCACAGCCTCCGCATAGTCAGCCCGAGCCATGGATATGCGTCCTAGATTGTGGCGCACCACTACAGCAGAAGCGGCATCGGGAAAAAGTGTCAGCGCACGCTGAAAAAGTTTCTCAGCCTCAACTAGGGAATCACGGCTCAGGGCATTGAAACCACGCACCATGCAATCGCGCCATTCGGCAGAGTCGGCCGAAGTGCGCCAGGCAGAGACCGGAATATCTTGCTCGTTGGCTCCCCTGGCTCTCACGCTTCCGCCGGCACCCAAATCAATGATGGTTTGTGCCGAGAGTGCGTACGATGTCAAGAAAGCGCACAGCAGAAACACATATTTCAACAAACAATTCTTACACATACATTTTATATTTATAAGGAAGGGCTTACCGCTTTCATACGCCCTTTTCCCAACGACAAGCACCAAAGCCCCAACATCGTGAGAGCCCCGTTGAGCAACAGCAACTCATAGCCGAAAGTGTAGCCCCAAAGGCGTGGACTTGCATAGTCCAACAAAGCACACACCAACGGAGCGGCCAAAGCCACAAACGGCACATAGACATCGCGAACGGCACGTCGCGAAAACAGACCATAAGCATAGAGTCCCAGCAACGGCCCATAGGTGTAGGAAACCATGACATAAATGGTGTCGATAAGGCTTCCGCCGGCAGCGGCATGGAACACCAACATGCACACATAAAACACAGCCAGCACGGCCAGGTGAACCCAACATCGCAAACGCTCTGCCTGAACCGGCGGATAGCGGCGTTCCACATCAAGCATGTCGATGCAAGCGGTGGTTGTGAGACTTGTGATGGCCGAATCGGCACTCGAAAAAGCCGCAGCCACTACTCCGATGGTGAACGGCACCACCACAATTGTTCCCAAAGCACCTGAAGCCACCAACATGGGCATCAGTTCGTCGCCCGAAGCCGGTAGCGTTATGCCGCGGGCGGCACAAAAGCTATAAAGCAAAACGCCCAAAGCCAACAACAAAAGGTTGAGCGGCAGAAAGCAGGCTCCGTATGCGCACATTTCTTTCTGAGCATCGCGCAGGCTTCGGCAAGTTAAATTCTTCTGCATCATGTCCTGGTCCAAGCCGGTCATGACAATCACCACGAAGATGCCGCTCACGAACTGTCGCCAGAAGTTTTGCGGTGAAGCCATGTCCCACTCGAACACGCGACTCATTTCACTCTGCCGAACGATTTGAAACAAGCCGACAGCATCAGTCTGCAAAGAATCTGCCACAGCCCAAAACATGAATACCGGCGACAATAACAGACAAAGCGTTTGCAGCACATCGGTACGCACCAGCACATGCATCCCTCCTTTGTGCGTATATCCCCATATCAGCAGCAACACAGCGGCTGCCATCCACGGAAACGGTATTCCCAACGCTGTTCCCACAAAGTGATGCAATACTGCACAAACAAGGGAGAGGCGTGCCGTTGCACCCAACATTTTTCCTACCATAAAGCATGCAGCACCGGTGCGACGGCTTTTCGAACCATAGCGCAGGCCTAAGTAAGAATAGATACTGGTCAGCCGCAACTTGTAATACAATGGCAGCAAAACAAAAGCCACTACCAAATATCCTACAAAGAAGCCGGCACACATCTGCAAGTAGGTCATGTGTGTGGAAGTCGCCCAACCGGGCACCGAAACGAAGGATACACCCGACAGACTTGCCCCCACCATTCCGACGGCCACCATCGGCCAGGGCGAAGACCGCTCGGCACGAAAAAAAGCATCGTTGCCCGAACGCCCGCTCCAACGATGGGAAAACGCAAGCAGCAGCAAAAAATAGGCAGCCAGCGTAACAAGCATCAGTGTGGCTGTAGACATTTTTCTAAATCAAACAGGCAGAATGGCATCTGCCTTTTATGGTTGCAAAGATAGCACTTTCAGGATGCTTCGGGCACTCTCCAATGGTGTTTAACCTTTGTTTGAAAGCACAAGCCGCTATCGTTTTCCTGCCAACAGCTTGTGTAAAGAGGGACAAAGCCTGTGCAAAATTTCATTGAGCAACACACAGAATATCACCGCCATCACGACAACTGCCAAATAACGAAACGTGAGTCCACCCGGAGTATCAATGAGCAGGAACTGCTTTGTCCAACGATCGCAAGCTGAAAGGATTTCCACGGTATGGGCTGCATATATCACAAAAACACTGCCCGACAACACGGCAGGGAAACGCCACCGCCGACGCGCCGAGAGCGAAGTTGCCACATTGATGGCCAAAACCATCTCTGCCAAGATGAACAACAACTGCCAAGTGGCGGAAAAGAAAGCCGGCATCTGCACAAACTGATTGACCACCAACATGAGGGCCACCATGAAGGCTGAAATCCGATAATACGGTCGGCATATTTCCACAAGGTTGCGACCGATCAACGAGCCCCATGCGCCCAAGCTGAAAAACAGAGCAGCACTGACCGAAAGGCCGTGCACAGGCATCCACACCGACAGCACATAACACAGTGTCAGCAACAACAAGAAGCGCCAACGCAAACGACGTAACAGCCACCCAATGAGGGGAGACAGCAATGCCAGCACCATCAGTTCGCGCACAAACCACAACGGCACATCCACGGGGGCCGTCAGCCCTTCCATCGGAAAGCCAAACCAATTGTGCGTGTCGCGACCGATGGAATGACTGTCCCAAAACACGCTCCAACCGCCCTTCTGCCGAACATAGAAACTAAATTTCTCAAAAGCATTCTCCAACGTCAGAACCTCCCAGCGCGTTCGCAAGAACTGCACCACAAGGGTAATGATGTTCCACAAAAAATATGGGAGTGCCAAGGAGAACAATCTTCGGTGCAACTTCGAGAAATAAACTTCGCGCGAAAAACGAGCAACGCCCTTGAAAAACAATCGGCCGGAAATGAGGAAAAATGCAGGCACGGCCACAGCCGGCAACCATTGCGACAGCAACGAGCGCAACAGCCGGCAGCACTCCACCCACAGAGGATGAACTCCCTCGATGGCAGAGGGCGTAAGTGCTCCCACTCCGTAAGCATGGATGAACACCACCCCGACGGCCATCGGAAAGCGCAACCAATCGATGGCCTGCGATTCCACTTTGTCCAAACGCTTGCCATTTTTCCCGAAAGGCTTTTCTGCTTTTTTGCTCATCTTTATCGTTTTTTCTGCAAACTTCTTTCCTTTTTTATCTCTCAAAAAAGGGAAGTTCGTGCCGAAGCTCCGAACCTCCCAGATATGTTTATGCACGCATCAAAGCGTCATGCATCTCGCTTAACCGATGGTAAGCAAAACAGTGCCCTCCATCACGCTGTCGCCGGGGGCTACACAAATGCCGGTAACGCTTCCGTCGCTTTCTGCCGTGATGTTGTTCTCCATCTTCATGGCTTCAAGAACAAGCACCGTGTCGCCTTTCTTCACTGCCTGGCCGGCTGCCACAAGCACCTTGGTAACCACACCGGGCAGGGGTGCTTTGACAGGATTGCCGGCACCGGGACCGGCTGCGGGAGCCGCAGGTGCAGCGGCAGGAACAGGAGTTGCAGGAGCCGCTGCGGGAGTTGCTCCCTCGATGGGTGCTTGCGTGGGAAGATCTGCCTCAACCAGTGAACTGCCCTGCATTTCCACTTCAAAGGGAATGCCGTTCACCTCCACTTTGGCCTTATTGCCAACGATGCTGTCTATGGTTACGTCATACTGCGCACCGTTCACTTTATACTTGTATTGTTTCATAATTTCTTGGATTTGTTTCAGATAAATTCAAACCGCTTCGCGAATTACCTTAGAGGCGGTTCATGAGGTCGGCCGGGGTTGCCCAAGCGTTGGACTGCGACGTCAAAGTGATAACACCGGGTTCGTCGTCGTGCACAACCTCCACTTCGTTTTCGATAAGTGCCAAAGCAATGACTGCTGCATAGGCCGGCATTTCCGCCTCCGTTACCAGAGGAGATGTGCCGTCGATAGTGATACCGGCAATGGTGCCGAGTTTCTCGTCAAGGCGGATGCTCAGTTCCTTACCGTCGATGGTATATTTGAATGTCTTCATAGGATTTTCGACTTAGAGAGGCACATTGCCATGTTTCTTTGCGGGGCGCACTTCGCGCTTGTTCTCAAGTTGAGCAAGGGCACGGCAAATGCGGAAACGCGTGTTGCGCGGCTCGATCACGTCGTCGATATAACCATACTCGGCAGCCTTGTAGGGATTCGTGAAGAGGTCGTTGTACTCCTTCTCTTTCTGAGCGAGGAATGCCTTGGAGTCGGCTTGCTCTTTCGCTTCCTTGGCACTGAGGATGGCCACTGCGCCACTGGCACCCATCACGGCGATTTCGGCTGAGGGCCATGCGTAATTGAGGTCGGCTTTGAGCTGCTTGCAACCCATCACGATGTGGCTTCCGCCATAACTCTTGCGAAGCGTAACCGTAACTTTGGGCACTGTAGCTTCGCCGTAGGCATAAAGGAGCTTGGCACCGTGGCTGATCACCGCATTGTATTCCTGTCCGGTGCCCGGCAAGAAGCCCGGCACATCCACGAGGCTCACGATGGGAATGTTGAAAGCATCGCAGAAACGCACGAAGCGAGCGGCTTTGCGACTGGCATTACAATCGAGCACGCCGGCGTAAACACTGGGTTGGTTGGCCACAATACCCACACTCTGTCCGTTGAAACGGGCGAAGCCGATGATGATGTTACGAGCAAAGTTGCGCTGCACTTCCAAGAATTCTCCATTGTCGACAACAGCACCAATGACTTTATACATGTCATAGGCCATATTGGGATTGTCGGGAATAATTTCGTTCAAGCTGTCCTCCTTGCGATCGATGGGGTCGTTGCAAACGAGACGGGGAGCCTGTTCACGGTTGTTCTGAGGCATGAAGCCGAGGAGTTTACGGATAAGGCCGGCAAACTCTTCTTCGGTTTTGGCAGTGAAATGACAAACACCACTCTTCGAACTATGAACACCGGCACCGCCGAGTTCTTCCTGACTCACGTCTTCACCGGTTACGGTCTTCACCACCTTCGGACCTGTGAGGAACATATAGCTGATTCCCTCCAGCATCACCACAAAGTCGGTAAGGGCGGGCGAATAGACCGCTCCACCGGCACAAGGTCCGCAGATACCGCTGATTTGCGGCACCACACCGGAAGCCTCGATGTTGCGCTGGAAGATATTTCCGAATCCTGCCAGGGAGTTGATACCCTCCTGGATGCGTGCTCCACCCGAGTCGTTCAGACCGATGCAAGGCGCACCCATCTTCATGCTTTGGTCCATCACTTTGCAAATCTTCTCTGCCATTGTTTCAGAGAGCGAACCGCCATTCACGGTGAAGTCCTGAGCAAATACATACACCAGACGGCCGTCGATGGTACCGCTTCCGCATACCACGCCATCGCCCAAAAATTGTTTCTTCTCCATGCCGAAATTGTGGCAACGGTGGAGCTTGAACATATCCATCTCTTCAAAGGAACCCTTATCCAAGAGAAGGTCGATGCGTTCGCGTGCCGTGGCTTTGCCCTTGGCATGCTGTTTCTCGATAGCCACTTCACCACCGCCCAAACGAGCTTTGGCACGAAGTTCTACGAGTTGTTTGATTTTCTTAAGTTGTTCACTCATAGCGTATAAGTGTTTTTATGATTTTGCGTAAAGAGATTTCATGTTTTGAGAAGCCAAAGGTAATAGTTCAAGATGTAACTACCAAATTTACACGGAATTTTTGATGAACGGACAAGGCTTTTCTCTTCTGAAATGCAGTATAAAGACACAAAAACAAGTTGCACATAAAGACTGCTTTTGTGCATCTTTAATTCTAAAAAGGGCTTGAGTTTTTTTGTCTACAGAGGAGAAAAGCCGAAACAATGTTGGTTTCATCCCCCTGCACCATGGACCGAAAACCACTTCGAAGGAGGAAAAATCTGCAGTGCTTGCAGAAATTTCCGCAGTGCTTGTTGAAAAATCTGCAAGCACTGCAGATTTCCATCCTTCGCATCAGTTGACAGACAAACACCGAGTAAAATCTACAATGCCCTATGGGTAGCTGTTTTCAAACGAAAAAAATCCGTCGCAACCGAAAAACGATTGCGACGGATGGGGTGATTATTTCTCAATGTCGAGAATATATCAGAATGTGACGGTTCCAAGGTTTCGGTCAACCAAAATACCATCGATGGCCTTGAGGTTGAACTTACCGGCACGCTTAGCTTTGAACTTTATCACGAAGAGTTCGTGATCGCCCTCATCGAGCAGGAAGTTGTTGCCTCGATTCACAAAGGTAGGATAGAGAGCCTTTTGACCGTTAGAGTGCAAGCGGTCATACGTGAGGTTCACCATCTCTTTCATACCAAGGAGTTCGATGCCTGCATACTCGAATTCCTGCGTATCATAAGGCAACGCGAAACTCAGGGCATTGACAGCGTGAAGTGCCTTTCCGCTCACCTTCACTTCCACCACATCGCCGGCTTTGAAGGTCTTGACCGAGGGAGTGAGCACAAGGCTTCCACTCACCTTGTCGTTGGAAGCGCGAACACCGCCATCGAGTTCAGTGGTTACGACAGAGATGTCGTAAGCATCGATAAGGCCGTTGGCGTTCACGTCGCCGATGCTGACGTAATCGAAGTCGCCATCACCCTTGCGCAGACCCGTGTAGTTCATGTAGGAAGTAAGGTCGTTGTCATCCAGACGTTTGTCGCGGTTAATGTCGCCCTGAAGCACACTCTCGGTATCGGCCACTTTGAACACGTACATCTCATGGCCTGAACCGAAGTTACCCACAGCCTCGCTCACAGAAATCTTGATGTAGCGTGCGGTCGGGTTGCCGGCAAATGTGTGCGTAACCATCGCACCAAGACGCGGCCATTCGAAAGCCACAGGCTCACTCCAAGTCTGCTTATCGGAGCTATAGGAAATTGTACCCTTGAGGATGGTTCCGTTGCCTCCGTCTTCACGGTGATAATAATCGAAGCGGTCGAGCTGGTTAAGACTGCGCAAATCTATAACCATATCGAAGGGAACTGCCTCTCCCTTGCCCCACTTCGTATGCCAACCGCTCTTCATGTCAAAGTCGAACAGTTTGTTCACGGTCTGGCCGGGTTGATCTTCGCAAGTAACGGTGGCCTTGATACCCTGGATGGCAAATTCCAGCGGATTGCTCTTGGTAGTGGCGGTAGCCGATGCCCATTGTGAATATCCATCTTTATTGACTGCACGCACCTTGAAGGTATATTCGGTTTCGGGAGTAAGACCATCGAAATTTAGTGTGCAATCCTTGATCGTACTATAGAGCATTCCGCCGAACTCCACTTCATAGAAGTCCGCGCCTTCCACCTTCTCCCAAACGGGAGCCACCTCATAGGCCTGCACGCCAGCATCGGGGAAAGACACCTTGGGAGCTGTCAGCGAACCGGTGGTGAGACGCAAATGATCGGTCGGAGAATATACAAAGCCATCGACAACAACCTGCACATCCATTGCCGTAACATCATACTTGGCCAGGCGAATTACAAGCTGTGGATTCTTCTTCACGCTCACTTTGGCCATATCGCTGCCGGCAGTGGCGAAACGATTCAACTCGGGAGCCTCATCATAATAGTAGAAGTTGTGATTTGTCTCGAGTGCTTCAAGAGAAGCTACAGACTTGAGAGTAATTTTCTTCTTACCCATCTTCACCACCACTTTCTTGGGAGCAGCAGTAACATTAATGCGGAGGTCAGTGAGTTTCTCAGCGTTGAAGCCATCGAAGTTACCGGTGGTGGCACCGATGTTTACGGTCAAGCGATTTTTCTCTACCTCGGTGGAAAGCGGAGTGAGCGTGTTGCGACCGCTGAGATACTCCTGCGTTTTTCCGTCGTCATCGTATTCGTTGAACGAAGTGCCTTCTTCCGCATAAATCTCGTAAGCGCGATAGTTGTTCTTCACTTCCGCAGGATTGTTGTGGGGATGCGTCATCGGGATGATGGCATCTGCCTTCACGAACAAAGGTAGTTTCCAAATGGGACAATCGTAGTTATTGATGATACAACCACCTTCATAAATATCACCGTTGAAGTAGTCAATCCAGCGACCTTCGGGCAGATAAATGCCATTGCGGATGTCGTTGCCCTGCTTGTCCATCTGCGTTTCCTTATATATGGGAGCCACGAGGAAAGAAGGACCGAAGAGGAACTGATACTGCGTTTTTGTGCCAAGTGTATAGTCGTTGGGATAATCCAAGAACATGGCGCGAATGATGGGCTTACCATCTACAGCTTCGCGAGCCACAGAATATGCATACGGCATCAACTCTGCTTTCATCTTCATGTACCAACGGTTAATGCTGGTGGCCGGTTCGCCCAAAGCTTCGGGGTATTTGGGATTGGCACCCCAACCATCCATATTCAGTTCCATGGGAGTGAAGGTCTTCCACTGGTAGTCGCGAACATTCACAGGGATATTCTTACCACCGAAAATACCGTCCATATCATTGGTGATATTGGGCTGACCAGACAGACCCGAACCGATGAAAGTCGGGATGTGGAAGCGAATGTATTCCCAATCGCCTCCGGTTTGGTCTCCACTCCAGATACCGGCATAACGCTGCGTTCCGGCCCATCCGTCAAGGGAGATAATGAAAGGACGAGCATTTCCGCCATAATACGGCATAATTTCGCCGACATCAGCTACACCATTCAGACCAAAGCTGTAACCTGCTCCGACCCATGCTACGTCGGTTTTCAAAACACGTACACCGGCATCGCGCACTTCCTTGACAATGTCACGCTGTAGCAAAGCCTCCACGCCTTCTTTCGGATGCAGGTCGCTCTGTGTCCAAAGACCGATTTCCACTCCCTTGGAACGAGCATAATCGCCGAATTCCTTGAGGTTCTGAATGTTTCCGTCGAGTGTTCCGGTTTGGCCATAGCCTGCGCCATAACCATCGTTGGGAAGGAACCAGCCCAAAGGCATATCATTGCGAGCATAACGGTCGATAGCGGCACGGGCAGAGAACTGATAATTGTTATTCTCGCCGTTCAGACTTTCGCGGATGCCACCATTGTCCTTTTGGCTTTCATTGTAGCGTTTTCCGTCCTCATAGAGCATAAATCCTGTTTCGGACTCTGTCCAATAGTCGCGGTTGTAAGCATTGAGGTGGCCCATATAGAAACCGAACTTTGGCAGCAAGACGGGATTTCCCGTAAGTTGATAAAAATCGTTGAGCAGACCTACAGGTGTTTCGTTCACCATGACAAAAGCATCGAGATAACTCTCGGAATGGCTCAACACCACTTTGCCTTTTTCTGCTGCACCAAAATCGTAGCGACCGGGTTTGAAAGTATGCCACATCACACCGTAGCCGGCTGTACTCCAATAGAAGGGTGTGGGTGAAGCCACTCCACCGTCCACCCAGTTGTTGGTGTTTTCGATGGCGATGGCTTTTCCTTTGTGCGAGAAGCGTCCGTTCTGCACACCACCTCCATAGAAGTATTCGCCATCTTGTTCCTTCAACGTGAGCACTACTTTCTTGCCATCGAACACCTTGGCTGCGATTTCTTCCAGCACTACGCGGTTTTCTTGTATGTCGGTTACGGTCATCAGTCCCGTTTGTTTGTCAAAGCTGACACGAATTCGAGCCGTACTCACTTCATATGCAACTCCTTGGTCTGCCACTTCCACACCTCCGGGGAAACGACGAGCTGCGTTCACCAGGATTTGAGCCGGCGGAGTTGCCTTGGGGTCGCGCAAGATTCCCCCGTCATTGTCCTGGAACATACGGAAAATGTTTTCACCATAAAAGTCGAGCGTCAGGCATTGGTTTTGCGCCAACTTCACTTCCACTGTAGTGGGATTGATCTTGCTGACCCCCACAATGGCTACGCCGTCTTCGGCCACACGCACAATGCCCTGCTGAAAGGGGACGGCAGACACTGGCACTGACGCCGGAGCCAACAAAGCCAACCCTAAAGCTGCGCATGCGCTGTGCTTTTTCGAAAAAACTTTCTTCATAGTCGGTAATTTATTGTTTGGTTATATGTTTTTTTCGGCGGCACGCACCCCTTGAAACTAAGGAGTGCATAATTCGCGGTAAAGGTAAACAAAAAAAGCCGATGAACGGCTAAAAAATCTGCAAGGCGTTTAGAAATTTCTACAAGCACTGCAGAAAATTCTGCAAGCACTGCGCAAAAGCGAAGAAAGCCCATAAGGTTTTTTACATTTAACCAAGCCGTAATCGCATGAGATAAAGCAAATTCTAAACACCTTACAAACTTTCACCCAAAACAAACACCCGATGAGAAACACAAACAAAAAAATCCGGTAAGCCATACCACTACGGCCTACCGGAAGAACGAAGTTTAAAAAAGATGATTATCTCATTGGCTCAACCTCAGAACATCATGGGACGGCCACCGCCGGGACGCATGCCACCTCCCTGACCACCACGACCGCTGCCACCACCGGCAGCAGTGCCTCCCGACTTTCCACCGGGGAAAATATTCAACTTGTAGAGGAAGTGCAACATGATGTAAGAATTGATGGCGTTGCTCCAAGAGTCGCGGCGCATTTGTGCGTTGATGGTGCGACTCACATTGCTCTGCTTATGCAGAATATCGTAGAACTTAAGGCTGATGGTGGCCGCGTTGTTCTTAAGGAAACTCTGCGATATCTGAGCATTCCAAAGCAACTCATTGGTATTCATCGAAGCCTCCGAGTAACCACGGCGTGAACTCATACGAATATCGGTTGAGATGCTCATATTCCAAGCAAAGTTGAAGTTGGCATTCGCACCGTAAGAGAAATTCCATGTATCCATGTTCGCATTTTTCTGAAGCTTGCTGCGAGCATGCTGATAGTTGAACGAGCCGAACACACCCACATCAAACCAAGAGCCACGGTAAGCAGCATTCAAGTTCTCGCCCAGCGTTACAGTGCGGGTTATGCTCTTTTGCACATCAGCTGCAGCGAAGATGGCGTCATAATCGGTGGCAGAAGCTCGCAACACGGAAGACATGCGACGCAAATTCACGGCCGAACCTCCTCTGTCGAACACCGAAACGTAACCCACCGAATTGTCATATCTCAAATTGGTAAAGGTAGAAATGGTGAAGAGTTTGTCATATCCCAAACCGGTGTTAAACATGAAGTGCCCTTGCGTGTTCCAATTTCCATCGATGTTCTCGGGACGTGTATAACGCACACCCGTAGTTTCATCATAGACCATCATGTTGCTCACCGAATTGGAGGTTTGCGAGAAATTGATGCCACCACCTATGCCTTGCTGACGGTCGGGGTTATACCCATTGTATCGAGCATAGAAAGAGTTTGTCCATGAAGGTTCAAGGCCGGGATTACCCATTGAAACGCTCAGCGGATCGCTATCGTCCACCACGGCGAGAAGGTTTGTCATGGACGGCTGCGAGGACGAACCGCGGTAACGAAGATCCAACTGGCTGGTTTTGGAGAAACGGAAGCGCAGACGAACTTGCGGCGACACTTTGAAAACATCGCGCACCACGACTGTATCCAGCTGATTGGGACGCAGATATTCCATCTCGGTGCGTTGCGGATTGAAATCAAGACCTGCATTAAAGCGGATAAGCTCCGTATTGTAGCGCACGCCGATGTTGGCCTTGTGGTCCTGATAGCGATAAGTGGCATACTGACTGTTACGATCATCGCGCACTGCAGCCAAAACTTCAGCTTCGGTGGGAATTTTTCCGATGGGCGGATAATTGTAGCGATCTCCCCAATCACCGTATTGGGCATCCACTTCATCAAGATTGTAAAGCGAACGATTGCTGTCTGTGTAGCGGTAAGCGTATTCGTAACGCGCTTCAGCAAACCAGTTCTTGGCAAAAGGTTCGGCATAGCTCAATCGCAGACTGTAGTTCCAGTTTGTGGAAGGATTGCTGCTGTATTGATTGAGATAATCGAAGGCTTTTCCGTTTGTGTTCTTGAAGTATGTAATATCCGAAATGCTGAAGGAAGTACTTCTGCTATCGGTGTAGCCTGCCGAAGCTCTGAAAGAGAGGTTTCGTCCGAGGCTTCCGAAGCGTCTGGTTACCGTCAAGTTTCCACTCACACCATTGCTGCGACTTTCGCCCAGCGACAGGCGTTCGTTGCGGTTCACTGCGATGGCTTCAACATTGGGATTCAGTGTTTCTGCAAAGATGCTATCAAGCGGATCGACCATTCCTTCGATGGCGTAAGGGTCGTCATCAAAAGTGCCCGTGCGGCTCTCACTTTCGTTGCGACTGCTGCTGTGTGTGAAACGTGGGCGGAACATGATGGTTGTCATGCTGTCAGGATTCCACGTCAGACGCAGATTGGCACTTACATTGGTGGAGGATGAACCACTCTTGCTCCAGCTGTTGCTGAACGAGCTGCGTGTACTTCCACCTGTGAGGAAAGTTTCTGAAGATGAGGTATTCAGAACGTCCGTACTAATGTGCGAATACCACACATTGCCGCCCAATTCCAAGCGTCCGCCTTCATTTTTTTTCTTTCCGTTTTCCCAACTAAAATCAAGGCCTGCGGTTTTGTTGGAGACCAATCCTCCGCCACCGCCCCAGCCACGCGGACTTCCAAAACCGCGGTCGCCGGTATTGTTGGCCGAGCCGAAAGCTGTGATACGGCTGTTATCGGTGAAGCGCGAGGCAAAAATCTTTCCGGTGTAGCGGTCGTGCGTTCCGTATCCCAGGTCCACGTTTGAAATCCATGATTCGTTGAGTTCGCGCTTGGTAGCAATGTCGAGCACAGTGGTTTCCTCGCCATCGTCTATGCCGGTCATCTCTGTGTAGTCGCTCTTTTTATCGTACGCTTTTATCTTTGAAACGAGGTCCGTGGGAAGATTCTTCATGGCCGTCTTGGTATCGCCTTTGAAGAAATCTTTTCCGTTAATGAGAAACTCTGTTACGGTTTTACCGTTCCATTTGATGGTTCCGTCGTCCGACACTTCAACACCCGGGAGCTGCTTCACAAGTGCCTCGAGTGTTGAACCGACCGGCACGCGATAGGCTGAAGCATTGAAAACGGTAGTATCCTCTTTCTGTTCCACTTTTGAAGCCGTAACGGATACCACGGCCGAGCCCAAAGCTATATCGTTGGATTTCAGCAATAGTTTTCCCACGTTCAAGGTGTCGGGAGTTTCATCCGAGAGTTGCACAATGAGATTGGTGGTCTTAAATCCGATGCATGACACACGCAGGGTAAGTTTTCCCTGCTGCGATGTGCGAAGTTTGAAATTACCCTTTTCATCGGTATTCACGCCGCTCAGCATTGTGGTGTCGCGCATCAGGCGCACCGTTGCAAATTCTATGCCTTCGCTGTTACGTTCGTTGGCCACAGAGCCGGTGATGAGAGTTGTCTGAGCCTGAAGAACCGTGATGGTTGTCAAGGCCATAAAAATGATAGCACAGATTCGTTTCATTTCGACTGCTTATATATTATATAATGTGTGTTGGTTGCGTTTCGTTTTTCTATGACACAAATTTCCGCATAAGGTTTAATGACAACCTCACCACAATGCCGAAAATTATCAATGCACCACATTTTCAGGACAAACATTGAGGGCGAAAGAAAAAACACCGTATATTTGCCTTGAAGCCTCACACATGGTTTCGGAAACGGATTATACATTATTATATATACAACACACGTAGCACTATGACGAAGTTGGCAAATCGCATCGCGAAGATTGAAATCAGCAGTTTATGGAGCGGGCACAAGCACATCGTATGGGAATTGCGCCCCGGCGTAAACGTGCTCAGCGGTAAGAACGGCGAGGGCAAGAGCACCATCCTCAACAAACTCGTACAGTTCCTTGAGACAGCCCCCACCACCGGCGAAATTCGCGGCACACGCTTGGGAGTGAAGATAGACTTTGAGCCAAGCGATGCCACCGGCATTCGCTATGACATCATCCGCAGTTTCGACCGCCAATTGGTGCGTGGCGACGGTCTTGACAAGCTTACCGACGTGCGTGTGAACACCGAACTCGATTGGCAAATCTATTTGCTGCAACGCCGATACCTTGACTACCAAGTGAATGTGGGCAACCGAATGATTGCACTGCTCACCGGAGGCGACCCCGAGGCCGGCGAACGCGCCCGAGAGGCTGCGCAAGCCAAGACACGCTTTCAAGACCTCGTGGACGAACTCTTCAGCGAAACCGGTAAGCGCATCGACCGTTCGTGTAACGAAATCCGGTTTGAGCAATATGGAGAAAAGCTTTCGCCCTACCTGCTTTCGAGCGGCGAAAAGCAAATCCTGCTCATCTTGCTCACAGCCCTGACCGAGGACATGCAGCCCTATGTCATCTTCATGGACGAGCCGGAAGCCAGTCTGCACTTTGAATGGCAGCAGAAACTCATCCGAATGGTGTGCGAACTGAACCCGAATGCACAGGTTGTGCTCACCACCCACTCGCCGGCTGTCATCATGGACGGATGGACGGACGTCGTAACCGAAGTGTCTGAAATCACATTTTAAGAAGCCATGCCCAAAAGGCTCACCAAATATCTGAACTCCGCCTATGTCGAGGCCACCAACGTGCTCAAAGGAAAGAGAGCACGGCGGCGCATCGTGGCTTACGTTGAGAGCTACGACGATGTTTTCTTTTGGAGCCACGTGCTTCGGCCCTTGGAGACGGAGCATTTCTACTTTGAAGTGATGCTCCCCTCTCGCAACGCGCTCACTCGGGGCAAAAAGGAAGCACTTGCGCAAAGCCTCGGCCCATACATGATTGCCTGTGTCGATGCCGACTACGACTATGCCATGCAAGGGGCTACCCTGACCTCGGAACGGGTGTGCCGGTCGGAATTTGTGTTCCACACTTACGCCTACGCCATCGAGAACTACGAATGCTACGCCCCCACCCTGCAAAACGTATGTGTGGCGGCCACACTCAACGACAGGCGCTTGTTTGATTTCGAAAGTTTTCTGCAAAACTTCTCACGCATTGTGTGGCCACTGCTGGTGTGGAACCTTTGGTGCTATCGCTACGGAGAGCATCGCCACTTCACCATGCAGCACTTCTGCGATATCGTGGCCTTTACCGAGATGAACTATCAGCACCCGGAACAGACTTTGGAAAAACTCAAACACCGCGTTAACGCCAAAATAGGCCGACTTCAACGGCAATTCCCCGAAGGACGAAAAACCTACAAGCCTTTCATGAACGAACTTGTGCAGCACTTGGGTTTCGACCCCGACACCGCCTACCTCTACATGCGAGGGCACGACCTGCAAGATGCCGTGGTGCTCCCCATCATGGGCGACATCTGCGACATGCTGCGGCGCGAACGAGAACGGGAGATACGCCGACTTGCCTGCCACAATGTTCAGATGCAGAACGAGCTTTCGTCATACCAGCACTCCGCAGCTCCGGTGGCCGAGATGCTCCGCAAACAAACGGGATATGACACCGCACCCACCTACCTGCGCATCCGCGAAGACATAGGCCGCCACCTCCACAAATTGGAAGCCACCCTCACACCACCCACAGCCGCTCCCAATCCCTCCGCCCCATAGTTCTTCTTCACCCACCCATTCCCCGAAAATCTGCAGTGCTTGCAGAAAATTCTGCAAGCACTGCGGATTTTTGTTCATTCAAAGCCCGTTTTTCTTGCAAAGTGTAAGCAAAACGGCCGCAGGAGTCAAGGAAAATCTCGCTGCCCTTTCTCACATCGAAACACAGCCGGTCAAATTTCCACACAAACGCCCGTCCACCGGCAAAAAGTGCTTCTTTTTTCGTCAAAACAACTTCAACCGACGAAAAATGCTTACCTTTATCCCCAAATACATAATAAAAACACACAAACATACTTTTATGAACAAACTCCAACACCTCGGCCGAATGCTCATAACGGCCCTGATGCTCATCGCCGCACTGCCGACGATGATGGCACAAACCACCTATCTGCGCGGTGTGCTCTACCATTTGGTGCCGGCCACTCAGCCCACGAAGGTCGTAACCTACAAAAGCGGGCAACCGGCCGCCATCACAGCTCCCCTGAATGCCCAATCGCCCGAACAACATTGGACATTGAGCGAGCTTTCCGGCTCATGGCGTTTCATCAATCCGTTCAGCAACCTGGCACTCCGCGCCACCGGCGAGGGACGTATGGAGACCGGCGAGAACAACGGTTCGGACGAAGCCCAGCTGTGGAAAGCCGAGACCGTGGGACAATATGTGATACTCGTACCCGCCAACAGCCCCAACGTGGCAGCATGCTTGCAAAACGATGGCAGCATTGCACTCATCGCAAAGAGCAAGGCCAAGAGCAACAAAGCTGCACACTTCAGCATCCGCCAGGCAGCTGCCTCCGGCTTTGACAACGACCTCACTTACCGCATACGCTCCGTGGCACAGCCCGAATTGGTGTTGGGCAACGGAGACAATGGCAACAACAATGCAGCCATCGTCGGCGAAAAAGCCGATGCCGGCAACCGAGGACAATACTGGAACATCAAGATGCTTGACCTACAACGCCGCGTGGTGGAAAACGCTTTCTACGGTCAGCACTTCGATGACGGAGGCGGCAATGCCAGCATCGACTACCTGTTGCAATGGACAGCACAGGCCGGTGTGTGGAACAATGCCCAGTTCCGCTTCGAGCCCGTTGAGGGACAAGTGGGCGTTTATCGCATCCATTCCATCGCACCCGCCAAGGCTGACAAAGTGTATGCCCTGCGCAACGGCAGCATGAAGCTCGTGAGCGGATGGGAAAAGAATGACAAAACGGCCTGGTTCACTTTCGAAGAAGTGGAAAAGCCGAAAATCAAATCTCCCTACTGGGAAGACGAAACCATCTTCGGAGAAAACAAAGAACGCGCCGTGGCCACCTATATGCCCTATGAGAACGAGAGCGCCATGATGGCAGACGCAGCCTACTATGCCACACCCTGGACCGAGCCCATCAACTCTCGTTACCTCTCCCTCAACGGCACATGGCGTTTCAACCTGGTGAGCGAGCCCTCAAAGCGCCCCATGGACTTCTTCAACGAAGGTTACGATGTGAGTGCCTGGGACACCATCCCCGTTCCTTCGAACTGGGAAATGTTGGGTTATGACAAACCCATCTACAGCAATGTGGAATATCCCCACTCCAACACTCCGCCTTTCATCAAGGCCCGTCCTTACTATAACGACAACGGCAAGAACTACGGCATCAACCCCGTGGGCTCCTATGTGCGCACTTTCAATCTGCCCGAGGGATGGGACGCACGCCGCACCTTTATCCACTTTGGCGGCATCTACTCGGCAGCTTTCGTTTGGGTCAACGGACAATATGTCGGCTATACGCAAGGTGCCAACAACGTGGCCGAATTCGATCTCACAAAGCATCTGCGCACCGGCGAAAACACATTGGCCGTCCAGGTGTTCCGTTGGAGCGATGGCAGTTACCTTGAGTGTCAGGACATGTTCCGTATGAGCGGCATCTTCCGCGACGTATATTTATATAATGTGCCAAAAGTGAGCGTGCGCGACCATTACATCACCTCACAACTCTATGACAACTATACCAACGCCCGCCTCTTGGTTACGCTCGACGTGGACAACCGCGACGGACTGACCGGTAAGAAAACTTTCGTGGTGAGCGTGTATGACCCTGACGGAAAGAAAGTGGGCGAAAACACTTTCGAACACTCCGGCACGGCCGACGCAAAACAGAGCACTTGTGCCGTGGCGATGCAATTGCTCGGCGTGAAACCCTGGACTGCCGAAACGCCTCACCTCTACACAGTCAGAGTGGTGCAAAAGGATGCCCAAGGACGCGAAGAAATGGCTTTCTCAACGAAATATGGTTTCCGACACATCGAAATCAAGAACTCGTTGGTCTACATCAATGGTCAGAAAGTGCTTTTCAAGGGTGTGAACCGCCACGACACAGACCCGCTCCGCGGACGTGCCGTAACAAACGAGTCGATGCTGCGCGACATCTTCCTGATGAAGCAAAACAACATCAACACCATACGCACATCGCACTATCCCAATGCAGCACGCATGTATGCCATGTTTGACTATTACGGACTCTATTGCTGCGACGAGGCCGACTTGGAGGACCATGCCAACCAGAGCATCTCCGACCGCCCGTCATGGGTACCGGCCTTTGTGGATCGTATTGACCGCATGGTGTTGCGCGACCGCAATCATCCCAGCGTCGTGATGTGGAGTTTGGGCAACGAAGCCGGCAATGGTGAAAACTTCCGCCAATGTTACGAAGCAGCTCAAAAACTCGACAATCGCCCCATCCATTACGAAGGAACACGCTCCAACGGCAACTATGGCGGTGGCCGATTCTCAGACTTCTATTCGAAAATGTATCCCGGCCAAGCATGGATGCACCAGAACACCAGCAATCTGGACAAGCCCATGTTTATCTGCGAATATGCCCACGCCATGGGTAACGCCATCGGCAATCTGCGCGAATACTGGGAGGTTATCGAAAATTCCAATGCTTGCATCGGCGGCTGCATTTGGGACTGGGTGGACCAAGCCATATACGACCCCGCTGAAATCAAGCAGGGAATTTACCGCCTGCACACCGGATATGACTACCCCGGACCTCACCAAGGCAACTTCTGCAGCAACGGCATCATCCCCGCCACTCGACACGAGAGTGCCAAGTTGGCTGAAGTGAAAGGGGCACACCAATTCGTGAAGTTCGCACTTACCAACGTTGATTTGGAGCGCGGAGTTGTGGGCATACGTCTTCGCAACGCTTATGCTTTCCGCAGCCTTTCCGACTTCCAACTCCTCTATGACGTGATGTGCGACGGAAACGTGATAAGCAGCAAGACGGTTCAGCCCGGCAACGTGGCAGCAGGCGACAGCTTAACCCTCGTGCTCAAACTGCCTAAGTCTGCATTGAAAAAAGCACGCAAGCAAGGCAAGGAAGCCCTGCTCACACTCCGTCTGGCTTATCGCAACGCCACAAGCTATGCGCCGGCAGGCCACACCGTGGCTCACGCACAATATACCCTCATCGAGCGTGCTGCACTGCCCATGCCGAAATCCACCCCCAAGAATTCTGTGGCCATGGCACACCATTCGCTTGATGGCAAACTCACAGTGGGCAACGATAAACTCAGCGTTGTGTTTGAGGAAAAGACCGGCCGTATGATTTCCTTGAAACTGGACGGACGTGAAGTGATTGCCGAAGGTCTCGGCTTCATTTATGACAACCACCGTTGGATTGAAAACGACATATACGGCAACACAGATAACGGTCTGAATCCTTCCGGCTCGTGCGTGGTGCACGAAGCCGATGGCATCTACACCATCGAAACTTCACGCGACGGCTCACTATGTGGCACATCCATCGTCTACACATTGCACCCCCAAGGAGTGCTTGACATACAGGCCACCTTCAATCCAAAGAACAATGAACTGCGCCGCGCGGGCCTTGTGTGTGCCATCGACTCGGCACTGCACAATGTGAACTACTATGCCCTCGGTCCTTGGGAAAACTATTGCGACCGCAGCGACGGCGTGCTGTTGGGTCGTTATGCCACCACGGTGGCTGAAATGCCCGAACGATATGTCAAGCCCCAAAGCACCGGCGGCCGCGAGCAATTGCGCGAACTTGTGCTGAGCGATGGCAAGGGATTTGGTCTGAAGATTGAAACCGAAGGTCGTGTGGGCTTCTCTGCTCTGCAATTTACCGATGCCGACCTTATGAACAGCCAACACATGTGGGAACTCCAGCCACGCCCCTACACCGTTTTGCACCTTGATGCTTGGACACGCGGTATCGGAAATGCCAGCTGCGGACACGATGTGGGCACAATGCCTATCTACAAAGTGCCTACCACTCCGCTCACATACAAACTGCGCATCTCTCGCCAATAAGTAGCGGTTTCGCAATTACACTCATACGTTTCACAGCAGCCTCAACACCTCTGGTGTCGGGGCTGCTTTTTCTTGCTCTCCTCACGGCAACAAAAGCCAATCGAAAAGACGAAAATCCGGAATGCAGCACATTCTCTTCAACTTAGAGGCAAAAAAAATGAGAACACCTCCAAAGAAGTATTCTCATGACTAAAGAATATCACACCGATACACTTTGCAATTTATGCAAGGTCCTTGGCTTTTTGCTTCTTGAAAAACTCGTCCATCAAGACCGCACCGCGTGGAGTGGCACAACCTCGCAGATAAACCAACACAAAATTATAAAAGATGTCAGGCAAGGAATGTTTTTTCAAGAGGTCCTCCGTACGTCCCATGTCCACATGCGAGGAAAATATGTCATAGACGATTTCATAATTAACATCCTCGCGCAACAACCCTTCCTGCACACAGCGTTGCAGGAAATCACGGGCACGTTGCGAGGTAGCGGCTCGCCGCTCTTCCACAAATCTCAAAATTTCCGGATATCGCGCAATGTCAAGTATGAATTGCGGTGAGATATTTTGCAAACGTTGCAACTTGAAAGCAAAATCATTCATGATAACTTCCAACAGATTGTCTGCTTCGCTCATAACCTTTTGCATCCGCACCATATGCTGTTGTTCCATTTCGGTAAAGCAAGCTTTCAACAAGGCCTCCTTGTCCGAAAACAGTTGATACAACGTGCGCTTGCTCATTGTAAGTTCATGAGCTATATCGTCCATTGTTACGGCTTTGATGCCTCGCGTCATAAAGGCCTTCAAAGCTACTTCAATAATCTGACGGCACACTTCATCATGACGAGCGGCCAGAAGAGAACTCTCCTTCATATATAGACAAGTTTAATCGCAGCCCCACTCATTCCACTCATAACGGAGAAAAGCACAAGGAGCAAGCAAAAATAAGAAGAAAAACTTTTTGCTTCGGCAAAGTTTCTTAAAAAGTTGCCGCATTCTCAGCAAAATTGCTCTTAAGCCTCTAAAAAACATTAACACGGCATACATTCCGGTGCGCAAAGTATACAGGATTTTTCCGAAGCCCTATATTTGCAGCAGAACACAACAACTAAAGTTTAACCTATCAAACACAAAAAAACATGAAACAATGGATGATTGTCATTGCACTGGTCTTAACTGCTATCACGGCTGATGCACAACGCACCAAGCACGCATTGGGTGCCCACTTTGGAGGTTCAACCATGGACATGGAATACCAATATCACTTCACCGACCGCAATTTTCTGGACGTAACAGCCGGTGTTTTCGATTTGGGCGACGGTCTGACGGCACAAGCCGTTTACAATTGGAACATTCGTCAGTGGAATGACTGGACACCACGCTTTGCCACTTGGAAATGGTGGGGAGGTGTCGGTGGAGGCGTAGGTTTTTACAACCACGGAGACCATGAGGGCATGATGCTCGGGCCGGTGGGCCTACTCGGCTTTGGTTTCACGCTAAACGACATTCCGCTGACCATCGGTCTGGATTACCGCCCCATGGTAGCCTTCGTGCTGGGAGACAACTCCGATCTCATTGACTCCGGCTTCAAGAATGTAGGTGTAACACTGACCTATCGTTTCTAACATAGCCCTACACTGAAAGGAAAAATGTGCATGCCAAACTCAAAAAGCAAGGCATGCACATACTTATTATAGGCCTTAAATAACTACTTTTGTACCGAAATTTACAACACAAATCAAAATTCTCCATTATGGTAAAGATAACCAAAGAAGCTGCTCTCTTGTATCACTCTCAGGGCAAGCCGGGAAAGATTGAAGTAGTTCCCACCAAACCATATCGCACACAGACCGACCTGAGTTTGGCCTACTCGCCCGGAGTGGCCGAGCCGTGTCTTGAAATTCAAAAAAATCCGGACGATGCCTATAAGTACACCAACAAAGGTAACCTTGTGGCCGTTATCAGCAACGGTACTGCAGTGCTCGGATTGGGCGACATCGGTGCCATGAGCGGTAAACCCGTGATGGAAGGCAAATCGCTGCTTTTCAAAATCTATGCCGGAGTGGATGCTTTCGACATCGAAGTAAACGAAAAGGACCCCGAAAAATTCATACAAGCCGTTAAAGCCATTGCTCCCACTTTTGGTGGTATCAACCTTGAAGACATCAAAGCACCCGAGTGTTTTGAAATTGAACGCAGACTGAAGGCAGAACTCGACATACCTGTGATGCACGATGACCAGCACGGCACAGCCATCATCTCGGCTGCCGGACTGATCAATGCTCTGCATGTGGCCGGAAAGAAAATAGAAGAAGCACGCATCGTGGTGAACGGAGCCGGTGCAGCGGCCATCTCATGCACCAAACTCTATTGTTCATTGGGAGCGCGGCATGAAAACATTGTGATGCTTGATTCACGGGGTGTGATCACTAAGGACAGGACCAATCTCACGGAACAGAAAGCTGAGTTTGCCACCCATCGCACAGACATCAACACTTTGGAGGAAGCCATGCGCGATGCCGATGTGTTTGTGGGTCTATCAAAGGGAAATATCCTGACCCAAGACATGGTTCGTTCTATGGCTGAGCATCCCATCATCTTCGCGCTGGCCAACCCGACCCCCGAAATATCATACGAAGATGCCATGGCTGCACGTCCGGACGTGCTGATGAGCACCGGTCGCACCGACTATCCCAACCAAATCAACAATGTTATCGGATTTCCATATATCTTCCGAGGTGCACTCGATACTGCAGCCTCTGCCATCAACGAAGAAATGAAAATGGCTGCCGTACGCGCCATTGCCGATTTGGCACGCCGTCCGGTGCCCGACATTGTTAACCGTGCTTACCATGTGCGCAACTTTACTTTCGGCCCCGATTATTTCATTCCCAAACCTGTTGACCCACGCCTCATCACCGAAGTGAGCATGGCTGTGGCAAAAGCCGCTATCGAAAGTGGAGTGGCGCGCAAACAAATCACCGATTGGAAAGCTTACCGCCAACATCTGCGTGAACTGATGGGGCAAGAAAGCAAGTTCACACAGAATCTTTACGAAACAGCACGCACATCACCCAAACGTGTAGTCTTTGCCGAAGGTACACACCCACACATGCTCGAAGCAGCCATCCGTGCCAAAGACGAAGGTATCTGCCGACCCATTTTGTTGGGCAACGACGAACAAATACGAAACATGGCGAAAGAGATGGATTTGAGTTTGGAAGGAGTGGAAGTGCTCAATTTGCGCAACGAAAGCCAAAGCAGCACACGTCGACGCTATGCCGAAATATTGGCTAAAAAGAAGCAGCGCGAAGGATACACTCTGCAAGAAGCCATCGACAAGATGTACGAACGCAACTATTTTGGCATGATGATGGTAGAGACTGGCGATGCCGATGCATTCATCACTGGTCTTTATACAAAATACTCTAACACCATCAAGGTAGCCAAGGAGGTTATCGGCATCCGGCCAGAATACAAACATTTCGGCACGATGCACTTAATCAACTCAAAGAAAGGTATCTTTTTTATCGCTGACACACTCATCAACCGCCACCCTAACCGTGAGGCCCTGCTTGACATCGCCAAGTTATCAGCAGCCACTGTTCGCTTCTTCAACCGTACTCCGGTAGTTGCCATGCTGTCGTATTCAAACTTTGGCACCGATGCTCAAGGTAGCCCGGCCGTGGTACATGAAGTGGTGGAAGAAATGCAGAACCAATTCCCCGACCTTGCTATTGACGGTGAGATGCAGGTAAACTTTGCCCTTGACCGCGATTTGCGCGACGATAAGTATCCTTTTACCCGTTTGAAAGGTTTGGATGTGAACACACTGATATTCCCTAACCTCACTTCTGCCAATTCAAGCTACAAGATGTTCAAATCTATGGTGGGTGAAAGCGACGTTCTTGGACCTATACAAATGGGACTCAACAAGCCGATTCACTTCACCGACTTTGAAAGTTCTGTACGCGACATCGTAAACATTACGGCAGTGGCTGTTATCGATGCCATTGTGGAAGAGAAAAAGCGCGAAGGAAAATCGCTTTTCTAATCTCGACACTAACAATCTCAAAAAGGCGCGACAAGAAAGTATCTTTTTTGCCGCGCTCTTTGTTTCGCTCACCTTAGGCATTTTGGCGGAAGCCCAAGTTAGGCGACGGCTCGGCATGAAATAATGTGCAAATGAGAGGAAAGGAAACTTGTTTCTTTCCCGAGTGTAACCATTATTATGTAAAAACAAAAACCAAGGCTTTTGTTTTGTCCTGCTCTCGCCTTGCACTAACTTTGCCAACAGGAAAACAAAAGAGAAAAAGAATATGGCAACCATCTTGTTCCCATCCCCCATCTTCGGGCCGGTACGTAGTAGGCGACTAGGCATTTCGCTTGGAATCAATCTCATGCCGGCTGACGGCAAACTTTGTACATTCGATTGTGTGTATTGCGAATGTGGTTTCAATGCGGCTCATCGCCCCACCCAATCACGCCCCACTCGTGAAGAGGTGGCACAAGCCCTTGAGAGTAAATTGCAACAAATGCGACAAGAAGGCGAACTGCCCGACGTGCTTACCTTTGCCGGAAATGGCGAGCCAACCGGACACCCCCAATTTGCCGAAATCATTGATGATACCCTGCGTTTGCGTGATGCGTTCTGTCCTTCGGCCAAAGTTAGTGTGCTCAGCAATGCAACATTCGTAGCACGTCCCAAAGTGAAAGAAGCTTTGCTAAAGGTAGACAACAACATTCTGAAACTCGACACCGTCGATTCGAAATACATCACATTGGTCAATCGCCCGACAGGGACATACGACATAACCAACATCGTGAAAAGTATCGGTGAATTCGGTAAAAATTGTATCGTACAAACCATGTTCATGAAAGGCGAGAGCAACGGCCAAAGTGTCGACAACACCGACGATAAGTATGTTCTGCCTTGGTTGGAAGCCGTCAAAAAAATCGGGCCCAAGCAAGTGATGATTTACACCATCGATCGCGAAACACCGGACCACGGTTTGCGAAAGGCTTCTCCCGAAGAATTGAATCGCATCGTTGCATTGATTGAGGCAAGCGGCATCCCGGCTTCTGCCTCTTACTGATTCACATCATACCATTGATTTGAGATACATGAAAAAGGACGGTTTCATCACACAAAAAGTATTGCACACCATCCATGCAGCCATGCCCGAAACGACAAATCGTCGCGTGCTTGTGGCCTTGAGTGGCGGTGCAGACTCAATGTGCCTGCTCACAGCCCTCATCCGTTTGGGATATCAGGTGGAAGCCGCCCACTGCAATTTTCACTTACGTGGCATTCACTCCGATTGTGATGCAGAATTTGTGCAACACCAATGTGCAAGATTTAACACACCCTTACATCTCACAGACTTCGACACACAAGCTGAAGCCAAACAACAAGGCGAAAGCATCGAAATGGCAGCACGCCGTCTGCGTTATGCTTGGTTTGAGGAAGTGATGCACAACACCGACATTCAAGTTCTTTGTGTTGCTCACCACCTCAATGACAATGTGGAAACAGCTCTGCTGAACTTAATTCGTGGCACCGGCATACGTGGGCTGATCGGAATGTCAGTCCGTAACAAACACATTGTGCGTCCCATGCTGACGTTAACACGACAGGAAGTGGAATCTTTTTTGAAGGAACAAGCCATCGAGTTTGTTACAGACCATACCAATACAGACACACGCTTCCGACGCAACAAAATACGCCACGAGGTGCTCCCCATGTTGCGCAGCCTCAATCCTTCGGTCGATCAGGCCATTGCCGACACGATGCAACATTTGTCAGGAACGGCTTGTTTAGCTGAATACGCCGTCAATCATTTACGCAACATCCTTTGCAAAGATGTTGACAAGGGCATCGACATTGACAAAACAACATTACTGAGTCTTCCGTTCCCCACAGAAGGCCGGCAAGCGCTTCTTCACGAGTTATTGGCACCTTATCAATTTTCTCCCGTTTTATCGGACATTTTTGCCGGTTTCAGTAAAGAGCCGGGCAGCATATTTGAGAGCCGGGACTACATTGCCACCCACACGGCCAAAGGGCTAAGCATACGTATGAAGCCAAAGCATTGTCCTCCCCTTGCTCTTCCCTTTAACGATACGGTCTTACTGCCCAATGGAACACTCTTGCAAACACAATGTTTGGCACGCACAGAATTGCCCGAAATACCACGAAGTGCAGATACGGCTTGTCTTGATGCCGACAAAGTGAAAGAAACCTTGCATTGTCGCAGTATTCAAGAGGGCGATCGTTTCCGACCTTTTGGGATGCGCGGCAGCAAACTTGTGAGCGATTATCTCACAGACCGCAAGCGCTCACGCATTGAAAAGATGGCGACATGTGTGGTATGTGATGGCTCACAAATTGTTTGGCTCATCGGAGAACGCCCCGACGACCGTTATGCCATCACTTCGAACACACGCAACATTCTCCTCATAAAAGCGAAGAAAGCCGAAAGCACCGAATAAATCCAAGATTTAGCAATCACAGCACTCATAAAAACACATCGCTTATGAAGTCCACCTTGTTTCTCCTTTTGACAAGTGCCACATGGATATTTCTCTCCTGTTCACCCGAAGACCGTTCTGACGAGCAGCCTTTCCCGCCCTCTGTCGAAACATTGGCGCCACTCACACAAGGAGACACAATAACCTTGCAAGGGCATATCAAAACTTCGCCTAATAGCCGCATCACGCAACGAGGCTTTCGTTATGGTGATGAGACCTTGCGGAACAATATCCTCTCAACTGACAGTTCCGACATCTTTACGGCAGCCATCGACACGCTGAAACCAGGAACTTATCATGTTTCAGCTTATGCCACCAACGGAATGGGCACAAGCTATGGCGACACATTGCGTTTTGTCGTTGAATAAAGAAACGAGAGCAGTTTTCAACGTGGATGCAGCATAGACATCCTTCAAAAGATTTCACGTTGACACTTCAACGCACATTCTATGCTCTATTACGCCGAAATATTCCCATTCCTTACACTTTTCCGACAGCAATGGCCACTCGCCTTGCCAACTCCGGCTTTCCTCGGAATTAGCCATTCGGAAAAGCACATACAAGTTTGGCACTTCGCACACCTTACACTATCTTTGCATCCAAAATGAACCGATAAGCACACAGTTGCACAATCGGAGCCTTGCACAAGTTTGTTCCAACCAACAACGAGACTAAACAGCGCAAGGATTTGTCTAACTAAATTATTTCATAATGGGGCTTTTACTCCTCTATTTCTTCACAGCTCTCAGCGTATCATTCTTGTGCTCAATTCTTGAAGCTGTGCTTCTCTCCACACCGATGTCTTTCATCACGATGAAAGAACAGGAAGGAAACAAGTCGGCTGGATTATTGAAGAAGTACAAGTTGGAAAACGAGAAACCTTTGGCTGCCATTCTTTCACTCAACACCATAGCTCACACCATCGGTGCAGCCGGCGTTGGAGCACAAAGTAACATTGTGTTTGGCGACGAATACTTTGCCGTTACATCCGCCATTCTCACATTGCTCATCCTTGTTGTTACCGAAATCATTCCCAAGACCATCGGTGCCAACTATTGGCGTCAGTTGGCCATCACGGCAGTCCGCATCATTCACGTTTTGGTGCTTATCACCTATCCGTTGGTCATCATGTCCGAGTGGATTACACGCCTTGTTTCGCCTCGCAAACAAACCGTGTCTGTGAGCCGTGAAGAAGTGTCGGCCATGGTAACAGTGGGAGCAGAGGAAGGTGTGCTGGAGAAAAAAGAAAACCGCATGATTCAGAACCTGCTGAAACTCGACGACATCACAGCTCGCGACATCATGACACCCAGTTCGGTGGTCGAAATGGCAGAAGAGAGCATGACGCTTAAGGAATTCTATCAACATGCCGACTACAGAACTTATTCACGCATCCCCATATACAACGAAGAAAACGACGATTACATCAAAGGATATGTGCTAAAACAAACCATCTTGGAGAAACTTTCCGAAGACAAATTCAACATGCGTCTCTCAGACATCAGTCGCCCCATTCTCACATTCCAAGAAACCGACTCTGTCTCGGACATTTGGGAAACGCTGTTGGCAAAGAAAGAGCACATCTCCATCATCATCGACGAATACGGATGTTTTCGCGGTATCGTATCCATGGAAGATGTGATTGAAACCATGCTCGGCACTGAAATCGTTGACGAAAAAGACACAGTAACCGATATGCAAGAGTTGGCCCGCGAACGTTGGCAGGAGCAACAAGAAAGCCGACAAGAGAAATAAGTTTAAGGCCAACTTTTGATTGTTTCTTCATACCCCCTGCCTCGCTCAACCTTCATCTACGGGGCAGTTGTCTTCGGTCTGTCTGTCCGTTTGTTAATTCTTACACCATGCGTTTTATTCTGCTTGCCATCTTGCAAGTTCTCAAACCGCTTTGGGGAGTTTTCTTTCTACGTTTTCGAGTATTTCGATAAGCACTATCGTTAAGTTATCATGCGGATGAAACGTTTGTTTCATCCGCATGATAAGAATGTTTCATCCGCATGGAATATTCATTTCATCCGCATGATAATTCAACGATACGGCCTTTCAAAAGAAACGGAAAGCCGTTTTATTGTCTTCCAAATGGCCTTTCGATAACAATTAAGGGACAAGTTCTGTGAAATTCTCGCACTTCTTATGTTTGCTGCAGCATAAATAAAGAATACAAAAAGGAAGAATCGGATGCCGCGTGCCTGGTAAAAGTCGAGGATATTGGCGAAGATGCTGAAGGGCGGATTATCGACCACCACGCAGCCCTCGGGGTAGTCGTAGTGTTCGTAGTCTCCGCCGGGATAGAATGGGCGGACGATGGGCACATCGTCTGCGATGTTGTATGCCTCTCGCACATGCTTGAGCACAACGTCATACACTTCCGGCGGCGTGTAGCAGTCGTCGGTGGTCTTCTTTGGCTTGAATTTCTCAACAAAGCCGTCGTAGTCGTTGAATTTTTCTTCTTTTTTACCCATGGTGTTTGAGTTTAGTTGTTGTTGTTGTGTTTGTGTCTGTATCTGGTTAAGGCATCCTTTTTGGAGTAGGCATACACCTCTACACCTTTGATGATAAACTTCGCCAAAGGACGATGGGGTGGTTTTATGGGCTTGATGTCCCTCTTCCTCTCTGGTTCTTGTGCGTAATAGGGAAGGTCAACGGATAGCATTGCAGCAGCGGCGGCAAGCATGAAAATTCCTCTTTTGCTCATCTTTTTGTTTTTTTTGCCCAAAACACTTGCAAGTGTCGTGGGGAGGTTGTAGTTTTGCAAACAAGTTATGTGAAAAGTAGCTTAGATCCGCAAGAACCAGAGGACCCGTTAAGAAGGTCGGTTCTTGCGGTTTCTTATTTTTCTGATGTGATATGGCTGTTCAAATCCTCTAAGGTGCTCTTCCAATTTGACAAGCCACCAATTATCGTCGTATTCAATCTCATAAACCTGGTAGCATCTCACATGACGCTTTTTTTTCTTCATTACATTTCGTTGATTTCTCTCCAGGGACATATCTTTACCTTCGCCCATTTTGCTGTCTGTTTTATATTTGAGTAAATGTGGATTATTCCACACAAACATCGCGGCACGGATTTCCTCCATGGATTTACAATGAACAAGAAGGCGATCAAGACTCTTAGAACTGCGAAGAAGCCTTTGTGTTCTTAGATTTCTAAAAACGGCAAGTTCCTTGCTCTTGAAAACAGCTTTGTCTGACAATATCCGCCTGCGCTCATAATTTAGCACATCGTAATTACGGCAATTATCCAAGAGCTTTTCCACGCAATTATCTGCAATACGACATTTGTAGCAATTTTGCATCCCGGCATTAAACCACCCCATCATCCGGCTTGTGATAGTTCCCTTCTTCCTGTTGAACCCACAGCTTGCGCAATTCTTGGGGAAGTACGGGTGCGACTTGTCGAAGATCTGCCCCGTCTTGGCAGGGTTGCCACGGAGTCCGCGCTGCGGCTTTTCATCGTCGGCATCATCGGGGAGGTCGGTGATGGGTTCGTCGGTGGCCTCGAGCGAGCACTTGCAGTTCCAGCGGTCGCCCGGGCGGTGCTTGTTCCAGAACGGATCGTCGATGGGGCGCGTCAGCTTCATCGCCCAGAAGCGGCGGTGTTGTATTCCGTTCGCAGCCACGGACCGACATCGTGCGATGCGATACCTTCCACCTCATTCTTCCATTGGTAGAACGGCTTCAGCTTGCCCGCGTCATCCGTGAGCAAGGCCGCCATCCTCTCGGCCATGGAGTGCACCTTGAAGGCCGCAAACACACCGTTGCTCTGACGATGATAAGCCTGCACAACATCATTCTTCCGGCAACCAAAGGACATTGCGACTACAACCAATATGGCATAGCACGTACGAATTTATCATGAACCAAAAGAAGACAAAGCAACAATAAATCCCCACTCCATTAATGGAGCAGGGATTTATCATAACAAAAAGATAGTTATTATCCAATCTAAAGAACTTCTTCCGTTGAAGAAACTGCTTCTGTTGAGACTTTCAAAACTGATGCAGTTAAAGGAAACAGCGCAACGCTTATTCCACTTTCATATACTTTCCTTTCAGCGCTCTGTAACCTTGAATGCCGTCGGCATTATAGACAAACACCTTGGAATGGTCGGCATACCACAAATTGCCCTTGGCATCGATAAACATCTCGCCGTCGTAGCTATTATTGAAATAGCGGTCGGAAGCACCCGGCCACGCTTTCGGCTCAAGGATGTCGGTTTGCAGATTTTTGCTCTTCTTGATGGTGCGATTGTCCACAAGCGAAGCACCATATTCCAAGAAACGGCTTTGCCAATCGCCACCTGTCAGCGCGAATGCCTTTGTGCCACGGCAAACAAATCTGATAAATTTCAAATCGGACGAGCCCGTGGAAGCCACCTTGGAGAAGCCCGGCACACTGACCATCAGGCTGTCCATCGCAACAATTGCACCGCCCCGACCATCGTAAGCAAGGAAGCCAAACTCATCATAGCTGTCCGTGTCTCCCGCTATGAATATCTCCGAATAATCCGCCGGGTCAGTATAGCGCTCGGGGCGCGTTCCGGGGCGATACCTGGTGCTTCTCTTAACGGTGTCAACAGCCAATGTGCTGAAACTCACCATGCCGTCTGTACCTATTATATAGATTTGTCCGCCCGACACCACTCCGCTGTAAGCCGATGCCATCCACAGAGGCTGCGGTTTCCCACAATCAAGGTCATAGCACACCGTATGGCTGCCAGGGCCGCCCAACAGCAAATGCCGACCGTCCGGTGTGAGTTCCATCCATCTCGGGCTGACACGGTCTGACTTGTAAATAGGGCCGCTGTTCGTGCTGTTAAACAACCCCTTGCCGGCAATATAATAATAAAGCGTTGTGGCATCACCGGCAATACCCAATATCTTACCGGAGAAAGGGTTCGTGTCGTCCTCGGACTTGAGCACCACCTTTGTTTCACCCGTAACCTTGTCAACGGCAAAGACATTATCGCCGCTGTTGATATAGAGCGTAGAATTGGTCTCGGCAAATCCGCACACCTCATTATAAGCCGGAAGTTGCAGCACGGCATATTTACCACTCGGCTTCACAGGTGCAGCCTTAGGTTTGGTTTGCCCCACAACAATAACGGCAAACATCAAGAAGACTGAAAGCATTGCGATTCTTTTCATAACAAACGTTTTAAAATGTGAAAGTGCAAATATAAAGCATATAATGGAAAACAGAAGACAAAAAGGCAAAAATCAGCCACCTACGCTAACCTTCTGCACTTTTTGCAAGCTTTTCGGAGAATGAAGAAGGCACGCGCCATCAGTTTCACCGCATGACACTCGAGTATCAAGCGCGAGACACTCGAGTATCAAGTGCGTGAGACTCGAGTGTCAAGTGCGTGAGACTCGAGTGTCAAGCCGAGATACTGCAGTGTCAAGGCGTGAGAAAACTTCAAAAGCGTATTTTGAACATTCCGAACACAGAATGGCAACAATGTTGGCGATGGTAAAACCGGTAGAAAGTGCTTAAGAGGGAATGCCGCGACCAACACCATTGTGTTCGGACAGATTGCCGGCACGTCTGCGGACATTTCGCTAAACCTTAAACTGCTCTCCTCACTCCTGCCCTTCCAGCTCTTCTATCTGCTGCAGTAGTTCGTCGGTGGTGCGAAGCGTTTTGCGGAATTGATAGATGCCTATGCTTCCACCCACCAAGAAACCAATGGCGCCACCGATGAGCACAGCATGGAGGAGCTCGCCTTGGTACACTTGAAACTTCTCATATACAAACCACGGCACATATACAAGCAAGAAGGGGATGCCAATGCCATACGTCCATCTGAGCGTTAGGCGTTTGAATTTCAAGGTGGCTTTTCGCACTTCTACCAAACTCCCTTCCATGAAATCTTTGAGGGGGAACTGGTGATACATGTAATAATTGTAGCCTATCGCGAGAGCAAAAAATGCAACTGAGAAGAGGCAGAAATGCATGGATATGGGAGAGATTCTGGGCAACACCCAGAGGAAGAAGGGTATCATCAGGATGCACACAAGGCTTTCCAGCACTAGTTGTCTGCGCAGCTTATGGGCTTTCTCCTTCATCGACCGGCGTATCAGGCGTTCGTTGACAATGGTTTCCTGCTCCAACTTTTTAGTGAGCAGTTCCAGTTGTGCTTTCATTTCTCGCAGTTCGTTTGAGTCAATATAGTTAGTCATCATGGGGCAGAGAGTTATTGGTTCGACATTTTCTTGAGTTCTTCTTTGATGCGGTAGAGGTGCACCGACACGTTCTTCACCGTGATGCCCACGATGGCGGCAATCTCCTCATAAGGCATACCTTCGAGCCAGAGCAACACAATGGCGCGGTCAAAGGGTTTCAGTTGATGGATGCGCTGATAGAGCATCTGAATTTGGCGCGTATCTTCATCGCGGTCGTTGAAGAGGTCAATGCCCATATCCAAAGGGATACTCGCCGTGCGTTTCTTCTTCCGCTCCTGCGAGATGCAAGTGTTAAAGCTCACACGCCATATCCACGTAGCCGGCCGGCTCTCGCCCTTGAAATCTCGGAAGCCACGCCACAGGTTGATAAGCACTTCCTGAAAAAGGTCGTTCACTTCATCAGAGTCCTTTGAGAACATGAAACACACCGTGTAGATGGTGCTCCTGTGCTTGCGCACCATTTGTTCAAAATCCTGTTCCAATGTATTCATTGTTTCATTCGTATTAAAAAGAGTGTTTTCTGCCCATTAGACGCAGCTTGGGGGCACAAAACTACAAAATTTCAGCATTTATTTCAGTGGGAAACTTCTATTACTCAAATGCAGCACATTTTGCGCACCATGCTCACACACCTCCACTATGCACACCACAACCGCCCTAATACAAAAAATCCCCACACCAATCGGTGCAGGGATTTATCTTCAATAAGAATTGTTGGATTAAGCCTCAGTAGCTTCAGCTGCGGGAGTCTCTGTAGCAGGAGCTTCAGCAACGGGAGCTTCAGCAGCAGCTGCAGACTTCTTAGAACGGCGTGTGCGAGTAGCCTTCTTCACAGTCTTAGCCATGTTTTCATTGTAGTCAACCAACTCAATGAAGCACATAGCAGCAGCATCGCTGGCACGGAAACCGGTCTTGATGATGCGAGTGTAACCACCGGGACGATCTGCCACCTTGGTAGCAACTTCCTTGAACAACTCAGTTACGGCATATTTGTCCTGCAAGTAGCTGAACACAACACGACGAGAGTTGGTGGTATCATTCTTACACTTTGTGATCAGGGGCTCAACGTACTTCTTCAAAGCCTTGGCCTTGGCAACAGTCGTAGTGATTCTTTTGTGCTTAATCAAAGAGCAAGCCATATTTGAAAGCATGGCCGCGCGATGAGAAGCAGTACGACTGAGATGATTGAATTTCTTATTATGTCTCATTTTCTTTATTCTTTATCTAATTTGTATTTTGAGATATCAGTTCCAAACGAAAGATTCAGACCCTCGAGCAAATCATCAAGCTCAGTGAGCGATTTCTTACCGAAGTTGCGGAACTTGAGCAGGTCATTCTTGTTGAACTGCACAAGATCACCCAGTGTTTCAACATCAGCCGCCTTCAAGCAGTTGAGAGCGCGAACCGAAAGATTCATCTCTACCAACTTGGTGCGGAGCAACTGACGCATGTGCAGCACTTCCTCATCAAACTCTTCGTTCTCGATATTGGCAGAATCGTCCATCGTGATCTTTTCATCAGAGAAAAGGGCGAAGTGATGAATAAGGATTTTGGCTGCCTCCTTCAGGGCATCCTTCGGGTGAATGGAACCGTCCGTAGTGATCTCTAACACCAGTTTGTCGTAGTCGGTTTTCTGCTCTACACGGAAAGGCTCTACGGCATACTTTACATTACGGATGGGGGTGTAAATAGAATCGATAGGAATTGTATTGACATCTTCGCAGAAATCGCGGTTTTCATCAGCAGGCACGTATCCACGTCCCTTGTTGATGGAAAGCTCAATCTGCATGGTTGCCTTTGAATCTAAATGACAAATCACTAATTCAGGATTTAACACTTCAAATCCAGTGAGATATTTGTTGATATCACCGGCCTTGAACTCTGTTGAGTTTGAGATGGTGATGGCAACTTTCTCTGTCTCGAATTCTTCTACTAACTGTCTGAAGCGCACTTGCTTCAGGTTGAGGATAATGTTGGTAACGTCTTCCCGAACTCCGGGTACAGAAGCGAACTCGTGCTCCACACCGTCAATCTTGATGGTGTTGATGGCGAAACCTTCCAACGAGGAAAGCAGGATGCGACGCAAAGCATTACCTATGGTAGTGCCGAAGCCCGGCTCCAAAGGACGGAATTCAAACTTTCCGAACTTGGAGTCGCTCTCCAACATTATCACCTTATCAGGTTTTTGAAATGCTAATATCGCCATGAATTAATTATTATTTAGAGTACAACTCGACAATCAATTGTTCTTTAATGTTCTCAGGAATGTCAGCACGCTCAGGCTTGTGCAACAACTTACCGGACTTAGTGGCTTCGTCCCACTCAATCCAAGGATACTTGCTGTGATTGAAACCTGCGAGAGCATCTGCGATAACTTCCAAAGACTTTGAACGCTCGCGAACGCTGACAATCTGACCGGGCTTAACGCTGAATGAAGCAATGTTCACCACTTTGCCATCCACACAGATGTGCTTGTGGTTCACAAGCTGACGCGCAGCGGCACGAGTAGGAGCAATACCCAAACGATAAACAACGTTGTCCAAACGGCACTCCAAATTCTGAAGCAGGATTTCACCAGTAATACCGCTGGCAGAAGCTGCCTTCTCGAACATGTTGCGGAATTGCTTTTCAAGTACACCATAAGTGTATTTAGCTTTCTGCTTTTCAGCCAACATGATGCCATATTCAGATGTCTTGCGACGGCGGTTGTTGCCATGTTGTCCGGGAGGATAGTTACGCTTTGAGAGAACTTTGTCTGCTCCAAAGATTGCCTCACCAAACTTACGAGCAATGCGAGACTTAGGTCCAATATATCTTGCCATAATTCTGTTTTTTTCTTTTCAACAATACATTATACTCTTCTTCTCTTCGGAGGACGGCAACCGTTGTGGGGAAGCGGAGTTACGTCGATAATCTCTGTTACTTCAATTCCAGAACCATGTACGGCACGGATAGCAGATTCGCGACCATTTCCGGGACCCTTAACGTAAGCCTTTACCTTGCGGAGACCAAGATCAAAAGCTACCTTGGCACAATCCTGAGCAGCCATCTGAGCAGCGTAAGGAGTGTTCTTCTTTGAACCACGGAAGCCCATCTTACCGGCAGAAGACCAAGAGATCACTTGACCTTCACCATTGGCCAAAGACACAATGATATTATTGAAAGAACTGTGAACATGCAATTGTCCGACAGCATCAATCTTTACGTTTCTTTTCTTAGTTGAAACTGATTTCTTTGCCATATCTATTTATTATTTAGTCGCTTTTTTCTTGTTTGCAACAGTCTTCTTCTTACCCTTGCGAGTGCGGGCATTGTTCTTTGTGCTCTGACCACGAACGGGCAAACCGATACGGTGGCGAACACCACGATAGCAACCGATGTCCATCAGACGCTTAATGTTAAGCTGGATTTCTGTACGAAGATCACCTTCAACCTTGTACTCTGCACCAATCACCTCACGGATTTTGGCAGCCTGATCGTCTGTCCAGTCCTTAACTTTGATATCTTTATCAATGCCGGCCTTATCAAGGATTTTAGCCGAACTACTGCGACCTATACCATAGATATAAGTCAAAGCGATCTCGCCTCGCTTGTTCTGAGGCAAATCTACACCAACAATTCTTATTGCCATATGCTTATTGTGTTTTGCTTATCTTGATTAACCCTGACGCAATTTGTACTTGGGATTCTTCTTGTTGATTAAATACAAGCGACCCTTACGGCGTACAATCTTGCAATCTGCAGTGCGTTTCTTCAAAGATGCTCTTGTTTTCATATTATCTTTATTTTTATTTGTATCGGAATACGATTCTGCCTTTTGAGAGGTCGTAAGGACTCATTTCCACTTTTACCTTATCGCCAGGCAATATCTTAATGTAATGCATTCGCATTTTTCCCGAGATGTGAGCCGTTATTTCATGCCCATTCTCCAATTCTACGCGGAACATTGCATTGCTCAAAGCTTCTACAATCGTTCCATCTTGCTCTATAGCGGTTTGCTTTGCCATATTAATATAAATGTCCTTCTATTTCTTCAATCTGTTCAAAGGTTGAGAGGATATCAGCCTTTCCTTTATGAATAGCAATGGTGTGTTCAAAATGAGCAGCACATCGCCCATCACAAGTCTCTACCGTCCAACGGTCATCCAACATTCGAAGTTTGGGACTTCCGAGCGTAATCATCGGCTCGATTGCGATGCAAAGCCCGTTGCGAAGCTGTTTTCCCGTTCCTCTTGTTCCATAATTTGGCACTTGAGGATCTTCGTGCATTTCTTTACCGATGCCATGACCAACAAACTCACGTACCACTCCGTAACCCTGCTTTTCGCAGTGATGCTGAACTGCATATCCGATATCACCAATGCGGCGACCGGGGAGTGCTTGTTCGATGGCCTTATAAAGAGACTCTTTTGTAGCCTTTAGCAACTTCTTGGTTTCTTCTTTGACCTCGCCTACACAGAATGTATAACAAGAATCACCACAAAAACCATCTATCAAGGTTCCGCAATCAACCGATACAATGTCACCATCTTGCAAAATGGTATCATCGGGAATTCCGTGAACTACTACTTGATTGACCGAAGTGCAAATCGAAGCGGGGAAAGGAGAACCATAAGGATTGGGATATCCCTTGAAAGTCGGTACGGCTTTATGGTCTCTGATAAACTGCTCTGCCAAATTATCCAACTCTTTGGTGGTAACACCCGGACGGATGATCTTGGCTATTTCTGCTAAAGTCGAACTCACTAACAAGTTGGCTTTTCGCAGCAGCTCAATCTCTTCCTCTGTTTTCAGATATAACATCTACTTCTCATTAATATGCTGCTACGTTACCGGAACGAGCGCGCACATGACCGGAGTTGAGCAAACCGTCATAATGTCTCACCAACAAGTGGCTCTCAACCTGCTGAATGGTGTCGAGAACAACACCAACCAAAATCAGCAATGAAGTACCTCCAAAGAATTGAGCAAAATTCTGCTTCACTCCGAAGAGGCCTGCGAAAGCCGGCATGATTGCAATAAGTGCAATGAAAAGTGCGCCGGGGAAGACAAGACGTGTCATCACAGTATCCAAGAAATCGGCTGTATTCTTTCCTGGCTTGATACCAGGGATGAAACCATTGTTACGCTTCATATCTTCTGCCATCTGAACAGGGTTCAAGGTGATAGCTGTGTAGAAGTAAGTGAATGCAACAATTAAGAACACAAACACAATGTTATAGAGAACACTTGTGTGATCAAGGAACTGAGAAAGGAACCAACTGCTACCATCACCTGCCAATTGTGCAAGCACAAGAGGAATAAACATGATGGCTTGAGCAAAGATGATAGGCATCACATTGGCTGCAAAAAGTTTCAAAGGAATGTACTGACGAGCACCGCCCAAAGTACGACCACCTTCAACACGCTTTGCATATTGTACCGGTACACGGCGAACTGCTTTCACCAGAATGATAGCCAAAGCCATAACTGCCAACAAAGCCAAAATCTCGAACAAGAACTTGATAAGTCCACCACCATCTGCACTATAGAGAGCAGAAGTGAGTTCTTCAATAATAGCACTCGGCATACGAGCAATGATACCAATCATGATGATCAAAGAAACACCATTACCAATACCCTTGTCTGTAATACGTTCACCCAACCAAAGGATAAACATGCTACCTGCGGCTAAGATAATCGTAGAAGAGAACATAAACCAGAAGCCGTCTCCCACCAAGAAAGCACCGGCACCAGCCGTTTGAGCTTTCAAGTTGATGAGGTAAGTCGGAGCTTGAAACAACAAGATGGCGATTGTCAACCAACGTGTGTACTGATTAATCTTTCGACGTCCGCTCTCACCTTCTCTCTGCATTTTTTGGAAATACGGCACGGCAACAGCCAAAAGCTGTATCACAATGGATGCAGAGATGTAGGGCATGATTCCCAACGCGAAGATAGACGCATTTGAGAAAGCACCTCCTGAGAACATATTCAACAAGGACATCAAGCCATCACTCGTTTGAGCTTGCAATTGTTGGAGTGCATTGGGATCTATACCGGGCAATACCACAAATGAGCCAAAACGATAAATAGCTACAAAAAGGAGAGTGATGAGGATTCGAGTTCTCAAATCCTCAATTCTCCAGATGTTCTTGATTGTTTCGATTATTTTCTTCATCGAAATTCAATGTTTAGAGTTTTGTTACAGTTCCACCTACAGCAACGATAGCAGCCTCTGCAGTCTTAGAGAAAGCATGTGCTGTAACGTCAACCTTCTTTGTAAGTGTTCCTGTGCCCAAAATTTTCACTTTTTGATTTGCAGAAACAAATCCTGCTGCAATGAGTTCCTCCATTCCGATTTTTTCGAGGTTCTTTGCTTCAGCCAATGCCTGCAAAGTGTCAATATTGATAGCCTTATATTCAACGCGGTTGATGTTCTTGAAACCGAACTTAGGCAAACGACGCTGCAAGGGCATCTGTCCACCTTCAAATCCGATCTTCTTGCTATAACCTGAGCGCTGCTTTGCACCTTTGTGACCGCGAGTTGAAGTTCCACCCAATCCAGAACCGGGTCCACGACCGATTCTTTTGCGAGTCTTTACAGAACCTGCGGCAGGCTTTAATGTATGTAATTTCATTGTTCGTCTTTTAGAAATGATTATTCTACGATAGTTACCAAATGATGTACCTTGCGAATCATACCTTGGAGAACAGCAGTGTCCTCTTTCTCTACTGTATGATACAACTTTTTCAGACCGAGTGCATCAAGTGTTCTCTTCTGGTCAATGGAAGCTCCAATTCGGCTCCGGATTTGCTTAATCTTTATTGTTGCCATAAGAATTATCCTCTAAATACTTTTTCCATTGAAATTCCACGATGTTCAGCCACTGTGCGAGCATCACGCATTTCGCTCAGAGCGAGAATGGTTGCCTTCACAAGGTTATGAGGGTTGGAAGAACCCTTTGACTTGGCCAAAACGTCCTTAATACCTACGCTCTCGAGCACGGCACGCATAGCACCACCTGCCACAACTCCGGTACCTTCAGAAGCAGGCAAAATCAGCACATCTGCACCACCGAACTTCGCAGCTTGGCCGTGAGGCACTGTACCTTTGATAACAGGAACCTTAATGAGATTTTTCTTAGCAGCTTCTACACCCTTAGCAATAGCAGCGGTAACTTCACCGGCTTTACCCAAGCCACATCCGATTACGCCTTTGCCATCACCTACCACTACGATAGCAGCGAAAGTGAAAGTGCGACCACCCTTTGTAACCTTAGTTACACGATTGATAGCAACGAGTCTATCCTTTAATTCTTCACTATTAACAATTACTCTGTTTGCCATAATCATTAGAATTTAAGTCCACCTTTACGTGCGCCTTCGGCAACTTCCTTTACTCGTCCGTGATAAAGATAACCGTTACGATCGAACACCACCTTAGTGATGCCGGCTTCCAACGCCTTCTTTGCTACGGCTTCGCCCACCTTAGCAGCTTGTTCCTTTTTGGGCATAGCTTCGAAACCCAAAGAAGAGGCAGCCACCAGTGTAGAGGCAGTTTCGTCATTGATAATCTGAACGTAGATCTGCTTGTTGCTTCTGAATACGCTCATACGGGGACACTCGGTAGTTCCTGAGATTTTATTACGAACCCGATATTTAATCTTAATGCGTCTTTGTTCTTTTTTCGTCGTCATAATCTTATTCTATTAAAATTACTTAGCACCTGCAGACTTACCAGACTTTCTTCTGATCTGTTCGCCCACGAAGAGAATACCCTTACCCTTGTAAGGCTCAGGCTTACGGAAAGAACGAATCTTAGCACAAACCATACCCAAGAGTTGCTTGTCGCAAGACTCAAGGCAGATATACGGGTTTTTATTTCTTTCAGACTTCGTTTCAACCTTGATCTCTTTCGGCAGTTGAATGAAAATGCTGTGTGTGTAGCCCAATGAGAATTCCATCAGGTTGCCTTGATTAGACACGCGGTAACCCACACCCACGAGTTCAAGCTCTTTCTTGTAACCTTCGGAAACACCAACAACCATGTTGTTCACCAAAGATCTGTACAGACCGTGATAAGCCTGCTTCTGCTTCTGCTCAACACTTTCATTCTCTTCGTTGATAGAGAATACGATTTCATTGTTTTCGATTGAAACAGAGATAGAAGGATCAATAGCTTGAGACAACTCACCCTTCGGTCCTTTTACAGACACTACATTATCCTTCAGCGTAACTGTTACTCCTGCAGGGATGTTAATCGGCAACTTACCTATTCTAGACATATTGTTCCTCCTAATTAATATACAAAGCAAAGAACTTCACCACCGATTTTGAGGTCAGCAGCTTCTTTGTCTGTCATTACACCTTTAGATGTGGAAAGGATAGCGATACCCAAACCATTGATAACTCTCGGCATTTCACGATAGCCTGTATACTTACGCATACCAGGCTTCGAAATTCTGGAAAGGCTCTTGATAGCGCTCACCTTGGTCTGAGGGTGATATTTCAGCGCAATCTTGATTGTACCCTGAGGGCCGTCCTCAACAAACTTGTAGTTGAGAATGTAACCCTTCTCGAAAAGGATCTTTGTGATGTCCTTTTTCAAATTTGAAGCGGGCACTTCTACCACACGATGCTTTGCCTGAATGGCATTGCGCAACCGCGTCAAATAATCTGCTATAGGATCTGTCATAATATAAAATTATTAATTAATCGGGCCAACCCCGACAATATTAAATAAAACTTTTTACCAACTTGCTTTCTTTACTCCGGGAATCAATCCGCTGGAAGCCATCTCACGGAATTGGATACGAGAGAGACCGAACAAACGGATATATCCTTTGGGACGACCAGTCAGTTTGCAACGGTTGTGCAAACGGATAGGATTTGCGTTGCGGGGAATCTCCTGGAGTTTGCGGGCTGCTTCGTAAGCTTCCACGGGGTCAGAAGACTTATTTACAATTTCCTTCAACGCTGCACGCTTGGCTGCATACTTGGCGACTAATTTGGCTCTCTTCACTTCGCGAGCCTTCATCGATTCTTTTGCCATATCGTATTAATTGTTTTTAGCGTTTTTAAAGGGCAAACCGAATTCTTTGAGCAGAGCATAACCTTCTTCGTCTGTCGGAGCAGAAGTTACGAAGGTGATGTTCATACCGAGGATACGATCAATTGCATCGATATTGATTTCGGGGAAGATAATCTGTTCTTGGATACCAAGTGTATAGTTGCCTCTTCCGTCAAACTTGCTTTCAATACCCTTGAAGTCGCGAATACGGGGCAGAGCCACGCGTACCAACTTCTCCAAGAATTCGTACATACGCTCACGACGCAATGTTACCATAACGCCAATAGGCATTTTCTTACGCAACTTGAAGTTTGAAACGTCCTTCTTTGAAACTGTTGCAACGGCTTTCTGACCGGTGATGGCAGAAATTTCGTTGATAGCCACATCGATGATTTTCTTATCGGCTGTAGCCATACCCAGTCCCTGATTGATAACAATCTTCTTGAGGACGGGAATCTGCATAGATGAAGAATAGTTGAATTGCTTCATCAAAGCCGGAGCAATTCTCTCGGCATATTCTTTCTTAAGACTTGCAGTATTACTCATTACTTAATCTCCTCTCCAGATTTTTTAGCATAGCGAACTAAGCGACCTTCTTCGTTTCTCTTGCGACCGATACGAGTGGGTTTTCCTGTTTTGGGGTCAACCACGTTCAGGTTTGAGATATGAATAGGTGCTTCCATTTTTACAATACCACCCTGAGGGTTCTTTGCATTAGGCTTTTGGCTTTTTGACACAAAGTTCACACCCTCAACGATAGCACGCTTCTTTTCAACAAGGACCTTAACCACCTTACCGGTCTTTCCCTTGTCTTCACCTGCGTTCACATACACAGTGTCGCCTTTTTTGATATGTAACTTACTCATCAGTTTTTACTTTACTATGTGATTAGAGCACTTCGGGCGCGAGGGATACGACTTTCATGTTTACTGCACGCAGTTCACGCGCAACAGGGCCGAAGATACGGCTACCTCTCAACTCTCCGGCGTTGTTAAGCAGAACACATGCGTTATCATCAAAACGGATGTATGAGCCATCTGCACGACGGATTTCCTTCTTTGTGCGAACAATCAAAGCCTTTGATACGGTGCCTTTTTTAATATCACTTGACGGGATTACGTTCTTCACAGAAACGACAATCACATCACCTACAGAAGCATAACGTCTCTTTGTTCCACCCAGAACACGGATGCAGAGGGCTTCACGAGCACCGCTATTATCTGCTACGGTCAATCTTGATTCTGTCTGTATCATATTACTTCGCTCTTTCTACGATTTCTACTACTCTCCAACGCTTCGTCTTGCTGAGGGGACGAGTTTCCATGATCAGCACGGTATCACCGACATTGCAGTCGTTCTTTTCGTCATGAACATGGTACTTTTTGGTCTTGGAGACGAACTTACCGTATATGGGGTGTTTTTCCTTAAACTTTGCAGCAACCACGATGGTCTTTTCCATTTTGTTGCTAACAACAACACCTTGTCTTGTCTTTCTTAAGTTTCTTACTTCCATCTGAACCGCTTATTTATTAAGTTCATTTTCTCTCAACACAGTCTTCATCTTAGCGATGGTACGACGCTGTTCCTTAATCTGTGCAGGATTTTCCAAGGGAGAGATGCTGTGGTTAAGCAGCATCTGGTTATACTTGGCTACTTCTGCGTTGGTACGCTCTGCCAATTCGTTAACCGGAATCTGTCTGATTTCTGCAATTTTCATAATTAGGCGTTTTTGTCGTAATCGTGTCTAACAATAAACTTAGTTGTTACAGGAAGCTTCTGGGCTGCCAGGCGGAGAGCCTCTTTGGCAACTTCAAAAGGAACTCCTTCGATCTCGAAAATAATACGGCCGGGAGTAATGGGGAACACATATCCTACGGGATCACCCTTACCTTTACCCATACGCACATCAGCAGGCTTCTTGGTGATAGGTTTGTCCGGGAAAATGCGAATCCAGCTCTGACCTTCACGCTGCATATAACGTGTCATGGCCACACGGGCAGCTTCAATCTGACGTCCTGTGATCCAGTGTGTGTCGAGACTCTTTATGCCGAAGCTACCGAAAGCCAATTGGTTGCCGCGCTGTGCGTTACCTTTGCAACGGCCTTTTTGCGGTCTTCTGTATTTTGTTCTTTTCGGTTGTAACATAATACTCTAAAATTAACGGTTGTTATTTCTCTTGCCGCGGAACTTACGACCATTGTTTCCAAATCCGCCACGGGTTTCCTTCTCCGGTGTGAAGTTGGGGGTCAAGTCGCGCTTGCCATACACTTCACCACGACAAATCCAAACCTTAATACCGAGCAGACCCACCTTAGTGAGAGCTTCAGTCTGGCAGTAGTCGATATCAGCACGGAAAGTGTGCAACGGAGTACGTCCTTCCTTGAACATCTCAGAACGGGCGATTTCAGCACCGTTGAGACGACCTGAGATTTGCACCTTGATACCTTCCGCACCCATACGCATAGTGTTGGCGATGGCCATCTTGATGGCACGGCGATAAGCAATCTTACCTTCCACCTGACGGGCGATGCTCTTACCAACGATGGTTGCATCCAAATCAGGCTTCTTCACTTCGAAGATGTTAATCTGAACATCCTTGTCAGTGATCTTCTTCAACTCTTCTTTGAGCTTATCAACTTCCTGACCACCCTTACCGATGATGATGCCCGGGCGAGACGTGCAAACGGTAATAGTAATCAGTTTCGGAGTACGCTCGATAACTATGCGGGAAACGCTGGCTTTGGCCAAACGCGCATCGAGATATTTTCTGATTTTGCTATCCTCAAGCAAGTTATCACCGAAGTTTGAACCTCCAAACCAGTTGGATTCCCAACCACGGATGATACCAAGTCTGTTACTTATCGGATTTACTTTTTGTCCCATACTTTGCTAATTAATCGTTTGTTTTTGTTCCAACGAACAAAGTTACATGGTTTGAACGCTTACGAATTCTGTAACCACGGCCTTGGGGTGCCGGACGCATACGCTTCAGCGTTACGCCTTCGTCCACGTAAGCTACAGTAACATACAATTCGCCATCTTCTGCCTTACGCTCGTTTTTCTGTTCCCAGTTAGCGATAGCAGAACGCAGCAACTTCTCAACCTTTTCGGAAGCTGCCTTCTTTGAGAAGTGCAGAGTTCCGAGAGCGCGGTTAACCTCCATGCCGCGAATCATATCTACGACATAGCGCATCTTACGCGGAGAAGAGGGGACATTTTGCAGTTTAGCAAAATATTGGGTTTTCAGGGCTTCTTTTCTTTTTTCAGCCGCTAATCTTTTTCTTGCTCCCATTATTTGTTTTTATTTATATTACAGGATTGGAGTTGCCTGTTTACTTTTTCTTGTTACCTGCATGGCCACCGAACTTACGAGTCGGAGCAAATTCTCCGAGCTTGTGTCCTACCATGTTTTCAGTAACGTAAACAGGAATAAACTTGTTACCATTGTGAACCGCAACAGTGTGTCCCACGAAGTCGGGGGAAATCATTGAGGCACGAGCCCATGTTTTCACCACATTCTTCTTGCCGCTTTCGTTCATAGCAAGAATCTTCTTTTCCAAAGAGACAGCGATGTACGGACCTTTTTTTAATGAACGACTCATATAATGTTTATTCTTTAGTGCTTATTACTTCTTACGTCTTTCGATAATGTACTTGCTTGAATGCTTCTTCGGAGCTCTAGTCTTCAAGCCCTTAGCATACAGACCTGTACGTGAACGCGGGTGTCCACCGCTCTGACGGCCTTCACCACCACCCATCGGGTGATCCACAGGGTTCATAACAACACCACGGTTGTGAGGACGACGACCCAACCAGCGAGAGCGACCGGCCTTACCGGAGCATTCAAGTGCGTGGTCAGAGTTACCAACACTACCTACAGTTGCTTTACATGCACTAAGAATTTGGCGAGTTTCACCGGAAGGCAACTTCACAACACAGTACTTACCTTCACGAGAAGTGAGCTGTGCAAAGTTACCGGCCGAACGAACGAGCAGAGCACCCTGACCGGGACGAAGCTCGATGTTGTGAATCACAGTACCCACGGGAATGTTCTGCAAAGGAAGTGCATTTCCGATTTCGGGAGCTGCGTCAGCACCGGACATCAACTTGTCGCCAACTTTCAATCCATTAGGAGCGATAATATAACGCTTTTCACCATCCGCATAGAAGAGCAATGCGATACGAGCCGAACGGTTGGGATCGTACTCAATGGTCTTCACTGTTGCGGGAACACCGTCTTTCTCACGCTTGAAGTCGATGAAGCGGAACTTTCTCTTGTGGCCGCCGCCAAGATAACGCATAGTCATCTTACCGACATTGTTACGACCACCCGATACGCGCTTACCGCAAACGAGAGATTTTTCTGGTACGGATGCAGTAATTTCTTCGAACGTACCAATAATCTTGTGTCTCTGCCCCGGTGTCGTGGGCTTAAATTTACGTACTGCCATTTTTTATTTAGATATTGCTATAGAAATCGATAGTTTCGCCTTCCTGAAGCGTTACGATAGCCTTCTTGAAAGCGTTGGTACGACCCTTAATCATACCTGAACGAGTATAGCGAGACTTGTTCTTGCCGGCATACTTGATAGTATTCACTGCAACAACTTTCACACCATACAACTCTTCCACTTCATTCTTAATCTGAAGCTTGTTTGCATCAGGACGCACAACGAAGCCGAACTTGTTCTGCTTCTCTGTCATTGCGGTCATCTTCTCAGTGACCAGGGGTTTGATGATATATGCCATGATTGCTATGTATCTTATTTGGTTAAGACAGCTTCAATAGCATTCAACGCATTTTCGGTTACAACCATCACACCGGCATTCAACACACCATAAGTATTGATGTCCGATGCAATTGCAACCTGCGCACGTTGGATATTGCGAGCTGACAAATATACATTTTTATTAGCCTCCGGCAACACCATAAGCACCTTCTTGTCGGAAATTTTAAGATTATTTACGATTTCCACGAAAGCTTTGGTCTTCGGAGCGTCCAAGTTGAAGTCTTCGAGAACAATGAGAGAACCTTCCTGAGCCTTGTAGCTGAGAGCGCTACGACGAGCCAAAGCGTTCACTTTCTTATTGATCTTGAAGCGATAGTCACGAGGCTTGGGACCAAACACGCGAGCACCACCCACCAACACGGGAGAGTTGATATCACCGCGACGTGCTCCACCGCCACCCTTCTGACGACCGAGCTTGCGAGTAGAACCGCTCATTTCACTTCTTTCCTTCGCCTTGGCAGTGCCTTGACGCCGAGCAGCCAAATACTGCTTCACAGAAAGGTAGATTGCATGGTTGTTGGGCTCAATGCCAAAAACAGACTCGTTCAGAACCACCTTGCGGCCGGTATCTTCACCTTTGATATTGAATACACTGAGTTCCATTACTTTTCAATTATAACGATTGAACCATTGCAACCCGCTACAGAACCCTTAATCAAAAGAAGGTTATGTTCGGGAATCACCTTTAACACTTTGAGATTCTGCGTTGTAACACGAGCGTTACCCATGTGTCCACCCATGCGCAAACCCTTAAACACCTTAGCAGGGTAAGAGCAGGCACCGATTGAACCCGGCTTACGCAGACGGTCGTCCTGACCGTGAGTGGTCTGACCCACACCACCAAAACCGTGGCGCTTTACAACACCCTGGAAACCCTTACCCTTAGAAGTACCTACAACGTCCACATATTCAGCGTCGTTGAAAAGCTCTACGGTAAGAACGTCACCCAGGTTCAGCTCCTGGTCAAAACCCTTGAACTCGGCCAAGTGGCGCTTGGGAGTAACTCCGGCTTTCTTGAAGTGTCCCATCAAAGGAGCAGAAGTGTTCTTCTCCTTTGCATCCTGGAAGCCTACCTGCACAGCAGCATAGCCATCCTTTTCAACACTTTTGATCTGAGTTACCACGCAAGGACCTACTTCGATAACAGTGCACGGCACGTTTTTGCCGTCGGCACTGAAAACGGATGTCATTCCGATTTTCTTTCCTAATAATCCTGGCATTTCAGTTTTATTTTATGAATAAATTAATTTGTTTGTCTCTTTCCGTAGCCCACAGTCGCGATTTTGCAACATCCCGACATGGGGCGGAGGGTTATCACTAACCTTGATTTTCACTAATAATAAAGCAGTTGTCTTACGTTTCCTACTTTTCGGGTTGCAAAGGTACTAACTTTTGCTTAACTGACAAACATTTGCTGCTCTTTTTTCTTTTTTTTCGTCAAGCAAAAACAAATTTCCGGAGCCTGTTGCATTTTTCCTATTACACAAAACCCAAACAACGCCCTGCCATGCAGTCATAAGCTGCAGGCACACAAGATCTCTTTTTGCAAACACACAAAAATCTGCAAGGCGTTTTAAAAAAAAGAGAACGCTAAACGCAAAAAGAGGGGCCGCACGCTTCTTTAGCAAGAAAAATCCGTTTCAAGCATTTACGGCAAGTCATTATGACAGAGATACGCCAATAATGGCAAAAGAACTGTCCTCAAAAAAATTAGAGAGCAAAGGCCGGTGAGGACTATTGTTGCGCAACGGTTTGTGCTTTCCGCACAATTTTATACCCCGTTGCCACCATCAGCATGCTGATCAAAGGACACATATAATTAAATACGCAATAGGGCAAATAGGTCCACGTGCTGACACCCAGCACCGTGGCTTGCGTCATGCCGCAACTATTCCACGGGATGAGCGGCGAAGTTACCGTTACGGCATCTTCAGTGGTGCGACTCAGCAACCGCGCTTCGTAACCTCCATCATGGTAAACCGGACGGAACATGTTGCCGGTGAGAATGATTGAAATGTATTGGTCAGCCGTTGCCAAGTTCAGAAAAAGTCCCGACCCGATGGTCGATGCCACCAAACCCACCGCACGGCGAGCTCCTCTCACAAACACACGCGTCACGCCTTCCAGAAAACCACCGGCCATCATGCAACCACCAAAGCACATGGCGCACAAAATCAGCCAGATGGTATCCATCATGCCGGCCATGCCTCGCGTCGACACCAAATCATCAAGTTCTTCATACCCCATCGAAAGGTGCGTTTCGCCCAACACCGTTTGCATAACACCTTTCACCATGGTTTGCCAACCACCACCGGGTACATCCACCACTTCGCGCAACACTTCTGCTTGAAACATCAGGCCATAGACCACAGCCATCAGCACGCCGGCAAAAAGCGTGATGAGCGAAGGCACTCTGCGATAGATGAGATAACCGGTTACCAGAGGCACAATCATTGCCAAGGGGGAGACATAAAACTTGGAACGCAGCACCTCCGAATAAAAACGAATTTGGTCATCACCCGCTCCGTCGTGGCCGAAACCCACCACCAAATACACCACCATCGCAATTACCATTGCCGGCAGCGTGGTGTATAACATATAACGTATGTGCGTAAACAGGCGTACGCCCACCGACGACGAAGCCAACACCGTGGTATCCGACAGGGGCGACATCTTGTCGCCAAAATACGCACCTGAGATGATGGCACCTGCCACCCAGCCTTCGTGAAAGCCTTGCGCCTGCCCCACCCCAAGCAAAGCCACTCCGATGGTGGCAATGGTGGTCCACGAACTTCCGGTCATCACCGAAACCAAAGCACACACCACACAAGTGCAGAACAAGAACAACGAGGGATGAATAATATCTATACCGTAACAAATCATCGTCGGAACAATGCCGCTCACCATCCACATACCCGACAACGCGCCTATCAGCAACAGGATGAACATGGCAGTAGCCACTCGCTTCACATTCTTCTCGATAACCTCTTCAAAAGCCTGCCACGACACCCCATAACGCCACATCCCAATGCAGATACACACCGCAGCTGCCACAAGCAGACACACCTGACTGCCGCCCGACAGGGCTGCATCGCCAAACAAGCTGATAGTTACACCCAGCATGGCGACCAAGACCAACAGAGGAACAAACGAAATGAGAGCTGAGGGAGCTGATTTTCTTTTCATATAGATATTTACGTTTTGGGCACGCAAAGGTAGCATTTATGAAGCAGTCCACCAAGTACAGCCACTCACAACGAACAGAAAGCCAAACACCTTTTACACCAATTACCACCCTCAAAAGCCCCACAAGAAGCCTCATCCCCACTTACGCAAAAAAAGCTGTTGTGTACTAAATAAGTTGACACAATTAAAAAAAGTTATGTCACGCTTAATTAGTAATTCATTGCGATTGGAAATCGTGAGGGCCTGCTACTATGGTCATCTAAAGAAGACGGAAATTTGTAAGAAATATGGTGTGTC
>JAFYPU010000008.1 GCA_017547385.1 Bacteroidaceae bacterium
AAAACACTTGAATTGTTTTGAGATTTAAAAATAATGCATACCTTTGCACTCGCAATTCAAAGGAATGGCTCCTTAGCTCAACTGAATAGAGCATCTGACTACGGATCAGAAGGTTGCAGGTTTGAATCCTGCAGGAGTCACGAAGAAAGTGTAACAGAGAGTTCTGTTACACTTTCTTTTTTTATGCCCGTACAGACAAGGGAGGTTGAAGATAGGACAAGCACGAAGAGGCAAGTTGAACGGACAACCGAAATTCTGCCACTGCCCTCCCCCAATTTGAACCGTCTTCTTTTTCAATATAAAAACAATTCAGGCGACTCAATGTGAGCCGCCTGAATGAGTATAGAGATTGTTGGGTTAATCGTTTTGGTTGTTATTCCAAATGCTGTTAGAAGACGTAGTGGTCGGTCTGCGCTTCTGCGAACCCATGTCATCGGTCCATTGATCAGACTTACCGAGCAGAACACTTTCCTCCATATACATATTCAACACTTCCACAGAGGGAATTACATACTTGTTCTTTTTCATAATTATTCTCTCCATGATTTTATTTGAAATAAACTTTCTTGCCATTCACGATATAAACGCCCTTACCAGGTTCTGCCACACGACGACCGCTGAGGTCGTAGATGATAGCATCCTCAAGAGAGATGGCAGGTGCTTCCTCAATGGCAGTGGGTCCTTCGATTATCTCACCGAAATCCAACGTAGAGGCCAAGGCCACATTGATTGCTTCGGGCAATTTCAGGAATGAGCGGAAATGTGTGAACTTATTACCGGCATATTGATACATTGCCACTTTTCCATTCTTGTTCGACAATGTATAAACTTTATCGGTAACCATTTCCTCCAAATAAGGCAAATTGTGATTTACGCCTGTAGCTGAAGTCATTTCCGGGTTCTTGTTCTGACACTCAGGAGTACGCCATGTCTTGTAGATACCACCATGCAGATAATTTTCACCCTCAGCCAAAGGCATCGGAGTGTTATTCGGTTCGGTGAAATAAACTTCCTGACCGGCCAATTCTTCTGCTTTAAGAATAACAGCAGTACCTGCAGGAATAACGTCCAGAGACTGCAGCGTCAGTTCACTTTGTTCGTCAACACCGGTGCAGATGAATGCTTCAACACCTTCCGGCACATTCAGTGCAACAGGAGCATAGAAAGTTGAATATCCATAGGAGTTGATGGTAAGAGGGAGTTCTTCCACACGTTCCAGCACCCAGTTATAACCGGTGTTACCACCCAAGTCGTTAGCCACATTTACCTGTGTGGCATCCGAACCATTGTCAGGATAATAACCATCAGTCTTGTTTCCGGCAGCACCAAAGAGATAACGTCGTCCATTTTGGTTCTGCGTATTGTCAGAACTGATGTTGTACGATCCGAACTCCTTGTTGGCAGGAACATCAAAAGTCAATACATCACCCATTTTGCCAATCGGCTGCAGGCACACATAGATTCCGGAATAACCATCTGTTCCGCGACCTTGTGTAAAGTAATATCCTTCTTTGTAGGAAACCAACGAACCCTTACCTTCATTGCCTTCACCATCCAATGCATCAAAATAGAAGATAGAAGCAATGCCTGTGTTATCTTCAGACAGGTCAAGACGTCCATCCTTGTTGAGGTCATCAGACTGGAGATAGTGATTGTTATGCACGCAACGAATACGGAAGAAGCCATCGCTGTTAGGACGGTTCAAGACCAAAGCCGCCATATTCTCATTAAGAATGTTTACGATATCCATGGCTTCAGCCGGTTTGTGCACACCTGCTTCGCTGGCAGCATCCAAGTCGATGGCCTGCATCAGGCACGTCCAATAATAAGTTTGGAAGTCCTCGATGTCGGTAATTTCATTGCCTTCACCATCCTTAATGCCACCGGCATAATGATAGTAACCGGCTTTCGCACCATCGATATAATCCACCACAGTGGTAACGGTTGAAGTGTTGCCTTCTTCGTCCTCCACGGTTTCAGTGGTCTCACAATAGTATTGTTTTGCCATGTTGATGGTGGGCACGAATACGTATTGATGATATGCAAACACACTGTAGTCTCCCATGTTGGCACATTCGATGTCCGTCGCCTCGGCAATGGCCCACATAGATGCGTCTGAAGTGCGAGCACCATTCACAATGGTACCATTCTGCGCAGCAAACAAGGCATTGTTCGTTGAGGAAGTTCCTTCCGTTGTGTAAACCAAGAAGCACTTTTCTCCCGATTCAGCGAAACTCATATCCTCATACTTAATGCTCATGTTGTTGTCTGCATCTCTCACGACACCCACCAGTTCAATAATTTCGGGATGGGCTTCTGCTTGTTTGAGAGCAAGTTTCACATGCCAATTGTCGTAGTATTGATGCTCGGCATAAGATTGTATCATCACGTTCTTGAGATACATTCTTTCGTCGGGTACACTGCCGGTCGGAGTTTCCAAATTCCAGATGGTGGATTCTGTGGAATGAAGAATATCCACTTCTCCACTTGTCATTCCGGGATCAACATCATCATCCACGGGCATCACATTGCCGCCGGTCTCCACAGTCTCATAGTGATAGAGTCCGTCTTCACCGAAGCCCAGGAAGTGAGTGGGATAAAGCTTGTTTCTTAAGCGAAGCAACTTGTCGCTACCCTGCGGGCTTGCACCGTTGTTCAGACCGTCGGTATACATGGTTGTCATCGCTGCATTGATGCTTTCCATGGCAACCTTGAAGTCTGCCAAGGTAGCCACAGCTGCTGCATCGACAGCCTCCACAGAAGTTTGCGCTGCGCTGATGGCATCTGCCGTAGGTGCGTAGAAAGCAGACTTGGCAGCCACTCCAATTCGGAGGAGTGCCAACTGCTTGCAGCTATCCAAATCGTGCGCCAACAGAGCCTGGAATTGCTCTGCACTCACCACTTCAAAGTTCCAAAGAGAAGCATCATGGTTGGCAATCCAGCGAGTTACGTAACGCTCCGCACCGTAGTGCAAGCTATTCTCTTCTGCATCCACATCAGTTACCAAGTTAATGTGGAAACCGTTAGGCTGAATGCGATAGAGGCTTGCTTCGGCCATGTCATCCACAAGAGTAGCTTGATTTCCGTTAGCTTCGGGGTGCTTCACGTATTTACCTTCCAACTCGTTCAGCAAATAGAAGCCGGTGTTCTCGTTGTTGGCTTTGAGCGTCCAGATTGTTTCCAAACCTTCTGCAGCCTCAGCCGTAACACCGCCGGCATTGGTGTTCATCCACAAAGCAGGATTGGCTTTGTTCACAAACTTCACATGCATATCGGCAGTCAGCGGGTTGGCACGTTCGGCCGCCTTGAAAGTCTGAAGTGCGGTGCTGACAGCAGCCTGTGCTGCGGGCAACGAAGCATAATCCGTGGGAACAGTTATTCCGTTCACGGCTTCGTTGTAGGCAGCCAGCGCAGCCTCTGAAGCTGTGTAGTAAGTCAAGCCCTGATACATTGCCACGGTGTCGGCAGCCAATTGCTTATAAGCATCAAACTGAGCACCCACGCACGCAGCAATATCTTCGTCCAAATCTTCAGTGCTTATCGTCTGTACTGTCCAGTGAGAAGCCGGTGTCGTGGCATCCCATTGGAATACCTTGTAGACACCATTGCGAGTAACACCATGCAAATAATCGCTGCCTCCGGTTCCCTTACCGATGTTCACGAACAAACCGGCAGCCACCGGCGTGATGGTATAAACATCCGCGTCAGCTTTGTCCACCATTGTGGCAATTGTTTCATTGCCGGCGGGGTGCTTCACATACTTGTTGGTCAAAGGATGATAGAGATAGAAGCCTGGTTTTTCGGCATCTTCGCTTTCCACCAATTCGAGCACTGCGGCAGAAGTGGTTTCGAGTTCGCTTTCAAGTTTACCGCCAAGTGTCTGACCGTCTGAAGTAATCCAGAAGTTGCTGTTCTCGCGGTTGATGAATTTAACGCGTGTTCCGTTTGCCACCGGATTGGCAAGCACCACATCGTCGGCAGCGATAGCAGTTTCGAATGCAGTCTGTGCAGCGGTAATGGCTTCGAGGGCTGCAGCCAATTCATCGTAGGTATCAACACCCGTAATGGTTGCAATGGCTGCCTCATAAGCATCGATAGCCTGAGTGGGGCGATAGAACTCCAGGTTCTTATACTGCTCTACAGTGGCTGCCACAGTAGCTTTGTAAGCATCGAGTGCAGCATTTGCAGCGGCAGCAATGTCTTCTGTCAAGTCTTCGGTGGCAGACTTCGGAGTGAAATAAGCGCGAGCTGCTTCTGTGCTGCTGCTAACCACCTTACCGCTACCGTTAATGAAGAGCACATCGTTCGCACCCGTTCCGTTATTGGTGTAAATCTTAACGCCGGAAGTTTCGGGAGAAATGCCTTCTGCCACGGGGCAGAACTCAAAGTTATACACCGTTGCTTCGCTCTGCTCAGAAACCATCTTAGCCACCGCATCTTGTGCCGCGGGGTGCTGCAGATATTTGCCGGAGAGAACGTTATAAAGGTAGAAGCCTGTGCCATCAGCATTAGCCACTACTTCCCAAACCGAATGTTTGTTTAAGTTCTCGCCCTTGTTCCATCCCCAAGCCTCAGTGGCATTGTTAGCGTTTGCAGGCTCGGTTTCGGGCACGTTGGTGGTGAGGTAATAGCCTGTATCGCGTGTCCAGTTGAACTTAATCTTATCGCCGGCCTCAATGGGATTGGTGCGGTTGGCTTCCAAGTTGGCTACGAGCGCTTCAATCTGTGCCTGAACAGAAGCCAGTTGGGCGTGTGTGGTAACGGCATCGAGCAAAGCTGTTGCTTGTTCTTGGCAAGCGTCGATGCTTTCTGTGGTTATCACATAGAATTCCAAGCCCTGATTGGCTGTTTTGAGTGCGGCCATCTTGTTCTCCAAAGCAGTACGCTCGGCTTTCACAAGGTCGGCAACAGGAGTGAGCAGCTTGTTGAGTGCTTCGATTTCAGCGTCGGTGGGTTTCTCGATGTACCACCAAGAACTTGCAGCATCACTGCTCCAGCATACTACATTTCCGTCCTGCTGGTGGTGTAAATAATCACGATTTCCCGTGCCTACATGTATCTTCACATAGTTTTTTTCCGGAGTAATGGAGTATACACTTGCCTCATCTTGCGAGCTAACAAGCGCCACGTTACCGCCTCCCGTATGCTTCACATACAATGCTGTCAGAGGATTATAGAGATAGAAGCCCGTATTATCGCTCTTAGCCAGGAAAGTCCAAATGCTTTCTTCGCCTACAGAAGTTTCATCGAATACGGTTCTTGTAGTGGTAACCTCAGACGTCTCTTCGTTTGTCGTTTCTGTGGTTTTCACCTTCATATAGCATGACGAAGCGTTGTAGTTGCGTATCTTCACATACTCACTGCCTGCAATAGGATTGATAGTAGTGCAAGCCTTAAGCGTAGTGAGTGCTTCTGCTATTGTTGTTTTCGCTGTAAGAAACTCTGCGTATGTTGTTACAGCAATGCCATTAATTGTATTCTTACAAGTGTTTACATCATCTGTACTATAAGAATAGTAGGGACGTGCGCCAAGTGCTTCTGCCTCGGCTATGGCAGATGTTTGGACTGCGTTAAGTTCATTAGTAATAAGCGCAGGAACTCCGGCTTTAGCTGTATTTGCCACAGCTGAAAGTGTCGGCACAAAAGCCCAAATAGAACCGGCGTCATTACCCAGATAATGACAGACAGTAGACCCCGCGGCATCGTTCCAAGAAGTCCAATTGGAAACTTCCGTTCCTGCAGTAATCACATACCCGGTATGAGTAGCAGTGTGAGGTATGAGATACCAAATGCGAGCATCATCGCCATAAGTGGCCGCGTCTGCACTCTTGATGCGCATACCTGTAGCCATATTCTTGATGTACACAGGCAACACGCCTTCGCCCAGTGTAGTTCCTTCCGGCACAGAGCTTGAAGCATCTACAAAATACCACAAAGCGCCGGCGTTTGCCTCATCAGCAGTCTGCACTAAGCGAGAACCCGTGTATTGATGTGCTGCATACTTATTGCTACGCAAGTTCTTGATAGAATAATACACAGGTTCGGCATCTGTGCTGAGTGTGGGGAGTGTGGTTGCTTTCCAGTTGATCAACGCTTCTACCTCTGCTTTAACTGCATCATCAAGCGTACCCACTTCTGTGATGGCAAAGCGGTTACCTGAATCTTCGGTGGAGTAACCAACATTCACACCGGTATTATGGCCACCATCAGAGCCACTCAGATTAATCATCTGTCCATTCACTTTCACCAACCAATCATAGTCGCCATCTTGGTTACTTGCATTGGTTGCCTCAAACTTATGGCTTGGATAAGTTGAAAGCGAATAACAATTGTTGCCTTGGTTGATAAACTTTTTCAACCCCACGTTGTAAAGATAGAGGTCGCCCCCCTCAGATTTGAGGATAGCAAACTGCTGGTAAGGGTCGGAGGCAACGTATGCCACACCCTGCCTGTCGCCGGCGAATGTTCCGTAAAGCATCGTTGCACCATCAAAGGTCAGCAACGTGCCTCGCTCGCCGGTGAGGGTGTACACCTTACCATTGCTCAGGCTATTGAGGTCTGTGATGACCGTCTGAGCTTGCGCCACGCCTATCAGCGACAGGAGAAACGCAAAGAGTAAAGTAAACTTTCTCATAAGAGCTTTTGTTAATTGATTAAATTATTGATTTGATTATTATTGTTCATTACAACAACATACGCCGCGAACCCACTCCTCGGCGGGCGCGCGGTGTCTCATTTCTCCACAATTTCATCCTTTAAGGCAACAAAGGTATAACCTTTATCTGCGCTCAACCAATTGAATTGGTGAATTTTTGAGCTATTTCGCGAACTTCACCATGAATTTGCTTACTCTGAATATACATTCGGAGAGGTTTTTTGTTCGTCGCGACGGCTTTCGGGGAGTCTCAACCGCGTTGACACAAAAGTGTCATGCGCAAGACACGGGAGTATCAAGTGCTTGACACTGCAGTCTCCTGTGCTTGATACTCGAGTGTCAAGGCGTGATACTGCAGTGTCAAGGCGAGAGAAAATTCGCACGTGCGGAGGGGAGGCGGCTGAACATAGGAGAACACGAATTGGTATTTGTCAACAGATTACACAGATTAAACGGATAAAGATTGGGAACACGGATGAAAATGGGGGAACACGAATAGCACGAATTTTTCGAATAGCTTGGAGAAATCAATTGTTGCAGGGACAAAACGGAATTCGTGATATTCGAGATATTCGTGTTCTGATGAAATCAACTGATTGCAGGGATTAAACAGAATTTGGTGGGTCTCAATGCAGAGGCATTGGAAAACTGTTTAATCCGTGCAATCAGTTGATAATAAACTTAGCACGTAGAGAAAGTGCTTCGGATTGTTATTTGTAGCGCAGCCACTTAAGCATTTCGCGGAGTGAAGGCTTCTTGCCATACATCAGAATGCCGACACGATAAATTCGGGCACCGACCCACACAAAGAGGAGGGCCGTTCCGTAGAGAAGTCCCAACGAAAGGAGTTCTTGCCACAAGGGCACATCAAAGGGGATGCGCACCATCATGACAATGGGCGAAGTGAGCGGGAACATCGATGCCCAGAAGGCCAAGGGGCCATCGGTGTTTTCAACGCTATACATGGCAGCATAGAGGCCGAACAGCATGATGAGCACCACGGGCATCACAAACTGCGAACTGTCCTCCTGCGCATTGATGCTGGCCCCTACGGCAGCAAAGAAAGAGGCATAGAGCAGATATCCCCCGACAAAATAGAGCACAAACATGATGCCAAGTTCGGCAAAGGGCAAATTGAGCAACGCCATCAGCATTTCGGCATCGGCGGTATCCATGGTGGGCAATGTGCCTTGTGCTCCGGCCATCATCGCGCCTTGCGCCTCACTCATGGCAGCCACATCCCAACCAAAAGCAACGGAGCAAAGGCTCAAGATAACGGCCAACATCACGCCCCAAATGAGGAGTTGCACAAAACCCACCAAAGCCACACCCACAATCTTGCCCATCATCAGTTGGAAAGGCTTGACGCTCGACACCATGAGTTCGACAATACGATTGGTCTTTTCCTCCATCACGCTTTGCATCACCATGCCGCCATAAGACATCACAAACATGTAAATCATAAAGGTGAAGAGAAAACCGGCAGCAATGGCTATGTGGGTATTGGAGGAGCTTTCCTCACCTTCGTCGTTCCATTTCACAGTCCCAATCTCCAACGTTGCTTGCACATCTTCGATGATTTGATCAAGGCCATGCACACCATAGGCTTGCAACTTGTCGCGGCGCACCTGTTCATTCAGCACATTGGTTACGTAGCTCAACAAATCGGCCGACACTTCTCCTCGTGAATAAATCTTCACGGCCTTGGGATTTTGCGCTAAATTTGCTTCGATGTTTACAACGGCTTCAACCTCTGTTGTGTCGCTGCGATACTCCGGCAACATGGCTGCAGCCGGCACAAAGCGATAGCTCTTGTCATCCTTGAAAGCCGAGAGATAATGCGCCGTGCGGTCGACCACCACCACTGTTCGTTGCGCATCGTCCTTGATGCTCGAAAGCCACAGGGGCACAACGATGAGAGCCGCAAAGATGAACGGCATGAGGATGGTGAGAATGACAAACGATTTTTTGCTGACGCGCGTCATGAATTCGCGCTGTATGACGATGAATGTGTTATTCTTCATGGCTTTGAACTGTTTTCAGGAATATCTCATGCATGGAAGGAAGCTGTTCGCTGAAATGACGTATTTCTGCCTTCTGAGCCAACAGGGCCACCAATTCTGAGTTGGTCAACCCCTCGGCCTTGTGCAACAAATATCGCTGCACACCGTCCGTGGCAACATGCGACAGCACTTTATAGTTTTCGGTATCGACAAGCTGTTCGTCTCCGACACACACCAATTCATACTTGCCGGTGCGGAAACGCTTCTTCACTTCCGCCACATTGCCCGACAATGCCACCTTCGAACGATGGATCAGTGCCATTTCATCACAAATGTCCTCGACCGAAGCCATGTTATGGGTGGAGAAAATCACGGTGTGGCCTTTTTCTTTCAGTGCCAGGATTTCGCGTTTCAGCAACTCTGCATTGACGGGGTCGAAACCGGAGAACGGTTCGTCAAAAATGAGCAAAGAGGGTTCGTGCAGCACTGTGATGACAAACTGCACCTTTTGCTGCATACCCTTGGAGAGTTCTTCCAGCTTCTTGTCCCACCAAGGCATGATGTCGAAGCGTTCAAACCATTGATGCAAGCGCTGTTTGGCCTCTTGCGTGGAAAGCCCTTTGAGACGAGCCAAATACACCGCCTGCTCGCCCACTTTCATCTTCTTGTAGAGGCCGCGTTCCTCGGGCAGATAGCCGATGCGAGCCACATCCTCCGGCGCAAAGTCGTGTCCGTCGAACACCACATGCCCACTGTCGGGAGCTGTGATGCGATTGAGGATGCGTATGAGTGTGGTCTTGCCGGCGCCGTTGGGTCCGAGCAAACCAAAAATCTTGCCGCGTTGCACTTCGATGCTCACATCGTCGAGTGCCGTATGCTCGGCATAGCGTTTCACTATGTGCGATGCCGAAAGAAATGTTTCAGAATTGTGCATATATTGGATGTATTACTTTTGATAAAACTTGCGCGTTCTTCCCCACGCATCACGTTGGATATAAACTCCTGAAGGCAACTGCTGCAGCTGACTTGCATCATAATGCCGACCACTCATGTCGTAGATAAGCATGGAAGGGCTTGCTGACGAGGCATTCTCAATACCCTCCGTCTGCCGGCGAAGCGCTTCTACGTTTTCAGACAAGGCTGACCAGCGCTCGTAAAGTTTCGTTTGAATTTCTTCCACCTGAGTGCACAACCGGTTGCGGCATTCTTTAGGATAGAGACCATTGTGCAAAGCGGCACTCTCGTCAAAGGGAGTTTCGTAACGTTGCACAAACGATTGCAGCTCGGAGCATAGGTTTTCGTAAAACAAGTTGTTGACCAACGAATCATATAATGCCACATACGTTGCACGGAAGCGTGGCAAACGAAACAAAGAATGGTAATAATAGAAATCGGCATCGTGAATGGTGCTGAATTGCTCTTTCTCTAAACGAAAGGAGCTGTCAAAATCCCACAGCGCACACATTTCCAACCGAGAAGAGGTGGGCGTTGAGAGAAGATAGTCTTTCTTACAGAGATAGCGATTGGAGCCTGCCACATCATAGGTTCCGAGAATGTCGTGCGCCAAGACCCACTTTGCCCATGATGCGTAATCAATGTATTCATCCACTTCTTCACCATCGTAGAGCTTCTTCTCGAAATGGTTAATGTAAGACTGTATGCAACTTTGCTGCGCATCGGTTACTTCATCGCCCTCCGGATATTTGTAGGTCCAGCCAAAATAATCCGCTTGATGCTCAGATTTGAAGTAATAACCATCTTCATTCCAAAAGAAAGGGTCATGCTCGATGACAAATCCCGACTTTTCAACATTCAGACGCCCTTCGCCTCTTTCGATACTCTCTATCAAAGTATAGAGTCCTTGATACTCACCATTCAGCACCACATTGACAAACTCCGTTGCCGGAACCCAATGAAGCCCTACGGCACGACTCACCATGTTGCCTACCCATGTTGTGATGTTGGTTTGATTATTGGTAAATACCGGAGTCCAGGTGTGAATGCTCAACAGCACCCAATCTTTGTGAAGATACTCTTTGTCTTCACGCATCAAGAGGTCTGCCTTTTTGGAAAGCTTCAATTTGTAAGGATGTTGCTCTAAATAAGCACCGGTGCTGTTGCCTCGAATTTTTATACGCATCCCCGACGCTCCTGCAACATAATCGCCACTATCATAAAGCGTATCTCCCCGAAATGTTATCACCATACGTCCGGGAACATGTTCGTTTTTTGTACTTACGGCTTGTATGCAGCCTTCCGGAGGATACACAATGTTGTTTTGAGGCATCTCTCCTCCCACAGTTTCAATCTGCAGCAAGGGCAAATCCGGCCAAGCATTCTTTTCATTGTCCGCAAACATCAACAATGAAAAGAGACATGCGCACATAAGGCAAAGGGAGCGTTGTAATCCGTTCTGCATTGTCCTGACTTCTTCAAACTGTTAAGCATCGCCTCGGTGGCACTTACGGCTGACTCTCACCCTCCACAAAATCCTCCATAAACATGTGTTCGCCATCAAAAACGGCATAGGTGAATTGCGAAATCCAATCACCCAAAAGCAACAAGCGGGTTTGCTTTGCCAACAGCAAATCCAATTCAATGTGCCGATGCCCGAACACAAAGAAGTTTACCTCGGGATGAGTGGCAAGGTAGGCTTTAGAGAAACGCACCAACTCTTCACGTTCTTCTCCCATGTATGGCGGCTCTTTGCCATCCACACGCTTGAGGCGACTGCGGCGGGCCCATTCCCGTCCAAAGGCTATGCCCCAACGCGGATGCACTGCTGCAAACAGACGCTGGCACACTCGGTTGTGAAACATGGCACGCAGAAAACGGAATTTGCGGTCTGTGCTTCCCAAACCGTCGCCATGAGCCAAATAGAACACCTTGCCGTATATTTCCATCACAGAACTGTCGCGATGCAATGTTACGCCACATTCTCTTTCCAAGTAATTGCCCATCCACAAATCATGATTGCCGACAAAATAGTGCACTTCCACTCCTCGATCAGTCAATTCGCTGATTTTTCCAAGAAAACGGGTATATCCCTTGGGCACTACGGTACGATATTCATGCCAGAAGTCAAACATATCGCCCAACAGATAAACGGCTGCAGCCTTATGTTTGATGCTATCAAGAAAGTTGACCAACCTTCGTTCCTGCATGCGACGATGCGAAACAGCCAAACTGCCCAAATGGGCATCGGAAAGGAAATATACGTTCTTCATGATGATTCTCTTTGGATGTATGCACATTTAAGGGAAAGGCTCTACAAAAATCCGAGCTCCAATTTGGCTTCTTCGCTCATCATGTCTTTATCCCACTCCGGCTCAAACACAAGATTGATATGCGGTTCCACCACACCCGGAACGCCGGACAACTTGATGCGAACATCTTCCACAATGAAGTCGGCAGCCGGACAGTTGGGGGCTGTGAGGGTCATATCCACCATCAACTGCCCATCATCGTGCAAATCCACCTTGTAGATAAGTCCGAGATTGTAAACGTCCACCGGGATTTCGGGATCGTAAACGGTTTTGAGTACCTCGATGATGCGTTCTTCTATTTTGAGTTTTTCGTCTGCTGTCATATATATTATAATAATGTGTTTTCAAGATTTCACTGCGACTCCGGTTTCACAAACGTCCTTCGTCTGCATAGCTATAATAGGTGCGGTCGGCCACAATCAGATGATCGGCCAATCGGATTTGCAGCAGGTCAGCCGCTTGCTTGACGTGCTCGGTCAGTTGGTCATCCTGTCTGCTGGGAGAAGCATTGCCCGAAGGATGGTTGTGGCAAAGCACTATGGCCGTGGCACGTGCCACAATGGCTTCACGCATGATGCAGCGCACATCGACCACTGTCTGCGACAAGCCACCGCTACTCACACACTTCGAGCCAATGGGCTGCAAACGCGAATTGAGCAACAGCACATGCACTTCCTCCGTGGGAAGATCCTGCATCTGTGCAGAAAAATAGCGAAACACGGCCTGCGAATTTGCAAGCGATTCGCGCTCCGTGGGAGGCTCTGCAGCACGTCGTCTCCCCAACTCACAAGCTGCCAAGATGGTTATGGCTTTGGCCGGGCCGATACCATTGTATTCGCAAAGTCTGTCGAGAGAGAGTTTGCCAAGAGCCGACAAACTTCCTCGGCAATCGTTCAAGATGCGACGCGTCAAATCAACAGCACTCTCACCCGCTGAACCTGAGCCTATCAATATGGCCAACAATTCAGCATCCGAAAGGGCACTTGCTCCATGCGCAGCCAAGCGTTCACGCGGCCGGTCGGCCTCGTCCCACTGATTGATGCTGAGTTTGCTGACGGTCTTTGACATATCCCCTATTTATAGAAATTCTTGCGAAAAGCATCGAATTCGCCTTTGCCCAAAACACAACGCTTCCACCAGGCTCGCAAAAAACCGGTACCATAACCCAGCAATTGAACAAAAGAAGCTGCCACAGCACGGAGCCCCACACCGAGACTTCGTTCTGCACAACCGGCATCCACAAAAATAATAAGAGAAAAGAGCAACAAGGGGAGCAAGCTCCACACGCACAACGGGACACACAGAAGAAGCATTGCGCATCCTACGGTAAACACCGCCGGCAAGAGATGTACCAACTTCAGTGTGCCGGGATGACGTTTAGTCAAATTGATACGAGCAATGCCGGAATTGTGCACCTGCTTGAAAAATTTCCGCAAATCCGTACGACGTTTGTGCCAAACCCACGCTTCCGGAAAGAGGCGACAAATGTAATTCCCGGCAAAGATGCGCGTACTGAAATCTATATCTTCGCCAAAACGCATCTCCGAGAAACCACCCAACGCACGGTAAACCTCGGTGCGAACTCCCAAATTGAACGAACGAGGATAAAACTTATCCATCTTTCGTTTGCCACCACGAATACCTCCGGTGGTAAAGAACGAGGTCATTGCATAGTTGATGGCTTTTTGCATGGGGGTAAACGAACTGTGTGCACGGTCCGGACCGCCAAAGGCATCACAAGGAGAAGACACAAGTTCTTTCTCAACCTCAGCCAAATACGTAGACGGCAACACAACATCACTATCTAAAATCAAGACGTATTCTCCCGAAGCTCGTTCCACACCATAATTACGTGTTTGTCCCGGCCCACTATTTGGTTTCACAAAGTATTTCACATCCAATCGCGAGTTGTATTTTTCCACCACCTCACGACAAGGAACAGTCGATCCATCCTCAACAATCAGCACTTCAAAATCACTCATTGTCTGAGTGCACAGACTTTCCAACAATTCATCCACCTCGTCCGGACGATTGAACACGGGAATCACAAAAGAGTACTTCATTCCTTTTCAATGCTTTTATTTATGTGGCAAAGATAGTGCAAGGCGAGTGCAAGGCAAAAGGAAAACTTGTTTTTCTTTTGCCGGCCGAGCCGAAGCCTATCTTGGGCAAAGCCAAAGCGGTGCAAGGCAATCGCAGCCCCAAGGAGCACCACACAAGATTTTCAACGAGTGTTTTTGCTGCTTTACTGCCACTTTTCCTCACATCAACCTGTATATCTGCCGCTTGAAAGGTGGCAGTAACAGTGGCAGTAAAAAAATCTTTTGCCATTGCTGCAACTCCAAAATACCACAAAAACACCACCCACTCTATCGGTTGCATCCTGATATTCAAAGAAAAAAACGCGCTTTGCCCATCATTTTCTGGGGACAAAGCGCGAAAATCTGTAAATAAGTCTTTAATACAATCAGAACCCATAGGGGTTCATGTTGCGATAGCGTTCGGTCATTTGGTTCTCCACATTGGTAAATTCTCCCTCAACCTCGGACACCACCTCGGGCTTCAGTTCGAGAGCGCGACGCAGATCGTCGGCTGCGCCTTCCTTGTCATGCAAAGCCAGACGCACACCGCCACGTTGCTTATAGGCCTCGGCAAAATCGGGTTGCAGTTCGATGGCCTCATCATAAACGGCCAACGCTTTGTCTCTGCGCGATGTGGCATCATAGAGGGCTCCCAAGCGCAACACGGCCTCACGGCAGAAAGGATAAATTTCGTGCACACGCAGCAAAGCGGCTTCTGCCTCTTCCGTTTGGCCGGTTTGCAACAAGGCTTCGGCTTGCAGCAAACCATACACTTCGTTCTCGGCATCAGCCTTTAATAGCACGTCGATATCCTCCATGGCTTCGGCAGCCTGTCCCATATCGCAAAGTATGCGGGCACGTAGCAAGCGTGCCGGCAAATGATTGGGGTTCAGTTCGAGGGCTTGTGTGAGTCGGGCAATGGCTGTGAACACATCATTCAAGCCATGCGCCGCTTCGGCACATGCATAAAGCACTGCATAATCGGTAGCAGCCTCTTTCACCAACTCGTCGCAGACGGATTTCATTTCCTCGTAACGTCCCAACCGTCCCAAAGTGGTGGCATACAGAAGCCGAACAGAGGCATTATCCGCCTTGTTGGCTGCCAAAGCCTCAAGCAGCGGCAAGGCTTTCGCGAAGTCTCCTTGTCGCAAACAGGCTTCAGCCAGCAGGCCCTGCGTCTGCGCATCTTCCTTGATGCTCAGCGCACTTTCAAAACAGCGCACAGCAAATCCGACTTCGCCCATCTGCATGGCGCGAACCCCGTCATCGCGCAGCATATTGAAATTACGTTCTTGTGTGCGCTGCTCCAGTTCTTCCGATTGGGGCCGCGGTCCACCGAACAAGCGTTGAAAAAATCCCATGGTTATTCTTGTTTTGTCATAAGGCCGAAGCCAATGTTTACACATAAAACAAAGGCGAAAACCGAAAGCAGCTCCGAAAAGATACGGCGGTGCTCTTCGTTTTTCGCCTGTGTTTCAAAAATTATCCGTAAACCACTTTTCCGTTTTCGTCCTCGAAAGGAGAAAGGTCTTTGGCGTACTGGTTCATGGCACGAAGGCTCATACCCATGCTTGAGAAGCCTCCGTCATGATAGAGATTCTGCATCGTAACCTTGCGACAGAAGTCGGAGAAAAGCATCACGCAATAGTCAGCACACTCCTCGGCACTGGCATTGCCCAGTGGCGACATCTTGTCTGCGAAGTCCATGAGGTCTTCCATCATCTTGATACCCTTGCCTGCGGTGGTGGGAGTGGGCGATTGTGAAATGGTGTTGATGCGAACGCCCTTCTCACGGCCATAGATGTAACCGAAGCTGCGAGCGATGCTCTCCAACATGCTCTTGGCGTCGGCCATATCGCTGTAACCATAGAACGTACGTTGGGCTGCCACATACGAGAGGGCAATCACCGAACCGCCTTCGGCAATGGCATCGAGCTTTTTGGCAGTTTGCAACATCTTATGGAAAGAAATGGCTGATATATCGAGGGTTTTCGACAACATACCGTAGTCAAGGTCGTCATAAGTGCGGTGCTTTCGCACATTGGGACTCATTCCGATGGAATGGAGCACAAAATCCACAGGTCCGCCCAACACCTCTACGCTACGCTCAAACACGTGCTTAAGGTCCTCAACGCTTGTGGCATCTGCCGGAATAACTTCTGCATTCAGCTTTTCAGCCAATGCATCCAGTTCGCCCATACGCAATGCCATGGGAGTGTTACTCAGCGTGATGGTGGCACCTTCGGCCACAGCCTTTTCTGCCACTTTCCAAGCAATTGAATGCTCGTTCAGGGCACCGAAAATAATACCACGCTTACCTTTCAATAAATTGTGCGTCATGTTCAAAAATCTTTTTAGTCTGTAAAAACGGCACAAAGATACAACTTTTGTGCATACCCAACAAATTCACGGGGCGCAAAGCGCAATGCAAGGAGTTGTGCCGGGCTGCAGCCGAATTTAACAAAGCCCGAACAGAGATACCTCCCCCACTCTGCCTATTCTCCCTTGCAGACCTTATTATTATATAATGTATCAGGACTTTCACACAGAGCTTCCGAACTTTGCTTACAGTTTGCTCGAAAAACGGCCTTTCCGTGTGCAAAAATTCACAGTGCTTGTAGAAATTTCTGCAGTGCTTGCAGAAATTTCTGCGGTGCTTGCAGATTTTTCCGGAAAGGGCGGCGATTTTCAAGCATCGTATTTCAAAAGATTTCGCTCACCTTTCTTATATTTGCAAACCATGTTGAGCGATGCCTTATTACAACACATAGAGCGCGAGTTTCCTCACGCATTCACTCCTTTGCAACACGAAGCAGCCGAAGCACTCTCACGCTTTGTGATGAGCGGTGCGCGGCGACCTGCATTCTTGCTGCGCGGATATGCAGGCACGGGCAAGACTTCGCTCGTGGCTGCTTTGGTGCGCACGCTCCGCGCCATCGGTCGCCCCGTCTGCCTGCTCGCTCCCACGGGCAGGGCAGCCAAGGTGTTTTCGCACTTTGCCGGAGCAAAAGCAACCACCATTCATCGCACCATCTACCGCCAACGCACTTTCAACGGCGAGGACACAGGGTTCGACTTGGGGTTCAACAAGCTGAAAGATGCTGTTTTTATTGTGGACGAGGCTTCCATGCTTTCCATCGGTGTGGAGCTGAATTCGCCCTTTGGCACCGGACATTTGCTTGACGACTTGGTGAGTTATGTTTACCAAGGCACAGGCTGCCGCTTGCTCCTGGTGGGCGACCGCGCACAATTGCCCCCCGTGGGCGAAGAGGAAAGCCCCGCACTCTGTGCCGACGTGATGAGCGCGTATGGGTTGACGGTGAGCGAGGCCAACCTTACGGAAGTGGTGCGGCAGGACGAGGCTTCGCCCGTGCTCTTGGCTGCCACACAGCTGCGCCTTGCCATGCACACCGAGCCGGACACACCGCCGCGCATAGCCTCCGGCGGACCACGAAGCCAATTGCAGTTTTTGCCCGGCAATGAACTGATTGAAGCATTGGTATCGGCTTATTCGCACAACGGAGCAGACGAAACCATCGTGGTGGTACCGTCAAACAAACGTGCCATTGTCTACAACAACGGCATCCGCGCCCGCATCTTCGACCGCGAGGACGAACTCACACGAGGCGACCGCGTGATGGCCGTACGCAACAACTATTATTGGCCGGAGCAAGTGCGAAAAGGGCTGTCGCGCGAAGAGGCCGAACGCATACCGTTCGACTTCATTGCCAACGGCGACACGGCAGAGGTGGTGCGCATCCGCAACATTCACGAACAGCACGGATTTCGTTTTGCCGATGCCATTCTGCGTTTCCCCGATTACGACGAATTCGAGATGGAGTGCCGCGTGATGCTCAATACACTGACCTCGGAAGCTCCGGCTCTCACACAAGAAGAGAGCCGCCGACTCTACGAGAATGTGCTGCTCGACTATGCCGACATCCCCTCACGACGCGAACGCATGAAACGCTTGCGCGAGGACCCGTATTACAACGCCGTGCAACTGAAGTATGCTTACGCCGTTACGTGCCACAAGGCGCAAGGCGGACAATGGACAAGTGTTTTTGTGGACCAAGGGCATCTGGGCATCGAACCCACCGGCCTGTCATATCTGCGGTGGCTCTACACCGCCATGACGCGCACCACCGACCGCCTTTACCTTGTCAACTGGCCGGAAACGCAACGAGCAAATTCTTAAACATTCACCCAAAACCGAAAGTACCGCTCATGTGGCTGGAATTCTGGGAATATAGTTTACTGCTGGCCTATGCCGTCATTGTGATTGGCACAGCCGCTGTCATCCTGTTGGAGAACCGCCAACCGGCAAAGACCATCGCGTGGCTGCTGGTGCTCATCTGCATTCCGATCATCGGATGGGTGTTTTTCTACTTCTTCGGACAAAACGTGCGCAAGGAGCGGCATTTGCACAAACGCAACTTCCAAATTCTCACACACCTGATGCACACAGCCAAACAGCATCAACCTTCGCACGAAATCCCTGAAGAATACGCCACACTCATCTCGGCCATGCGCCGACACAAGGGGGCATTTCCCACAAGCGGCAACGAATTACATCTGTTGGAGAGCGGAGCTGCGTTCATCATTGCCTTGCTGCGTGCACTGCGTTCTGCCCAACACCATGTGCACATCGAAACATACATATTCAGCAACGATGCCGTGGGACGCTTAGTGCGAGATTCACTGACCGATTGCGCCAAACGCGGTGTGGAAGTGCGCCTCATCTACGATGACGTGGGATGCTGGAACGTGCCTACCCGTTTTTTTGAACAGATGCAACAGGACGGCATACAGGCCGAAGCCTTTTTGCCGGTGCGTTTTCCCTCACTCACAAGCAAGGTGAATTATCGCAACCACCGAAAAATTTGCATCATCGACGGTGTGGAAGGTTTTATCGGCGGCATGAACATTGCCAACAGATATGTGAGCAGACGCAAAGGGCGTTGGACGGATTTGCAACTGCACATCAAAGGGCCGGCAGTGGGCGCGCTGCAACGCACATTCCTCACCGATTGGCACATCGTGGCAGGAGCACTCATCACGGAGCAGACATATTTTCCGCACTGCGACACCCAAAATCAGAAAGGCCTGTTGCAAATCATCGATGGCACACCTGTTTCGCAGTATCCCGAGATTGAATTCGGGCTGGTGTGGATAGCGATGCATGCCAAGCACTACCTGTATCTGCAAACCCCATATTTCATCCCCACCGAGCCGATGCTGAACGCCCTGCAAGTGGCGGCAATATCGGGCACCGATGTCAGAATTATGGTGCCGCGAAGGACAGATGTCTTCTGGCTTCGCCGGGCCAACGACAGTTATTTCTCGGATTTGCTCAAAGCCGGTGTGCGCGTCTTCACCTATTCCTCGGGATTTCTTCACAGCAAAAGCGCAGTCGCTGACAACTCTTGGTGTTCCGTCGGCTCATCCAACATCGATTTTCGCTCGTTTGAAAACAACTTCGAGAGCAACGCATTTGTCTACGATGCCGACACAGCCTTGAAAATGCGCGATATATTTTTGCGCAACCAACAAGCGTGCGAGGAGATCGTATTGGAAAAATGGCGCAAGCGTCCCCTGATGCAGCGTTGTGTGGAATCATTAACGCGCATTGTTGCCCCATTGCTCTGAACCCCAAAAGAAAAATTCCATCCGGCTCAAAGTCTTTTGAAAAATGCTTACACATATTTATAAATACATGTCGCGCATCCGGTTGTGCCTCTTCTTTCTTTTCACAGGAGGTGCAGGAATATGCAACAACCTTCTGCAAGCACAACCCATTGACTTGGAAACGGCCAAACGGCGTGCCGCAACTTTTTTCAGCACCGGCCGTTCACACGCCTTTGCTCAAAAAGCACGACGAATGCTTTCTGAAAACCGGGAATGCCTTGCACAAAAGTCCGGAAGCACTTGGATGATTTCCGACCCCGACGGCCATTTTGTGATAGCCGCTGCCGAAGAACATCTGCCGCCTGTCATTGGCTACGGAAGCACTGCAGGAAACCGTCTGCCGCCTCCGCTGCAACAGTTGCGGCCTGAAAAGTTTTTGGAAAAGCGTTCCGATTTTTCTTCTCGGCCACAGGAACCCGTCGAACCGCTGCTGCCGATGATCAGACACCAGTCTGCGCCCTACAATGCGCATTGTCCTTTTTACAAACTTGATGACGGAACACTCAGCAGCGAACGCTGCGTGGTGGGATGCGTCGCAACAGCTTTGGAAGAGATTATCACTTATTACCGACGACCGGTGGAGTTGCTCGACACGCTCCACGGATGGAGCACAGCCCATTACGACATTCCCGATGTGCTTCCCGGCACTCGCGTAGAGACGGCCGGCATTCTGAACGACTATGACGGACTCACGGACCATGAAGCCGAAGATGTGGCACGCCTCTCTTATCTTTGCGGAGTGGCGGCTCACATGAATTGGGGGCTTTCGGAAAGCGGTGCTAACATCAACCGATTGCCGGAACCCCTGCGCCGTGCTTTCGGATGGCGTTATGCTCATTGTCTGGACAGTTACAAATTTCGGCCACAGGATTGGCACGATTTGCTCAGCCGTGAGCTTCACGCCGGACGGCCCGTGCTCTACACAGGATACACCATGAACATCGCCGGACACGCCTTTGTTGTCGACGGAATGGATGCGCAAGGTTTCTATCACATCAACTGGGGTTACGGAGGGGATTTTGACGGTTACTTCCTGCTTGAAGCACTTTATTTCGGGGAAGACCGCGATCACATGACGGAGAGCGGAATGCACGTAGGCTTTTTCTGCAATCAGCAAGCCCTTGTGCTGTGTCCCGACAGCGTTCCCGAAGCTTTGCCCGACACGCTGGCACGCACCGGATGGGAAATTGTTGTCGACTCTGTGCGTTTCGTGCAACCGCCGGCCATTCGCAAATACACACAGATGCTTTTGTATCTGCGCAACACCACCGACGAAACACTGACCACGCCATTGGAGATTTTCACCAACGCTCCCGACGACACGGCACACTTTGAGCAAGGCGACTATGTGGCTTTGACAGGACTGACCCTGGCCCCCGGAGAAAGCCGCAGGCTGACCGTGAGCACCACCTTCAGACAGAAAGGAGAGCGCGTGCTTCGCATATCACCCGACGACGTTGCCGTGATTTGGGAAGAGCCCATCAGCGTTGCCGAGGGGCAATACACAAACGCAGAAACGGCAGTCCCCACGATACAGATGCTTTCGGAAAACGCACTGCGCGTGTCGGTCGAAGTGCGCAACACATCGCCCGAACGCGCCGGCACCTATCTCGTGTTCTGCCTTGTGCCGGATGAAAATGTGAAAGACGAGACAGAAATCAATCACACGCACTATGTCTTTTTGGAAGCCGAAGAGAGCGGCACTTACACTTCGGATTTCACGGGGCTGAAGCCCGGCCGGAAATACACGCTCTTGGTGCGCCAACCCTGGACGGTACGCCACAGCATCGAGGTGCGCATGCCTGAAGCCACAGGAGTGGACAAAGCGGAAACTGAAAGCCCGGTGGAAATCTGGTATCTGCCCGACGGCCGTCGCACATCGTTCCCCGAGCAACCGGGTGTGTATCTGCGAAAACGAGGAGGGCAAGTGGAAAAAATCTATTGGAAACAACCATGAAACAAACGGCAAGAATAACCGTGCATTCGCACTTCGGATGCGGAGAAGAGCACGACGAAACTTTTGAACAGCACACGGGGAGCATCATTCTCTCGGAACGGGGCATATTGCTTCAGTATCGCACGGACGAACCATGCGATGTGCAAATTTCTGCCTCCGGCGAACGCATCACCATCCGGCGCAAAGGGGCGGTGGAGAGCACAATGGTTTTGTGCAAAGGCACCACCCACCCGATGGCATACACCACAGCCATGGGCACATTGCGATTAGCAACGCACACACACGAATTAAGTTTTCCCTCAACCGACATGGAAATGCCGACGCAGCCCGGCGAAATCCGCGCTCGCTATGACCTGATGCACGAAGGCACTGTGGCTTCGGAGCATCGGCTCTGCATCACATTCGAAATACTCTAAAAATAGCTATATGAAAGACATCAAAAACTACATCTGCGAGAACGAAAATCGCTTCCTTGACGAATTGTTCAGCCTCATCCGCATCCCGAGCATCAGCGCGCTGCCTGCCCACAAGGACGACATGTCGGCGTGTGCCGAGCGTTGGTGCGAACTTTTGTTGGCCGCCGGTGCCGACCGCGCCGAGGTGATGCCGTCAGCCGGACACCCCTTGGTGTATGCCGAAAAGGTGGTGAACCCCTCTGCCCCCACCGTGCTCGTTTATTCACACTACGACGTGATGCCTGCCGAACCTTTGGAACTATGGCAAAGCGCACCTTTCGAACCCGAAGTGCGCGATGAGCGCATCTATGCCCGCGGTGCCGACGATGACAAGGGCCAAGCCATGATTCAGGTCAAGGCTTTCGAATATCTGGTGCGCAACAATCAGCTCCGCCACAACGTCAAATTCATCTTCGAGGGCGAAGAAGAAATCGGCTCACCCAGTTTGGGAAAATTCCTCACTGAGCACAAGGAGTTGTTGAGCAGCGATGTGATTTTGGTCTCCGACACCAGCATGTTGGGAGCCGAACTCCCCTCGCTCACCACCGGTTTGCGCGGTTTGGCCTACTGGGAAATTGAAGTTACAGGTCCCAACCGCGACCTTCACTCCGGCCACTTCGGTGGTGCCGTAGCCAACCCCATCAACGTGCTATGCGAAATGATAGCCGGATTGACCGATGCCGACGGCCGCATCACAATTCCGGGATTTTATGACGACGTGGAGGAAGTGCCGGCTGCCGAGCGCGAAATGATTGCCGCCATTCCCTTTGATGAAGAGGCCTACAAGCAAGCCATCGGAGTGCGTGAGCTGCGTGGCGAAAAGGGATATTCCACCCTGGAGCGCAACTCCTGCCGTCCGAGCTTTGATGTTTGCGGCATCTGGGGCGGATATACGGGTGAGGGCAGCAAGACCGTGCTTCCGTCGAAGGCATACGCCAAGGTGTCGTGCCGCCTTGTGCCTCATCAGCAGCACGAACGCATCTCACAACTCCTCATCGACCACCTCGCCAACATCGCCCCCCAATGTGTGGATGTGAAGGTGAAGCCCATGCACGGCGGCGAGGGATATGTTTGTCCCATCACACTGCCGGCTTATCGCGCTGCCGAAATCGGTTTCACCGAGGCCTTCGGCCGTCGTCCCCTGGCCGTGCGCCGCGGAGGCTCTATTCCCATCATCAGCGACTTTGAGAAGATTTTGGGCGTGAAGACCGTGCTCATGGGCTTCGGCTTGGAAAGCGACGCCATCCATTCGCCCAACGAGAACTTCCGTTTGGACATGTTGCGCAAAGGCATCGAAGCCGTTGTGGTGTTCCACCGCGAATTCGACAACTTGCAGGCGTAAACAGCCACCGTTTTTCCCGTTTTCTTCAATGCGCACTGCGGCTCTCCGGCCATGGTGCGCATTGTTGTTTGGGGAGTTTTGAAAAACGGCACGCCATCCTTAATAATACAACATAGGAAGGCGGCATTTCTGCAGTGCTTGCGGAAATTTCTACAAGCACTGCAGAAATTTCTAAACGCCTTGTAAATTTTTGCTCGCCAAAGTCCCGTTTTTTATCAAAGTGTCAGCAAGGCGAGTGGAGAATGAAGCGAAACTTGTTTCAGCTTCTTATCCCGAGCCGAAGCGACACTTGGATTTTATCAAAGTGTCAGCGAGGCGAGCGGAGAATGAAGCGAAACTTGTTTCTGCTTCTTATCCCGAGCCGAAGCGACACTTGGGGCAGCCCAATGCATCTGCAAAAATCGCCGACACGTTGCAATCAACGAAGAAAAGCCATAGAGTTTGTTCAAAGAACACAGGTCAAAAAACTTGTTCGCCTAAAAGTCTTCTCAAAAGGCTTTTTAACGTATATTTGCCGCAAACAAAAATTCTTAATCATGAGAAAAACACTCCTATCCCTGGCAACCGCCCTTTTGCTGGCACTTGCCCCGTCTGCCGAAGCCAAAATCGCGCATCTGCTTCCCAAACCTCAGCAACTCACAGCTACCGGCGAAACTCCTTTCTCCTTGGGACGTGCCGTCCGTGTGAACGATGCCACCGGCAACACGGCGTTGCTGCGTTTCCTCGAAGAGACGGGTTGTACCGTCGATGCCAACGCTGCAGCCGTCATCAACGTATCAATTGTTGACGAAGTGAAGGGAACTTACGACTACGCATTGGCAGGTTTCCCGGCCGAGGGTTACAAAATGACCGTTGGTGCCAACGAAATCAATATCGAGGCCCTGACCGAGACCGGTGTTATCAGAGCGGCACAAACGCTGACACAGTTGGCCGAAGGTTATGACGGAACTGCTGCCATCGAGGCACTGGAAATGACGGACTGGCCGGCCTTCAAGCTGCGCGGCTACATGCACGACATAGGTCGCTCATTCATTGAATTCGAAACCCTGAAAAAACACATCGACTTGCTGTCGCGCTTCAAGGTGAACGTGTTCCATTTTCACCTGACGGAGAACCAGGCATGGCGATTTGAAGTAAAAAAATACCCACAGCTCACAGCCGCTTCCAGTATGACACGCTTTGCCGGAAAATACTACACGCAGGAACAGTGCGCCGAACTTGAAGCATACGCTGCCGAACGTGGCGTTATCATCATCCCCGAAATCGATATGCCCGGCCACAGCCAGGCATTCAAAACTGCCATGGGGCACTCCATGCAAACCGATGAGGGAGTGGAGGAACTGAAGAACATTCTTGATGAAGTGGCGGCAGTATTCAAAAATGCCCCCTACATTCACATCGGTGCCGACGAGGAAACCATCAGCTACCCCGACTTTCTCCGCATCATGACGGACAAAGTTCATGCCTTGGGCAAGAAAGTCGTGGTGTGGAACCCCATTCGCGGTGTCAGCATTTCAAAAAATGCAGGCTTCGACATGACACAAATGTGGAGCACCTCGGGAACCAAGGTGGCCGGCATACCGAACATTGACTGCCGATATAATTACACCAACCACTTTGACGTTTTTGCCGACTTGGTGGGAATCTACAAGAGCAGCATCTATTATCAGGACAAAGGCTCTGCCGAAGTGGCCGGAACCATCTCCGCTTATTGGAACGACCGCAAAACACCTACGGAAGAGGACATCGTGAAACAGAACAACATGTACGCAAATGTGCTGGCCTCGGCGGAGAGAGCCTGGATAGGCGGTGGCGAACAATATATCGAGCAAGGCGGAACCACACTGCCCAACTCCGGAAAAATCTATGACGAGTTCAAGGATTGGGAAACACGCTTCCTCTTTCACAAGAGTCATAGTCTGAAAAACGAGCCTATCCCTTACGTCAAACAGACAAACATTCGCTGGTGCATCACCGATGCATTTCCGAATGGCGGAAACGCTTCTCTGCAATTGCCGCCCGAGACTGAAGGGCTCAAGGATAGCTATACGTACAATGGAAACACCTACGGCACAGGTATGGCAACGGGAGGAGGAATTTATTTGCGCCACACATGGGGCAGCATCATCCCTACTTATTTCTCAAACCCGCAGGAAAACACCACAGCCTATGCTTGGACATACATCTACTCGCCCGTTGAACAAACAGCCGGTGCTTTGATTGAATTCCAAAACTATGGTCGCTCCGAAAAGGATGCCGCTCCCAATGCCGGGAAATGGGACCGCCGCGGTTCGCGCATCTGGCTGAACGATGCCGAACTGCTTCCGCCCAAATGGAAAAACAGTGGAAAATCCATCAACAACGAGGTGGACTTGCTCAACGAGAACTTCACGGCTCGCGATCCCGAAGTGATAAATTTGAAACAAGGATGGAACAAAGTGTTCATCAAACTGCCCAACAACCCCAATGGTCTGCGTCTGAACAAGTGGGCCTTTACTTTCGTTGTTACAGACCTTGAAGGGAAAAATGCACTCGAGGGACTGATTTATTCGCCCAACAAGTGCATGGACGAAGCGGCCGAACAAGTGGCAGCCACCCTTTCCGAATTGAAAAAACTGCGTTCGGCAGTGGTGGGAACCAATCCCGGATACTATCCCGAGAGCTGCGCAGCCGAATTGGATGCCGTTATTGAAAAGGTGGAAGCAACGCTGCAAGACGAGATGAACGCAGACGAACGCGCCCAACAGCAAACAGAATTGGCAGAAGCGCGTGCAGATTTCGAAGCCTACTATCCCACACAAGCCATCAACCAACCTCAAATTTCAGACGAAGCACATAGCTATTTCTATTATATGTGTACACCACTCCGCGAGGGACGTTATCCCACCGCCAAAGGAGCAGGAGCTGACATCGTGGGAGAGAAAAACACATCAGAAGCCGCAGCATGGAAGTTTGTGCGTCGCACAGACGGCAGCTACGACATTGTGAATTTCAGCGACGGGACTTATGTTTCGCCGGCCAGTTCCAACGACACCGCCCTGCGAACCGTAACTGCACGCCCCAACAAGGGATGGACCATTAAGCCGGCCAACGAACCGGGCTTTGTGATCATAACTTCGGGCAGCGCACAATTCAATCAGACCAACAACTCCTCGCTTGGCTACAAGGTTTACAATTGGGGGTCGGGCACCAACACCGATGACACAGGATGCAAGTATAAAATCACGCCTGCGGAGGATCTTCCCGAACTTCCCGACGAAGTGAATTTGCCGGAGCCTCTGCTCGTTCTCACAAACATCTCGCTCGACGGCAGCAGCCCCTTTCGCATTCCTGATGTGCTGGCCGCTCCGGTGTTGAGTGCATCGGAAATTACGGTGGCAGTGGATTTCACTTTGGCCAACAACAATAAAGAGATGACCCTTGTGGGCAGCAGCAACTCCACCAAGGCTGAAGAATTTGTCTGCTTTAATGTGGCTTCGGCCAACAACATCGGCGTTCGCTACAACAACTCCGGCGGACGCTACACCAGCAGCACAAACATCGGAACAGCACGCCACCAATTTGTGGCCACCATGCAAGAGCCTTCACCCTCCATTCAGCACTATCTTGACGGCTCTCACCTGCGTGAGGTCGGCGCAGCGGTTTACACCTTCGGCAGTGTGCCAAATGTGAACGGCCTCTACCTCGGCGGCATCGTGTGTTCCGACAATGCCAACAAGTATCCCATGACCGGCACGGTGCATTCTGTACAATTCTTTCCCGGAGTGCTGAATGCCGCACAAGTGAGCCGAATTTCCTACACCGGACTCGTGCCAACCTCCATTGAGAGCATCACGTCCAATTGCGGCGCAGACATTCGCATCGTGGGCAACCGCATCATTTGCAACGGTGCTTACGAAGTTTATAACGCCGCCGGCCGCCGCATGCAGGCACAAAGCACTTTCAGCCCCGGCATCTACATCGTCCGTACTGCCGTCGGTGCTTTCAAAGTGGCAATACGCTGAAGCCTGAACACAATCCACAAAAACCAATAGCCCTTGAGCCAAAACTCAGGGGCTTTTTGCATCTCTCCTCCCTGTCTCCGATTTCTGCCGGAAGGCAAGAAAAAATGTACGAACAGCCAAGCAAACTTCCCATAAGTAAAGTTGTTTTTCGTACATTTGTCGTCAGAAAAGCAAAACGCCTTATGGAACAAACGGCAAAATATAACGAATTGGGCGAAAAGCCCGTGGGAAAACTGCTAACGCAATACGCCATTCCTGCCATCATCGCCATGGCCGCTTCGTCGATTTATCACATTATCGACGGCATCTTCATCGGCCAGGGAGTGGGTCCCGAAGCCATCATGGGGCTTGCGCTGACCGGCCCGGTGATGTCGCTGACTGCGGCCTTTGGTGCCATGGTCGGCGTGGGTGCCAGCACATTGATGTCCGTGCGACTCGGACAGCGCGATTATGGCACGGCAGGCCGCATCTTGGGCAATGTGATTGTGATGAACGTGCTGATGGGATTGTCGCTGGGCTTTGTGCTTCTGCTCTTCCTTAAACCGATTATGCGCTTCTTTGGCGCGAGCGACGCCACCCTGCCCTATGCTTGCGAATTCATGACTGTGATTTTGGCCGGCAATGTCGTAACCCACCTCTACCTGGGTTTGAATTCCTTGTTGCGCTCCACCAATCGGCCAAAGCTGGCCATGTATGCCACCTTCGGCACCGTGCTCTTGAACTGTGCTTTGGCACCGCTCTTCATCTTTGTGATGGGTTGGGGCATTCGGGGGGCAGCTTTGGCCACGGTGCTCTCACAATTCATCATGCTGTTGTGGCAGCTCCGCCTCTTTTCCCGAAAAGACGACTTGGTGCACCTGAGCCGCTCCACCCTGCGTCCGGAACGACGCATCGTTTCCGAATCGTTGCTCATCGGATTGCCCTCTTTCCTCATGAACCTCTGCGCCTGCCTCGTGGCAGCCATATTCACGCGCAGCATGTCCGAATATGGCGGCGACGTGGCTGTAGGTTCCTACGGCATTACCCACCGTTTGGTACTCTTTATTGTGCTTGTTGTCATCGGACTTAACCAAGGCATGCAGCCCATCGCAGGTTTCAACTTTGGGGCGCAAAAGTACGACAGGCTTATCTCGGTCTTGAAACTCACGATGATATTTGCCACCATCATCACCACAACGGGCTTCTTGGTATGCATGATTTTTGCAGAAGAGTGTGCCACACTTTTCGCCAAGAGTTCACCCGAGCTCATCGCAGAGGCATCTCGCGGCCTGCGCATTGCCGTCATGATGTTCCCCTTCGTAGGTATTCAGATTGTGAGTACCACTTTCTTTCAAAGCATTGGTTATGCCGGCAAAAGCATTTTTCTTTCGCTCACGCGGCAACTCATTTTTCTGCTGCCGGCCGTACTCATTCTTCCCCACTTCTTCGACGATCCGGTGTTGGGCGTGTGGTATTCCATGCCCCTCTCTGACGCCGCAGCCACGCTATTGGCCATCGCCCTGCTGAGTGTGGAAATTCGCAAATTCAAGCAAGGCAATCCTTCGCTCGGTGCAGCCTTGCGCCAATAAATCTCCAAAACTTCAACCATGAACACAGACATTCACGGAAGCACCGAACAGACTTTCTCGCACCACGGCGAAACTTTCGTCATCAACATCGGACGTCAACTGGGCAGCGGCGGCAGAGCCATTGGTCGCTTGCTGGCTACTGCACTCGGCATGGACTATTTTGATAAAGAAATTCTGCAAATCGCAGCCAGTGAGAGCGGATTTTGCCCTGAGATTTTTGCCCGCACCGACGAGCAAAAAGGTTTCTTCCGAAGCATGATGAGCAGCGTGATGCCCTATTTCGGACAGGGCGGAGACTATTCGTGCAATCAAATCAGCGAGGAAGCCCTTTTCCGCTGGCAAGCCGAAGCCATTCGCAAGGCTGCGGCCGAACGCTCCTGCGTGTTCATCGGTCGCTGTGCCGACTACATCCTGCGCGACCATCCCCGTTGCATCAACGTGTTTGTGTCGGCCGATGCCGAGGACCGCATCCGTCGCATTGCCGAGATAGAGCAAGTGGATGAGAAAACGGCTGCCAAACTCATGGAACAGGGCGACAAGGCACGTGCCGACTATTATAATTTCTACAGTTCGCAACGCTGGGGAGCCGCCACCACTTATCATCTTTGCATCAACTCTTCGCGCCTTGGCACAGAGGGTTCGGCCGAATTCATCAAGGAGTTTGTAACGCGCACACTGCATCTTGAGAAATGAAACGCATAGGGCTGATTTCGGATACGCACGGTTATTGGGACGAACGCTATGCCAAGCATTTTGCCGAGTGCGATGAGATTTGGCATGCAGGCGACATCGGCAGCATGGAAGTGGCCGAGCGGCTCTCGGAAATCGCTCTGTTGCGAGCCGTCTGCGGCAACTGCGACGGTGGAGACCTGCGACGGCTCTACCCCACCCTGCTGCGATTTCGTTGCGAGGAGGCCGACATCCTCATCAAGCACATCGGCGGTTATCCGGGCAATTACGACCGCTCCATACGCGGCACGCTTTTCGTCCGACCGCCGCAACTCTTCATCAGCGGCCATTCCCACATTCTGAAAGTGATTTACGACAAAACACTGGGCTGTCTGCACATCAACCCGGGGGCTGCCGGCTTGCAGGGATGGCAGAAAACGCGCACGTTGGTGCGTTTCAACGTAGACGGCCGCGAGTTTAAGGATTTGGAGATTATTGAACTCGCAGCACGCGGCGAACGCTGAGAAATCCATACCCATTACAGAAAAATCTACACGGCGTTTAGAAAATTCTGCAGTGCTTGCAGAAAATTCTAAACGCCGTGTAAATTTTTGTACGCCCAATGCCCGTTTTTATGACAAAGTGTCAGCAAGGCGAGCGGAGGATGAAGCGAAACTTGTTTCAGCTTCTCATCCCGAGCCGAAGCGACACTTGGATTTCATCAAAGTGTCAGCAAGGCGAGCGCAAGGAGACAGTTAATCTTTTACCCCTTATTCTTTTATTAAATATCCCAAGGCATTCGCTCGGCCAGAAGTGCCAGAATGCAAAGAGCCGCAAAGGTGAGCATGTTGCGCGAGGTAAATCCCAGCACTCTGTTCAGCTCGCGTCCGTTGCCGATTTGCACCATTTTGCGCCAAGTGAGATAATGCGGCAACACATAGAAAAGCGGCAGCACCGCCATCCACATGTGGCCGTAGAGTGCCAACATTGCCACAAAGAGGTAGCCCAGGATGCCTTGAAGCAGATAGAAATAACGGCCAAAGGGCTCGCCCAACACCACAACGAGGGTGCGTTTTCCGACCCGGCGGTCATTGTCGCGATCGCGGTAGTTGTTCAGCACCAACAAGGTGTCGGTTATCAGTCCGCAAGCCGCAGCGAGCCACCACACTTCGGGGACAAAACTCCCGGCCTGCACAAAGTAAGTGCCGCACACGGGAACAAAACCGAAGAAAAGCCACACCAGCACATCGCCCAGACCGCAGTAGCTCAACAAAGTGGTATAGAGAAACGCAAACAGCACACATGCCACTCCCACAGCCGAGAGGCAGATGGCCACCTCAGTGGCCGAATGGTGAGCGACAGCTTGTTCGAAAGCCGGAACCACAAGGCTGATGCCGGCAACACCGGCCAAAGCCAGTGCCACCACGATGCCCACCTGCATGGCGCGAGGCGAAATCCATCCCTGCGCACAAGCCCGTTCCGGTCCCAGGCGATCAGCCCCATCCGTGCCTTTGCGAAAATCGAAAAGGTCGTTGATGAAATTGGCTGCCACCTGCATGAACACCGCAAAGGCCACACAAAGGAGTGCCGGCCCAACTGAGAATTTGCCATGTGCAAAGGCCAAAGCCGAAGCCGTGCAAACAGGTATGAGAGCCGCAGAGAGTGTTTTGGGGCGAGCCGCCAACCACCAAGCCCTTGCGGAGTTGGGACATACCGAAGGGTGGTGAGTGGCAGCTGCGGGTTGATGCATATTTCCGGAATGCTTCATAAAGACTCTTTATCGGTTGATGTAAATCTTACGACCATCAATGATGTAAATGCCTGCACCGGCAATGCGCTGCAAACGGCGGCCGCTGAGGTCGTAAATAACATTTGCCTTTTCGCCCATCGTGGGAAGAGCTATGCCCTCGGGCACTTCTTTCTTATAAACCACGGTTACCGTTACGTGCGAAGCCACTGCATTTGTCTGCTCCGCGCCCTCGATTTTCTCCAAAGTGTATCCCTCGTACGAAGGTGCAACGAGCGTATATCCTTCACCGGCTTTCACAAGTGCCGTGGTGCTTCCCAATTCGTTTTCATCGGTATCAAGCGAACGTACAGTTACGGTGAAATAAGGCTGAGCGTAGTATTCAAACACCTTGTAGGGATGTCCGTATGTGTGCCAACCGGTCATGCTGCCTGCCACACCGTCCCAATACTGCCCGTTGGTGCCCTGCACTTTCCAAGTCTCACCATCGGCATTCAGCGTGAAGGTGAAGCTGTCGCCGCTCTTGCTCAGAATAATCTTACCGCTCTGCGTGAGTTTGGGGATATAGAGGCCGGTGTATTCGTTCTTCACCTTGAATTTTGTACCATTCTTCTCGAAAGTCCACACATGGTAGGGGTCGGTATCCACAATGTTTCCGGCTTGCATAATCTGCAGAGTGGTGGGATTGACATTGCGATAGCCGATGCGCTCGGTGGCATTGGGGGAAGTGTCATAAAGCACATAGGAACGACCGCTCTGCAACTGCGTAACCACAGGTCCGAGTTCGCGCACGCCGCTCCAAGCCTCGGTTTCGTAGGTTGCCGTGATGGTCATATCGGTCTCGGGAACGAAAGTGGTGCTTCCCTCCCAATCGGAGGATGCAAAGGTATAGTAATTGTGTTCGGGGTATTCGGCCGTATAGCTCTCGCCCACGGGACAAGCAGTTTCCTGTTGCGAAATCAGCGCACCATGTGTATCGCGACTCACAAGCGTTACTGAATAAGCCGAACGGCGATAAACCACACGCAGGGTCATATCGGAAGTGAGCACATCCACGGTGGGAACTTCGGCTTCGCTGTTATCACCATAGGCCACGGGCTTGTGATTTTTTATCTCGGGGGCCACAACTTCGTAAGCCGCACCTGCCGTTGCACTGGTGCGATAAGTTCCAAGTTCGTTGCCTTGTTCGTCCACGCAGACATAGGTTACGACATGCACCGAAGCGATGTTCCAAGCTGCACCCACCACACGTGTGGCGTTGCGACCGCTGATGGAAGAACCGGAACTAATGATGCCAGGCAGCGAAGCCGATGTGTGAGGCACGGGATAGAGGTTCTTTTCACCGGAAACGAGGGTGTAATCGCCGGTGGTGCTATTGAACACACACACAAGGTTTCCGCCCGAAGTATTGACGGAGACAGGATAAGCCACATAGCCCGTGGTGCTGCCGGCTGCGCTTCCCACGAAACGGCCGGTGCTCTTATTTTTCAGCTTCACGGTTTGCGAATAATCTGCATTGATGGTGGACTTCGTTACTTCCCACGCATCGTCAACCCAAAGGTCGGCAGAATGTTGCAGGTTGCTTCCCTTTCCGTTGTCGACGAAGGCTGTATTTTCAAAACCCTCCACAGCATTGCTGATGCGGTAAGTTGAACCTTCTTCCATGTATCCGAACGATTGGCGAAGCGCTGCATAGGCTTCGGAAAAGGATGTAGAGAATGCTGCCAGCTCTTCCGCCGTCATGGAAGCAGGGTCTGCGGTTGCGATGAGGTTCTTCAGCGTTTCTGCCTCGGTGGCACCGAAACATCCGAGCACTTTGTTGCTTCCTTCGTAGGTCTTTATATTATTAAGGAGTGCTTTTGCATCGTTCACCAGCGCCACAACATCTTCAGCACCGGCAGCACCACTCATAGGCATAGCGCTCCAATGTCCGCCACTGCCGCTATTGGGATCGCTGTAGAGGTTTACGGCCAAGCCCTGCCCACTCATGGAAGCGTTCAAGTACCAGCCGTTGGTCTTGCTGCTGCGGATGGAATAATAATATGTTTCTCCATCACTGTTTTGGCCGTATCCGTTTTCACCCAACAAGAAATTGTAATGCTTTGCGGCGTTGTCGTATTTCCAACGGCCTCCTGTTCCTGTGGCTGTGGGGCTGGGATTTACCGAGCCATCGGGTAGCGCTTTGCACACCAAAGCATAATTTCCGGGATTGGCAGGGTCTTCTTCGAAAGCCCAGAACTGATAATCGTAAGCCGCATCTGTTTCGGCCGCCTGCGGGGCTGTCCAAAGCACACCGGCGGCTGCGCCTTTTCCGGAGTAGTCGTTGATGAGCGGAGAACCTTCGGCCAACAATTCGATGCAACGTCCGACGCGCGTGTCATCGGTGGCGCGAGTTACGATGCGATACCAGAATTTCTCAGTGGCCGTCGACGATTTCGGCATCACCTTTTCGTTGTCTGAAGAAGCACTGCCCTGACCGATGTAGTGCTTTCCGTAATTATATCCCTTGAGGTTGAGCATCACGGTGTCGGCTGTGATGCGCTGACAGAAGTCGTTGAAGTTTTTGCGAGCGGCCGGTGTCCATCCCGTTTCGGCGATGGCCATGAGGCGCGGCAGTGCCAAATATTCCATCAGCACTCTGTCGGCCACGTGCTCGGTCCAGAAAGTTCCCTGCACACCGGTGTAGTGAGCCTTCTGTGCGGTGGTAATTCCTGACGAGGGCACAGGCACTTCGTTGTAAGTGGCCTGCAGATTGTCGGTGCCGGCTCCGGCCAACGTGGCTTCGCATTCGTCCATGCTCTGTCGGCGGTTGATGTAATAAGGTCCCCAGGGGGTGTAAACGTTGTCGAGTCCGAGTTGGGCAGCACGCTTTGCTCCATCGGAGGCTGGGTAGCTCCAGGCCCACACATACACGTCAGATTCTTTCATCAGCTCTGTGTCGGCACCGCCGGCCGTGATGGCCTCGTTCCAGACGCAGGTGCGACGACCGTGTAGCTTAAAGAAATCGGCCATCTCCTTGATGAAATGCGACTGAAGCTGTCGGTAAGACGTCAGTCCCAATTCCTGATAGCGTGCCTGGCACATGGCATTGCCCTCCCAAGCACTGGTGGGACACTCGTCGCCGCCGATGTGAACGTATTGACCGGGGAAGATGTCGAACAGTTCGGTCCAGATATCTTTCACAAACTGCACGGCTGCAGGGTCGGCCACGTTGAGAACGTCGCTCGAGATGCCGCCGCTCGTCCACACTTTCCGGCCGGCCGACGGGCTGCAACTGAATTCGGGATAAGCCACCAGCGCAGCGACAAAGTGGCCCGGCATGTCGAGTTCGGGAATCACTTCGATGTGGCGTGCTTGGGCATATGCCACCACCTCACGCAGCTCATCCTGCGTGTAGAAGAAAGGACCGTACTGTGCGTTTGTCCAATAGGGACCATATTCCAGCGATGTGGCATAACAGTTGTCAGCAGTCGCCCCCACGGTGGTGAGTTTCGGATACTTCTTTATCTCCACGCGCCAGCCTTGGTCGTCGCTGAGATGCCAATGGAAATAATTCATCTTATAGGCCGCCATGATGTCGATCATGCGCTTGACTTCCTCAATGGTGAAGAAGTGGCGTGCCACGTCGAGCATAAATCCACGATAGGCAAAGCGCGGTTCGTCATTGATGGTTACGCACGGCAGCGCATATTTTTCAATCTTGGGGTCGGCCACACCGGCCATCACATTGCCGGGCAGCATCTTCTTGATGGATTGGAAAGCATAGAAGAAGCCGCGTGCCGTGGCCGCCTCCACACTCACATTTTCGCCCACGGTGAGCGAATAGCCCTCCGGAGCTGTTTCTTTCAGGCTCATTGTGATGAGCGCATCGCCCGAAGCCACCACCGTAGCCTCATAGCCGGTGGTTGCATTGAAGTCGGCCACGAAGCGTTCGGCCTCAGCAGCCAAACTGTCGGGCAAGCCGGCATAGCTCACAGCAAATGCACGAGGCAACACCAATTCGCCCGTGCTGACGGTCATTTGCTTGGGTTTCGGTGTCAGGTTCACGAAGGTTTGCGCCACGGCCGTGCTCAAGCAAAGCACAGCCAACAAGGCAGAAAACAAAAGTCTCTTCATAGTTTTAAGTATATTAGATTTTTAATGTTTTATCAAGGATGGGGGCATGAGCAGCATGCTTTCTCCGACGGTCAAAACATTTCTCGATGGATGCACATGCCATTCTCCGCGACAAAGATAGGATAAAAACTTAGGCGCACTGCATTCCGATGCATGCAAATGCACGTTGGCTGTGCAAAAGCGCCCTTTTCCTTTCTGCCATCCCTTTGTTATTTCTTTGCAAGGGTTTCTACCAAAAGTGGCAAGGCCTGCCACTTTTTCGGCAAGGCGTGCCAAAAAAGTGGCAGGCCTTGCCAGTAACTCTCCCAAGCCTCCGAAAAAACAGACATCGGGTTTACAAAATCAAGGGACAAGAGAGAGAGTTTTCATCCACCACAGGTGTTTTTCTTGTAAGCCTTGGCAAAACATTAAATAATCTTTACCTTTGCCGAAAACCCTTAACAAAACATTAAACACTGCATTATGGAATGGTTTCTTAACCTTTTGAAAGACCCTGCTTCCATTGCCCACATCGTTGTGGTGTATGCCGCTGTCATCAGCATCGGCGTGAAGTTGGGTAAAATCAAGTTCGGAGGCGTTGCATTGGGTGTAACGTTTGTGCTCTTCGCCGGCATCGTGGCCGGACACATCTTCAATCAGTTCGGCATCGATCACGCGGCGCAGAAGCCCATCATCGATGTTGTGAAAGAGATTGGTCTGATTTTGTTCGTCTATTGCATAGGCCTGCAAGTGGGACCGAGCTTTTTCGCCACTTTTCGCCAAGGCGGCCTCGGCATGAACATGCTCACCGTGGGGCTTGTGCTGCTCAACGTCGGGGTGATGCTGGGACTCTACTACATGTGCGTGGGACTCGGGTTGCTTGACAACTCCGATGGAACCGCCCTACCCATGATGGTGGGTGTGATGTATGGAGCCGTAACCAATACGCCCGGTCTCGGTGCTGCCAACGGTGTGCTCCCTTCGCTCTTCCCCGAAGGCAATGTTCCCGCAATCGCCAACGGTTATGCTTGCGCCTATCCGCTCGGTGTGGTAGGCATCATTCTGGCCACCATCGCCATTCGCTACCTGTGCCGCATCAGCCTTGAAAAAGAGCAGGAGAAAATCCGCCTTGAGCAGGAAAGCAATCCGCACGCCACTCCCAAACACTTAGTTATCAAGGTAACAAACCAAGTGGTGGTGGGCCGCACTTTGAAAGAACTTCACTCTTTTCTGAAACGCGAATTTGTGGTGTCGCGCATCATCGTGGGCGATTCGTTCATCATCCCCAATGGCGAAACGAAGCTCGAACTGGGCATGGAACTGCACTTGGTTTGCGCCGAAGACGAAGCCGAACCCATCACCGTGCTTATGGGTGAAGCACTTCCCAAGGACTGGAAATCTGACATGGACCTGAAGAAATATGTGTCGCGCCGCCTTGTCATCACCAAGCCCGAAATCAACGGCAAAACCTTTGGTCAACTTCACTTCTCCTCTGTGTATGGCGTGAACGTTACTCGCATCATTCGTAACGGCATTGAGCTTTTTGCCAACCGCAACCTGCGACTCCAAGTGGGCGACCGCATCCTTGTTACAGGTACTGAGGAGAACATCGAGCATGTGAAGAATGTTATCGGTGCTTCGTCGAAGAAACTCGACCATCCCAATGTGGGCGCTATTTTCTTCGGCATCATGCTCGGTATCATTGTCGGACAAATTCCTATCCCCATTCCCGGTGTCGAAATACCCGTAAAACTCGGTTTGGCAGGCGGTCCGCTCGTTGTAGCCATCCTTATCGGTGCATTCGGTTACCGCTACAAAATCAACACATACACTTCCACCTCCGCCAACCTCATGTTGCGCGAAGTGGGACTCATCCTGTTCCTCGCCAGTGTGGGTATACAAGCCGGTGCAACGTTCTGGAACACGGTTACCAACGGTGATGGAATTACCTATGTGTGGGCCGGTTTCCTCATCACCACTATCCCCATCCTTATCATCGGTGTTATCGGTCGTCTGAAGTTGAAGCTCAACTATTTCACCTTGATGGGTCTCATCGCAGGTTCGAACACCGACCCCCCCGCTTTGGCTTTCGCCACTCAAACCGCCGGTAACGACGCTCCGGCCGTGGGTTACAGCACCGTTTATCCCTTGGCCATGTTCCTGCGAATATTGATGGCACAACTCGTGTTGCTCTTCTTTATGTAAGAAAAGCACGGCCATTGAGCCGAAAAGCATCGGAAAACACCTCCGATATTCTTATAATTATATATAAGGTCTCCGCACATCCACACATCGTGCGGAGACTTTTTTGTGCGCTTGGGGGAAATCCCTACCTTTGCACCATGAGTCAACCCGGCATTAAAGAAAAAACAGCCAAAGGATTTCTGTGGGCCGCCGTCAACAACGGAGGACAGCAGTTGCTAAACTTGATTTTCGGCATCTTTCTGGCACGATTGCTCACACCGTCCGACTATGGTATGGTGGGGATGTTGAGTATTTTTGCCCTCATTGCCACAAGTCTGCAAGAGAGTGGTTTCATGTCGGCTTTGTGTCGAAAGAAAGACATCACGCAAGCCGATTTCAATGCCGTGTTCTGGTTCAATGTGCTGTGTGCTTCGGCAGTCTACGCACTGCTCTTTGCGTGTGCTCCCCTCATTGCTGCATTTTTCAAAGAGCCGGTGCTGACACCCTTGGCACGTCTCTCATTTCTCTCGTTCGTCATCTCAAGCTTCGGCACCACACCGCGTGCCAAGCTGTTTCGCGAGCTGAAAGTCAAGGAAACCGCCGGCATCACATTCACAGCCCTTGCCGTGTCCGGCATCACGGGCATCACGTTGGCATGGAATGGGTTCTCCTATTGGGGCATCGCCTTGCAAAACCTCACTTATTGCTTCTGTATGAGTGCCGGAAGCTGGATTGTTTCCGGCTGGCGGCCTTCGCTGAATCTGAACCTGCGTCCGCTGCGCGGCATGATTGGTTTCAGTTCGCGCCTGCTGCTGACCAACATTTTCACACACGTCAACAACAATCTGTTCTCCGTTTTCTTCGGCCGCCTCTACGGCGACAAAATCGTGGGATACTACAACCAGGCCAACAAGTGGACCACCATTGGTTACAGCACCATCACCGGAATGCTATGGAACGTAACGCAGCCCGTCTTCGCCCAAATTGAAAATGCGGAACAACGACACAGGGCTTTCCGCAAGATGCTCCGATTCACGAGCTTCATCTCCGTGCCAAGCCTCTTCGGGTTGGCACTCATCGCCCCAGAGTTTATCACTATCACCATCACCGACAAGTGGGTTCCAAGTGCCGAACTGATGCAGCTGCTGTGCGTGGGCGGAGCTTTTGTTCCCATCTGCTCGCTTTATTCCAACTTTATCATAAGTCAGGGACGCAGCAACATTTTCATGTACAACACCGTAGCTTTGTGCCTCTTGCAGTTGGCAAATCTGGCCGCGCTCCATCCGTTCGGCATCAGGCCGATGGTGATTACCTACGTGCTTATCAACATCCTTTGGGTACCGGTGTGGAACCGCTGCGCTCATCGTCATATCGGCCTGTCGCTGCTCACAGCCTTGCGCGACATTCTCCCATTTGTAGGCATCGCAACCTTGGCCATGGCGGCGGCCCATTTCGCATCCCGTCCGCTCGACAACATTTACCTGATTCTGGTGGTAAAAATTCTTGTAGCCGCCGGTGTTTACCTGGGCGCACTCCATCTGCTCGGAGCTGCCATCCTGAAAGAATGCATCGGCTACTTGAAAAAGCAAAAAGGGAAATAGCGCCATCTGTCTCCATGGAAGAGTAATGAAAAGCCCTTTTACACATTTCAGAAAGCGCAAAGGGAGACAAAAAGCCCGATTTGTGAATTATTAACAGCACTTTCAGCCTTCCTATCGGGCTTTTGCGTAATTTGGCACACTGATTGCAAATGTCAGAGCAGCCACGGCCGGATGCCAAAAGCCGGCCACAAAAATCAGCAACCAATCAATCACAATTTAACTACATTAAGATGTATTACTGGATCCTATTTATCGGTGTTGCCTTGCTGAGCTGGCTTGTCCAAGCCAACTTGCAAAGTAAGTTCAAGAAGTTTTCAAAAGTGCCCCTCGCCAGCGGAATGACAGGCCGCGAAGTGGCAGAAAAGATGTTGCGCGACAACGGAATTTACGACGTAACCGTAACTTCCACCTCGGGACACCTGACCGACCACTACAACCCCACGAACAAGACCGTCAACCTCAGCGAAAGCGTCTACCTGAGCAACAGTGTGGCCGCCGCAGCCGTAGCCGCCCACGAGTGCGGCCACGCTGTGCAACATGCTGTGGCATACGGCCCGTTGCAGATGCGCTCCGCTCTCGTGCCGGTGGTGCAATTTGCCTCCTCATGGGTGCAATGGGTGTTGCTGGCCGGAATTCTTTTGGTCGGGCGTTTCCCTCAGATACTCTTGGTGGGCATCGGTCTGTTTGCCTTGACCACAATTTTCAGCTTTATTACGCTGCCGGTCGAAATCGATGCGTCGCGTCGCGCAACGGCATGGCTTCAGCACGCCGGCATCACCGGTTATTCCGACCATCCCATGGCGGTGAGCGCATTGCGTTCGGCTGCTTATACCTACGTCGTGGCCGCTCTCAGCTCGCTTGCCACATTGGTCTACTACGTCATGATTTATCTCGGACGCTCCAGAGATTAAACAACCCACGCAGGAGATATTCTCCTCATGGACATACCAAACCGGACGACAAGTTTCAGATGACTTGTCGCCCGGTTTTTAATTGCGAAACAGGAAGAACAAAACTCCCATCTCAAGGTTTATGTGGTTCTCAATGCTTCCGCATATCTACAGAAAGGTCACCCACACGGCGCAATGCCACGCGATAGAAACCGAAGCGGTCGGCAGAACTTCCCACCGGCACAAAGCCGCTATCGTTGCTGAAGCCAAAGTTCACCGTGCCGCCTCGCACAGAAAGCGTGTCGGTGGTTACGTATTTCCAGCCGTCTGTCAGTTCATAATACATCACACGTTCATCATACACGGGTGAGGGTATCAAATCTTCGTTCACATTCCAGCCACTAATCTCCGATGCGCTCGAAATGCCCACATGCGGTTTGTCCTCGCCGGGAAGCTGAGCAAAAAGATGACCGGGGCGGACGCTGCGCGACACGATGCCTTCCACGAGATAGCGACCGGGCGCAACATATTCGCTACGCTGCAAGCGGAACTTCCAGTCGTGCTTGGCGTCTTTCCGGTGCATCACGCAGGCTCTCAGCTTCTGCTCTGCTTCTTGCTCTTCATCGGTTACAGAACTACCCGGATTGTAGGTGCGATTTACGGCAAAGTCGAAGTAATCCACACCATGCCACAGATTTTCCGCCGAAACGAGGGTAAGATTTTTCTCGTCCAGCCTTGTCCACCCGTTATGGCTCAAGTAAATACCATTGCGCGTGTTGCGCTCTTGATCGAGCATATTACCGGCTTTTCTTCCGTACACGTTCACAATCACGCCCAACGCCCACACGGCCGCAAAGGACACAATCCACAGCACGATGAGTGTGAAGCGTTTGCCAAAGCCCAACGGACGCGCCGAACGCATGAAGAGCCAACGTGTCAAGGCATAGAAGGGAAGAATGACGGCAATCAGCACTGCCACAGCCAAGCCGCCCACCAGCCAAACGAAGGCCGGATAATGCTGCAGGGCGTAGACAAAACCTCCATCGTACATCGAAACATCGCTGAAGCCCACTGTGGCAGCCACCGAAACATAGATGGCAAGCGCCACTCCCACAATGGATGCAATCAGCAGCGTGCAGCCGGCCACAAACAGGCTGCCCTTGAACAACATCACCAAGGCCGTGAGCAGGGCACCCATGCAGCCGCGTGCCTTCTGCGGAACGCCGCTCTCACGCACATAGTTGGCAGCTCGGTTGGCACCATTGATGATTTCTTCATTGATGGCCGAAGCATTGACCGGCCTTCCACACATCTGCAGACGCTCTTCGGCCGTGCGCGCCTGCGGCACAAAAGCCCACAGAATGAGGTAAGCAATGGCCGCTGTGCTGAAACTGAAAATGCAAAGCAGCACAAAGCCGATGCGCCACGGCAGCGGGTCGGTGCCGCCCCAGTAATGACAAAGACCTGAGATAACTCCGCCCACCAGCGTGTCCTGCCCATCGCGATAGAGTTTGCGACGCGCAAACCATCCGCGCGCTCCACCATTATTTGCCTCGGAGGCAGCCTCGTCGTGAGGACTTTCAGCAGAATTTTCATCCATCTCCTCCGGATTGCCGATGCGGCGTATGATTTCTTCTACGTGTTCCACACTCACAGCTTCCACCCCCTTGGATTTCAACTCCGACAACAATTCTGCCACACGGTGTTCGATGTCGTCGGCAATCTCTTCGCCACCTTCGCGACGGAGGAAGTAAGAACGCATGTTCTCTTCATAACGTTTCAGAAGCTCGTATGCATCTTCATCGATGGCATATAGCTGTCCGAACAAGTTGATTGTGATATTCTTTTTCATGTTCTTATGTTTTTAGTATTGATGGGGATGCCCACGCACCCCTTAGGACATTGTGAGTTCCTCGCCCACGTCATCAGAAGCTGCCAGCAGCGTTCCCTTGAGCACCCCCACGGTATAGGCCAGTTCGTTCCAAGCGGCATCCAGGCCTTCGAGGAAACGACAGCCCTCGTCAGTGAGAGCGTAATACTTGCGCGGAGGACCTTGTGACGACTCCTGCCATTCGTAGCTCAGAAGCCCTTCTTTTTTCAAGCGGGTGAGCAACGGATAGAGTGTGCCTTCCACCACGATGAGCTGCGCCTCCTTCAGCCGCGTTATGACATCGGCGGCATAACTCGGTTGGCGGCGAAGCAGCAACAGCACGCAGTATTCCAGCATACCCTTGCGCATCTGCGATTTTGCATTGTCAACATTCATAGCTTTGATTTTTGTTTTTCTTAAAGGCAGAACAAGTCCGCCCAAAGGCGAATTCGCTGTGCGAAACGCCGGCCGGACGTTTCAACACACCGCAAAAGTAATCCTAAACATACTACTATGCAATACAAGGTACTATCTATTTTCTCCTATTTAGGATTTATTAAGATTTGCAAGAAGTCTGAACAATCCTCATCGGCTTTCACAAAGTCGTAACACTTTGCCAAGAAAACGGGACTTTGGCGTGCAAAAATTTACAAGGCGTTTAGAAATTTCTGCAGTGCTTGTAGAAATTTCCGGAAGCACTGCAGATTTTCACGGAAAGCCTCGCGCATCAACCGGCTGCTTTTGCCCAACATCCACTTGCAAGAGCAGTTCTTGCGAACAGCCTTCTCGACAGAACAGACTGTGCGGCGAGTCCTCTCGCGCGTATTCATACGTGCGCGCACGCACTGCACGCATATTTATATGGTATTCCCCACAACTCCTCACCCACCCTGCAGACACACAAAATGCGGGCAAAAAAATTTTTTTCGCAAAAAAACGCTCAAAAATTTGGAGGAGAAAATTCCGCGCCCTATATTTGCACCAGAAACAAGGTTGTAATCATTACAAATATGGACGACGTAAAAATTTATCAGCATTTGGCCGACTGCGGCATCAAGCCCTCAGTGCAGCGCATCGCCATCATGAGATACCTCATGGAGCATCGCACACACCCGAATGCCGAGACAATTTACAACGAGTTGGTGAAGACAATTCCCACCCTCTCGAAGACCACCGTCTACAACACCTTGAAACTCCTGGCTGGGCAGAACGCTGCACTGATGCTCACCATCGACGAGCGAAATGCCCACTTCGACGGCGACACAACGCCTCACGCACATTTCCTCTGCAAAGAGTGCGGCACCGTCTACGATATTCCGGCACACGAAGTGCTGACCAACGCATCGCCCTGCGTGCCCGGAACATTCCAAACCGACACCATAGACCTCTACTTTCGAGGCAGGTGTCCGAAATGCAACAAAAAGAATTAAAACAAACATTACATAACAATTTAAAATCAAAACACCATGACTAAGAAATTCATTTGCACCGTTTGCGGTTATGTTCACGAAGGTAACGAAGCTCCTGAAAAGTGCCCCATGTGCCACGTTCCTGCCTCAAAGTTCAAAGAACTGAATGAAAACGCCTCTCTCAACTTTGTGGCCGAGCACGAAATCGGCGTAGCCAAGGGTTGTGATGACGAAATGATAAAGGATCTGAACAACCACTTCCTCGGCGAATGCACCGAAGTGGGTATGTATCTCGCCATGAGCCGGCAGGCCGACCGCGAAGGCTACCCCGAAATTGCCGAAGCCTTTAAGCGCTACGCATGGGAAGAGGCCGAACACGCTTCAAAGTTTGCCGAACTCCTGGGCGACTGCGTGTGGGACACCAAGACCAACCTCGAAAAGCGCATGAATGCCGAAAGCGGAGCCTGCGAGGACAAGGCACGCATCGCCAAGCGAGCTAAGGAGCTGAACCTCGACGCTATTCACGACACCGTGCACGAAATGGCTCGCGACGAAGCACGCCACGGACGCGGCTTCGAAGGCCTCTACAACCGCTACTTCGCAAAGAAGTAAGCCGAAACAATGCACAAGACTACGACTTAACAGAAAATTATCCTCATTACCAACACAAACAACAAGCCTGCAAAGCCTGTCTTCGAAACAACGGAGGCAGGCTTTTGCATTACATATCACACCGAGAGATACCGCACAACTGTTCAGCAGAGATGCCGAAGAAAAGAAGTTGAAGCACATCCACACATAAAAAAAGGCAGAGGGAAACGCGTTTTCGCGAAAAAGGTTTAACTTTGTCCGCTGTTGAACAGCCGAAAGGCAAACCTCACATTTTTAGAAACATGACAAAAGGAAAAGTAGACGCTCTGCTGGGCATCGTCTTTGGCGATGAAGGCAAAGGAAAGGTGGTCGATTATTTCACACCGCGATATGACGTTGTGGCACGCTTTGCAGGAGGCCCCAACGCCGGACATACCATTATCTTCGAGGGAAAGAAATTTGTGCTCCGCTCCATCCCGTCGGGCATCTTCGATGAAGGAAAAATCAACATCATAGGCAACGGATGCGTCATTGCCCCCGACTTGTTCATGGCCGAGGCTCGCGAACTTGAAAACGCCGGTTACCAACTCACCGAACGCCTGCACATCAGCCGCCGCGCACACCTCATCCTGCCCACACACCGTGTGCTGGACCGTGCCTACGAAGCAGCCAAAGGCAAGAACAAAGTGGGAACCACCGGAAAGGGTATCGGCCCCACATATAGCGACAAAGCCGCTCGCGTCGGCCTTCGCGTGGGCGATATCATGGAGAATTTCGAAGCCAAATACCAAGCGCTGAAAGCACGACATGCACAACTGCTCAGCGACATGGGATTTGAGTATGACATCACCGAGGAAGAAAAACTCTGGCTCGAAGGTGTGGATTACATGCGCAAGTTCCACCTCACCGACACCGAGATTGAAATCAACCGCTACCTTGCGGAAGGAAAATCCGTACTGGCAGAAGGTGCACAAGGCTCGTTGCTCGATATCGACCACGGCACTTATCCTTTCGTAAGTTCATCAAGCACCACCAGCGGAGGCGTTTGCACCGGTTTGGGTATCGCTCCCAACACCATCGGTCGCATCTTCGGAATTTTCAAGGCTTACAGCACACGCGTAGGTTCAGGTCCTTTCCCCGTGGAATTGTTCGACGAAACCGGCGACACCATTCGCCACATTGGCAATGAGTATGGTGCTGTTACCGGACGTAACCGCCGCTGCGGATGGGTGGACCTCGTTGCCCTCAAATATGCCATCATGATTAACGGTGTTACCGACTTGGTGATGATGAAAGGCGACGTGCTCGATGGTTTCAGCACCATCAAAGTTTGCACCGCCTACACAAAAGACGGCGTTACCACCACCGAAATGCCCTACGACACCGAAGGATGGGAAGCTGTGTATGAAGAAATTCCCGGATGGAACACACCGCTCACCGAGATGCGCACATACGACGAACTGCCTCAGGCTTTCAAAGACTATGTTGCCTATCTGGAACGCGAGCTGAGCACTCCCATCAGCATCGTCAGCGTGGGTCCCGACCGCGATGCCACCATCATTCGCTGATCAGCATTCAACAAAAAACAAAAATCCCGGCCACAATGGTCGGGATTTGTTGTATAATAAGCCTTGCGGCTTAGCAAAAGACGAGAACTCAGAGCTTATCTCTGGCCGTACATTTTGTCGTAATAAGCTTGGTAGTCGTCGCCGCTCACAGCCTCCACCCAATTGCGGTTCTCGAGGTTCCAGCGAATGGTCTTCACGATACCGGTTTCAAAATCGGTTTCAGGATACCAGCCAAGGTCTTCGCGAATTTTCGAAGGGTCGATGCCATAACGCAAATCGTGTCCCAAACGGTCCTTCACGAATGTAATGAGTTCTTCATTGATCCAATCGATGCGTATCTGCCCATCAGCTCCACGCTCTTGCTTCTTGAGAAGTGCACGCCACTCCGGACGTTCTTCCATAAGCTCACGAATGGTTTTGATAATGATTTTCACAATTTGTATATTCTGCCGCTCATTGTGGCCTCCCACGTTGTAAATGCTGCCATCGGCTCCGCGCGTTATCACAGCGTCGATAGCTTTACAGTGATCCTCCACATAAAGCCAATCGCGCACATTGGTTCCTTCGCCATACACCGGCAGTTTTTTTCCTTCCAATATATTATTAATGATAAGGGGTATCAATTTTTCCGGAAACTGATACGGACCATAGTTGTTGGAACAGCGCGTAATGGAAACGGGCATATGGAAAGTGTCGTGGTAGGCACAAACAAAGTGATCGGCACTGGTCTTCGACGCACTGTAGGGGCTGTGCGGACAGAGGGGAGTCTGCTCTGTGAAAAAGCCTTCCGCACCTAAGCTGCCATAGACTTCGTCAGTGGAAACCTGGTGGAAACGAACGCCCTTGCGCCATGTGGGATACCCCTGTGCGTCCTTACCGGTTACCCATGCGGTGCGTGCAGCGTCAAGCAGGCACTGCGTTCCCAAGATGTTGGTCTGGAGAAACAGCTGCGGGTTCTCGATGCTTCTGTCCACATGGCTCTCTGCTGCAAAGTTGACAACAACATCAAATTTGTACTCAGCAAAAAGTCTGTCCACAAGGGCGCGATTGCAAATATCACCGCGCACAAATGTGCAACGATCGTTGTCGATATCATCAGCGATGGTACCGAGATAGCCGGCGTATGTAAGCAAATCAAGCACAACCACACGCACATCGTCATACTTTGCCAAAATATACTTAAGGTAGTTGGCTCCAATAAAACCGGCAGCCCCGGTTACTAAATAGGCTTTCATAAATTTGAAGTTTTTCTTTTGTTACGAGGCAAAGGTAATAATAAAAAGCTACTCGGGGGAAAGAAAACGGAGATATTGCAATAGCGTTTTCCGGCTGCTGACCCACATTTTCCAACCTTGGCCGTCAAAAAGGCAATTGGCACACGTATTTTCCTTTGATGCTTCTGTGAAATTATTGTTAAAGAGCATGATTTTCACCTCGCACTCCACATTCTTTTGTTAACTTGCAGCAGAAATCAAACCGGCCAATAAAATAATCAACAGCCCCATTCCATAGATTGACATGCATACCGGAAAAATCATCTTCCTATTTATGGCACTCACAGTTGCCATTCAAACTTTCGCACAACAACAGCAGGAGCACCGTCGCAGTACGGAGACATTTGTATTCCCCGAGTTTCAGGAAGCAAAAGTGTTGCAAACTTTCGGCCGATCGGTGCGTGCCAAAGTCAACATCTTTCTGAAAGATTCCGCACTGTATTTCGTTGAAGACAGCGTCATCAAGAAAGCTTACACACAGAGCATCATCGGTGTTCAGTTCGATTCCGTGAAATACCTCAAAGTAGACAGCATTATGGGCGAGGTGCTTGCTTCGCGCAAATACACACACTTGGTGCGCGTAACCACCATCGACATGGATCAACTCCGCGCGGAGACAACCGGGGGCGAGAACTTGCCGTATTTCCACATCGAGGGTGTGCACACAAGTGCTTTCTACGAAATCGAGGGGCAAATCTATGACCAGAAAGGATACCCTCTGAAAGATCGCTTCTACTTTCTGATACGCGGCAATGTGGTTCCAGCCATCGAAAGCAAGGTAAAACCATATGTTCGCCCCGAAATGCAAGAGGCCTTCAAGAACCTTATGGGCGACCGCTTTTGGAGTTGGAACGACCCGAAGTCGCTCAAGATGTTGCTCAACTATTTGCCGGAATAGTGCAAGGCGTTCACCCATTTCCTCATAGAGCATGCAGTTTCATTCATACAACAAAAGGAAGTCCGAAAGGCTTCCTTTTGTTGTATCTTCAAATTCTCAGAAACAGACTTCCCATCCGGAGTTTTGAATGCCGCCTATTGATAAACATAAAGGGCTGCCGCGAGAAGCGGTAGCCCTTTATAAAAATCTTGCTGTGCTCGATTTTAGTTTGCCTTGGCAGCGGTACGCTTTTCCTTGATGCGTGCCTTCTTACCGGTAAGTCCGCGCAAGTAGTAAAGCTTGGCGCGACGCACCTTACCAATCTTGTTCACTTCGATGTTCTCAATGTTGGGAGACTCGAGGGGGAAGATACGTTCCACACCTACAGTGCCAGACATTTTGCGAACAGTGAAACGCTTTTTGTCTCCGTGTCCGGAGATTTTGATAACAACACCGCGGTACTGCTGTACGCGTTCTTTGTTACCTTCGACGATTTTGTATGCTACGGTAATGGTATCACCGGCCTTGAAGTCGGGGTGAGATTTTCCGGTAGCAAATGCTTCTTCAGCAACTTTGATTAAATCTGCCATTTTATTGGGGATTAAAAATTGTTTGTCCGTCCCAGCCCAACATAACGGGGAACTCTGCATCCCGACAGCGGTTGAGCGGAAAAGCGTTGCAAAGGAACAACTTTTTTTCGGAACAGCCAAGACTCGGGCATAACAATTCGCTGTTTTTCGCTTGGTTGCGTAAGTTTTTGATATTCTCGGCGGATTGCAGAAGCGTTTTGTGCGGATTTTTACACGCTTTCAGAAAAAACTTTCCAAGAGGACTCATCCGGATAAGGTGCTTCCACAAAAATCTCCTTGTGCGAAACAGGATGCTCAAAGGCCACACTGCGAGCATGAAGGCAAATACTGCCATCAGGATTGCTGCGCGGTGCTCCATACTTCAAATCCCCCTTGATGGGAAGACCCACGGCAGAAAGCTGACAGCGTATCTGATGATGACGTCCGGTATGCAAATTCACTTCCAGCAGACTATAGCGTTCGGCATGTGCCAAGATGCGATAATCCAATTCGGCTCGCTTGCTGCCGACCACTTCGCGAGAATGTGCATAAGCCTTGTTCTGTCGCTCGTTGCGCGTCAGCCAATGTGTCAGCAGTATTTTGCGCTCGGAGGACGGAGTTTCAGAAGTTGCAGAAGCCACCGGTTTCTTCACAATAGCATGATAGGTCTTTCTGACCCGCCCCGTGCGAAACATTTCATTGAGTCGGGTCAATGCTTTGCTCGTTCTAGCCAACACCACAACGCCACTCACCGGACGGTCGAGCCGGTGCGGTACTCCCAGAAACACTTCGCCCGGCTTGGCATAGCGTTCCTTGATATAGGCCTTCACTGCATCTGTCAGCGGAGCATCTCCGGTTTTATCGCCTTGCACGATTTCGCCCGCCGCCTTTGCCACCACTATGATGTGGTTGTCTTCGTAGAGTACGTCCATGGAGTCAGCATTAAAACAAAGTGCCAACAGGTCTTTGGGAGGTTCGTCCCACGACTCATTGACACTTTGCAAAGTTATGAAAAGAGTGTTTGTGATTTTCTTACATGTTCATTCCGCCGTCCACTTGGATGACCTGTCCGCTGACATAGGATGCCAAATCAGAAGCGAGGAACACGGCCACGTTGGCGATGTCTTCGGGTTGTCCGCCGCGACGCAAAGGAATTTTCTTGGCCCAATCGGCACGCACTTCATCGGGAAGAGCAGCCGTCATGGCTGTTTCGATAAATCCGGGAGCGATGGCGTTGGCACGGATGCCGCGACTGCCCATTTCCTGGGCCACACTCTTGGCGAGTGCAATCATACCGGCCTTTGATGCAGCATAATTGCTCTGTCCTGCGTTTCCATGAACGCCGACCACGCTGGCCATGTTGATAATCGAACCACTGCGTTGACGCATCATGATGGGCGTGCAGGCATTGATAAAGTTAAACGAAGATTTCAGGTTTACGTTGATCACAGCGTCCCATTGCTGCTCGGTCATTCGCATCATGAGACCGTCTTTTGTAATTCCTGCGTTGTTCACCAAAATATCAATGCGGCCAAAATCAGCATGCACTTGCTTCACCACTTCTGCGGTCTGCGCAAAATCGGCGGCATTGCTGGCATAAGCCATGCACTTCACGCCCTTGGCTTCAATCTCGGCACGTGTTGCTTCGCCGTTTTCGTCAATCACCAAGTCGGTGAAAGCGATGTTGGCACCTTCTTCTGCAAATTTAAGAGCGATGGCCTTGCCGATACCGCGTGCTGCACCGGTAACGAGGGCCGTTTTACCTGTTAAGAGTCCCATAAGTTGAGTTTTTTATTTGGTAAATAAATTTGTTTGCAAAGTAGCGGGAATACTCATTCCCAGTGCGCGGCAGACGATGGCTGCCACAAAAGGACGGCTGGTTGCGTCGTTCAGATCGCGCCCCAGGCGGTCGTAAATGTAAGGCACCTCGATGCCTTTCACCGAATAGTGTATGATTTCAGCCGTAAACGACGGATATTCCACATTGAACGTTCCGCGACGACACCCCTCCTCTATCACACGCTGCAAGAGGGCAATTTCTTCTTCGTCAAAGGCTTTGCGCTTGCGCTCCACCAACCAGATGTTCTTAAAGAACTCTGCTCGCAACGAGCCATTGCGTGCCACCACTTCCTTGATGGCACACAGGTGTGTGTAAATCATGTTGATGAGTTTCTCCTCGGGAGGAGCATTCATCGCAGCCACCTCATCCATTCGCTCGGAAAGCACCTCCAATTCGCTTTCAATGACGGCATCATAGATTTCCTCCTTATTGCGAAAATATGTGTAGAGCGTGCGACGGCCTTTCTGCGAAGCCTGCGCTATGTCGTTCATGGTGGTGGCATCAAGCCCTTGACGTGCAAAGAGGTCGCGTGCCACATCCACGAGTTTTTGCCGGGTTTTGGAGATGGACATACTTTTGGGATGTTGAGGTGATGGAAGCACACGAGGCACAACCCAGAGTTGAAAAGGCCGAGAAGCCTTTATGCGCACATGTGCTAATTGTGTGCAAATGTAAGGCAAAGGTGCGTAACCGCAAAGGCTTTGGCCCGAAATTTATGCACACTTGCGCTTTTTGTGTGCTTTTCCCAAAATCTACATCCGGCTCACCACCATCATGTGTAAGCCATCAGGGGGATTTTGCTTACATTCTGTCAAATCGAGCCTCAGAAAGCCGTTTGGTCAAACGGCAGAAAATACTTATCTTCGCAAATATAGAGGATGTCGGGCGGCATCCTCTTTTTTCGTGCGCTCGAAAGGCGTTTTTGCGCAGTGCTTTCCCGTTTTTCTGCAAGCACCGGCCGTTTTTCCAAAAGCCTTGGCGATATTTCTCGAAGCACTGCCGGAAAATCCACTGCGCCTGCAAGCACTCCGACAAGGCATACTCGCATTTTTACGAAACTTTAAGAAAACTGCATTCTGTAAGTATTTTCACCCAAAAAGCGACACTTTGACACATCAAAAGGGCTGAAAAGTTTTGCCTCGCCAACTTTTTTAGCTACTTTCGCATTCGGATGTTCGCACATCCCGTTCATAAAAACAAGAAATTCAAGTAAAAGACTGCTTATGAAACTAAAAATAGCCGTACTCGCGGGCGATGGCATCGGCCCCGAGATTTCCACGCAGGGCGTGGCCGTGATGAGTGCCGTGTGCCGCAAGTTTGGCCACGAAGTGAGCTACACCGAAGCCCTGTGTGGTGCTGCGGCCATCGATGCCGTGGGCGATCCGTTCCCTGCCGACACGCTGAAAGCCTGCCAAGAGGCTGATGCCGTGCTGTTCTCGGCCGTGGGGCATCCCAAATACGACAATGATCCGGCTGCCAAGGTGCGCCCCGAACAAGGATTGCTGGCCATGCGCAAGCAGTTGGGGCTCTTTGCCAACATTCGCCCTGTGCAGACTTTCGATTGTTTGGTACACAAATCCCCGCTCAAGGACGAGCTGGTGCGCGGTGCCGATTTCGTTTGCATCCGCGAACTGACGGGCGGCATGTATTTCGGCGAGAAGAAAGAAGGAAGCGATTACGCTCACGACACTTGTGCCTACACCCGTGCCGAAGTGGAGCGCATCTTGCGCGTGGCCTACGACTATGCCCGCCGCCGCAGAAAGCGCCTCACCGTGGTCGACAAGGCCAACGTGCTGGCATCGTCCAGACTCTGGCGCAAGGTGGCGCAGGAGATGGCTCCCGAGTATCCCGACGTGGAAACCGACTACATGTATGTGGACAATGCTGCCATGCGCATGATTCAAGACCCCAAATTCTTTGATGTGATGGTAACGGAAAACACTTTCGGCGACATTCTCACCGATGAGGGTTCTTGCATCACAGGCTCGATGGGGCTGCTTCCCTCCGCCTCGACCGGTGAAAGCACTCCCGTTTTCGAACCCATACACGGTTCGTGGCCTCAAGCCACCGGCCTCGACATTGCCAACCCCTTGGCACAAATTCTCTCCGTGGCCATGCTGTTCGAACATTTCGGCCTGACGGACGAAGGAGCCTTGGTGCGCCGCGCCGTCGATGCCAGTCTGGATGCCAACGTGCGCACTCCCGAAATACAAGTGGAGGGCGGCGAGAAATACGGTACCAAAGCCGTGGGTGAATGGATCGTGCGTTGGATTGAAGAAAACTGAGCCGCCACCCGACGATAAGCCCGAGCGAAAACAACCCTCAGACACACCGAAACGGGAAACAGATGTTGCACTGCACCCATCTGTTTCCCGTTTTCTATGAAAGCCAACAGCAAGCATTCCGGGTTTTCATGGTGCGCATCACCCCTTTTTTCGTAATTTTGCACCGATTTCAAACAACACGCATGACACACGATCCACGAAACATACGCATCAGCGAATATGCCTACGAGCTTCCCGACGAGCGCATCGCCAAATATCCGATGAACGAACGCGATGCTTCAAAACTCCTCATCTATCGCGACGGAACCATCAGCGAAGACGGATTTCGCCACATTGCCGAACATCTGCCGGAAGGATCACTGATGGTTTTCAACAACACACGCGTCATCCGAGCCCGTCTGCATTTCAACAAGTCAACCGGTGCTCGCATCGAGGTGTTCTGCCTTGAGCCGCACACACCGGCCGACTACCAACTCTCCTTTGCCGCGAAGGAAAGTTGCACATGGACCTGCCTCATCGGCAACCTGAAGAAATGGAAAGAGGGAATCCTTGAGCAAAGCGTCCGTGTGGGAGAGAAAGACGTGTGCCTCAGTGCCGAGCGCATCGGTGTGAGCGGCACGGGACACGAAGTGCGTTTCAGTTGGGACCACCCCGAGGTGAGTTGGGCTGAAGTGCTCGAAGCCATCGGCGAACTGCCCATCCCGCCCTACCTCAACCGAGACACAGAAACGAGCGACCTGAGCACGTATCAGACCGTCTATTCCAAAATCAAGGGAAGTGTGGCTGCGCCCACCGCCGGGCTGCATTTCACTCCGGCCGTGCTGGAAGCCATCGACCGGAAAGGCATCGAGCGAAACGAGATAACACTGCACGTGGGTGCCGGTACCTTCAAGCCGGTGAAGAGCGAGGAGATAGGCGGACACGCCATGCATGCCGAATGGGTGGCAGTGCAGCGCGAAAGCATCGAACGCCTGCTGGCTCACGGTGGCAAGTGTGTGGCCGTCGGCACAACCAGTGTGCGAACGCTGGAAAGCCTTTACTACGTCGGCGTGATGCTTGCCCGCCATCCGGAAGCCACACAAGACGACTTGCACGTGCCGCAATGGTTGCCCTACGAGTATGCCGCAGAAGCCGGTCCCAAACTCAGCACTTGCGAAGCCCTGCAAAACATTTTGGACTACCTCGACCGCAACGCTCTGCCCGTGTTGCACACTTCCACCCAGATTATCATTGCTCCGGGATACCGTTATCACATTGTCCGCGCCATCGTCACGAATTTCCACCAGCCGCAAAGCACACTCCTGCTGCTGGTTTCGGCTTTCGTGGGTGAGGACTGGAAAAACATTTACCGCTATGCGCTCGATCACGACTTCCGTTTTCTCAGTTACGGAGACAGTTCGCTGCTTTTCCCACGGCAAGCATAACTATATCCCAACAAAGAAAATCCCTCCCCGATGCTTCACGTTGCATCAGGGAGGGATTTTTCTGTTTCTTCATACCATGCTCATCCCCTCGGAGTGCCGACAAAACTTTTCATCAGCACGAACTTTGACCGGACAAAGCGTTCGGCACATTGTCTTCCAAAAGATTGAGCATCTTCACCGTAGCCTTGATAGCGGCATCGGTCTGGTCGGCATCGAGACCGCGGGTGCGAAACACCTTCTCGCCCAATCGCCACGTGATGACGGCCTGCACAAGTGCATCCGTGCGACCGCCGGGAGGGATGGTAACATAGTAGCCTTCCAACGAAGGGAAGTCGCGATGCAACTCCTGCTCATAGATGTTTCGCAATCCACGCATGAAAGCGTCATATTGGCCGTTGCCACTCGCATTGGCCTCGTAGGTTTTTCCATTTATCTCGATGCGGAACGATGCTGTGGGTTTCAATCCATAGGCTGTGGTTACGAGATAACTCACAAGGCGCACGCAGTTGTCGGCCGCGCTCTGCCGAAGCACATCTGAGACGATGTAGGGCAGGTCGTCGGGCGTAACAACTTCTTTCTTGTCGCCCAATTCGATGATGCGCTGCGTTACGGCGCGTGCTTGCTCTGCGGTGATTTCCAAACCCAGTGCCTCAAGGTTTTTGAGGATGTTGGCTTTTCCGCTGTTCTTTCCCAAAGCATACTCACGCCGGCGGCCAAAACGTTCGGGCAGAAGGGCGTTGCAATAAAGTCCGCTCTTGTTATCGCCATCGGCATGCACACCTGCCACCTGTGTGAATACATTTTCGCCCACGATGGGCCGATTGGCCGGCACGGCAATTCCGCTGTAGCTCTCCACAAGGCGGCTTGTTTCGTAAAGCCTGCTCTCGTCCACGGATGTGGTGGCCGAAAAATGGTCTCGCAACAAGGCTTGCACACTTGAGAGGGGCGCATTGCCGGCACGCTCGCCCAGCCCGTTGACTGCCGTGTGAATGCCGTCAAACCCACAGCGCACGGCTGCCGACACATTGGCAATGGCCAAATCGTAGTCGTTGTGAGCATGGAAATCGAAGTGCAAATTCGGATAGCGCCGACGCATCTTTCGCATATAGGTCTGTGCCAACAGCGGATTGAGCACGCCCAGCGTATCCGGCAACATGAAACGGCGCACACCGGTGCCCGTCAGTGCATCCACGAGAGCAAAAACATATTCCGGCTCTTGCATTCCGTTGCTCCAATCCTCCAAATACACATTCACCGAGAGACCGGCTGCCGTGGCACGTTGCACTTCTGCCAAAACATCGGCCACATGCTGCTCCGGGCTTTTGCGCAGTTGCAGTTCGCAATGACGACGCGAGCCCTTGCATAACAAATTTATCACACGGCCTCCGCACGTCTTTATCCAGTCGATGGAAATTCCGCCATCCACAAAGCCCAACACCTCGACGCGCTCCAGCATGTCATGACGCGCTGCCCAACGGCAGATGTCGGCCACGGCCTGACGTTCGCCCTGCGACACGCGAGCCGAAGCCACCTCAACGCGATCCACCCCCACACTGCGTAAAAGTTGCTTGGCAATGTGGAGTTTTTCGTGAGGCAGAAACGACACGCCGCTGGTCTGTTCGCCATCGCGCAACGTGGTGTCCATTATTTCTATTCGCATAGCCGGATGTTCAGATGCTTAGGGTCAATGTTCGGCCTCCCACTGCTCGATTTTATCTTTGTTCTCCAGAAGAAAATCAATGTCGTCGAGCGCATTCATGAGGCAATACTTTTTATAGCCGTTGAGTTCGAAACTCTCAGAACGCCCTGTGGCTTCGTTCGTAATGGTCTGCGCCGGAACGTCCACCGTAACAAGCGTTTTGGCATCGGCTTCTATACTTTTGAAGAGTTCGGCCAGGAAATCCTCACTCACAACCACAGGCAGCACAAAGTTGTTCAGCTCGTTCTGCTTATGGATGTCGGCAAAGAAACTACTGACCACAACTCTGAAGCCATAGCCGGCAATGGCCCAGGCGGCGTGTTCGCGACTGCTGCCGCAACCGAAGTTTTTGCCCGCCACAAGTATCTCTCCCGAGTAGGCGGGGTTGTTCAGCACAAAGTCTTTCGGCGTTCCGTCGGCCTCATAACGCCAATCGCGGAACAAGTTCTCGCCAAAGCCCTCCTTGTCTGTGGCTTTGAGGAAACGCGCCGGAATGATTTGGTCGGTATCCACATTTTCAAGCGGCAGGGGCACACATGTGCTCTTTATGATATCGAATTTCTGTTTCATGTTTCAAAATTTGAGAAAGGCGTAACAACTTTTCATGATAGCAAATCGCGCGGGTCGGTAATCACTCCCGTAACGGCAGCTGCGGCGGCCATGAGCGGCGAAGCCAGACAGGTGCGTGCTCCCGGCCCTTGGCGTCCCTCGAAGTTGCGGTTCGAGGTCGAGACTGCCAGTTTGCCGGCCGGTATCTTGTCATCGTTCATTGCCAAACAAGCGGAGCAGCCCGGTTGGCGTATCTCGAAGCCTGCCTCTTGCAGCACCACATCCAGCCCCTCGGCTTTGATTTGCTCCAAGACTTTCCACGAACCCGGAACGAGCCACGCCGTAACTCCGGCAGCCTTTTGGCGCCCCTTGGCAATGGAGGCAAAAGCACGAAAGTCCTCAATGCGACCATTGGTGCAGGCACCGAGGAAGACGTAATCCACCGGTGTGCCGACAAGGCGCTGCCCTGCCGAGAACTGCATATAGGCCAGGGCTTTTTCGTCTGAGGCATTCTGAGGATGCGGAATGGTTTGCGAAATGCCTATGCCCATGCCGGGATTTGTTCCGTAGGTAATCATCGGTTCGATGTCGGCTGCATCAAAGGTTTCTTCTCGGTCGAACACGGCATCATCACCGCTTCGGAGCGTGCGCCAATGCGCCACCGCCTTTTCCCACTCCGCACCCTGAGGAGCATAGGGGCGACCTTTGATATATTCGAAAGTGGTTTCGTCGGGAGCCACAAAGCCACCGCGTGCTCCCATCTCGATGCTGAGATTGCACAAAGTGAGTCGGCCTTCCATCGAAAGGCTCTGCACGGCACTGCCGGCGTATTCCACAAAATATCCGGTGGCACCGCTGGTGGTGATTTTACTCATTATATATAAAGCCACATCCTTGGCCGTAACGCCCGGACGCAGTGCGCCATTCACAGAGATGCGCATTGACTTTGGCTTGCTCTGAAGGATGCATTGCGACGCCAAGACCTGTTCCACCTCGCTCGTGCCAATGCCGAAGGACACAGCCCCCATGGCACCGTGGGTGGAAGTGTGCGAATCGCCACACACAATGGTCATTCCCGGCAGCGAGAGTCCCTGTTCCGGACCTACGACGTGGATAATTCCGTTGTTGGGATGCATCATTCCGAAGTGCGTCAAGCCAAAATCGGCTGCATTCTGCGCCAACGTGTCCACCTGATGGCGCGAAACGGGGTCCTCGATGGGTTTGTCCTGATCGTGCGTGGGCGTGTTGTGGTCGGGCATACAGATGATTTGTTGCGGACGCAAACATTTCAGTCCGCGGGCTCGCATGCCGGCAAAGGCTTGCGGACTTGTTACTTCGTGGCAATAGAGCCGGTCGATGTAGAGCTGTGTGGGACCGTCGGGCACTCGTTGCACCACGTGCGCATCCCAAATCTTGTCAAAAAGTGTGTTCATATCTGTTGTTTTGTTTCAATTCTTCACAAAGCTTTCAGCGCCTCGCTTCCGGCCCACCGGCAGCACCATGCGCCTTGCCGAAAGTTAGGAACGGCGAATGTACAAACTTTAAATGCTTTTTACAACATTTTCACACTGAAAAGCGCATTTTCCTTGGCATTTTGCCACACGAACACCCATTTTGCGGTTTTTTTGTCCGAACGTAGCGTCTCAGCAAAGGCTTTCGGAAAATCTCTCACGCCTTGATACGCGCGTATCAAGCGCATGATGTTGTGTACTAAATAAGTTGACACAATTAAAAAAAGTTATGTCACGCTTAATTAGTAATTCATTGCGATTGGAAATCGTGAGGGCCTGCTACTATGGTCATCTAAAGAAGACGGAAATTTGTAAGAAATATGGTGTGTC
>JAFYPU010000014.1 GCA_017547385.1 Bacteroidaceae bacterium
GGACACACCATATTTCTTACAAATTTCCGTCTTCTTTAGATGACCATAGTAACAGGCCCTCACGATTTCCAATCGCAATGAATTACTAATTAAGCGTGACATAACTTTTTTTAATTGTGTCAACTTATTTAGTACACAACAAATCTTCTCTTTACTTCTTCTCTCAGTTCTTGTGGCTCTAGCACTTCTACGTTTTCTCCCATCGCCAATATCTGGCTGGAAAGTTCCGGAGTCAAGCACAACTTATATTCAAACACACTAAACTCTCCATATCTCGAAGATGTCTCGCACTGAGATTTATGCAAGGGCAAAGAACGCAAGTATTCTATCTGCTTTCCGTATGCCTTGAGTTTTACTTTTACCGGAGAGAGGTCTTTGCTTACAAAGATTCCCACCGTGTTTTCATAATATTTTGCGGCATTAAAATTTTCGGGCAATGAGAAGGATTGTTCCCTAATGGTCATTTCCAGCAAACGGTCCAGGGCAATGTTACGGATGGCCTCTAATTCCTTTATAAAGCCAAGCAGATACCATCTCTTATGATAGGCTTTCATGGCGTAGGGCTGGAGGGTGTAGGTCGTTCTACGGCCATAAAAGGGCTGATAGTCTATTGCCAATTCTTTAGAGCGCTGCATCGCCTCTATTATCGTTTGTAAATACTCCGTACCGCGCGGAATGTCTTCAAACAAGATTCTCTCTTTCATGTTGTGCCCCGCAATGATCATATTCGATAGATTGAAGGAGTTCAATAGCCACTTCCTGGTCCTATTGTTTCTCAAGACTTCAGGATTGGTGATGGCGTACTTGTATCCGCTGGATGGGTTGCATTTGATTTCCACTCCAAAAAGTTCTTCTACGGCAACACGATGCTGATGGAAAGTGCGCAAAGGCAAGGGTTTGTTGTCTCCCAGATTGCTTTCTTGCCAGCGTTTGCTGATTTCGTCAAAGGTCAGTTGCTTTTCCTGCAAGAGGATATCAAGCAGCCATATATATCGATTGAACGTTTTGCTTATCATAACTCATCCTTTTAAGTCTATCATCAATAAAATCCGATGTGTAAATATATAAAATTTCCACGCAATACTCAATATATAACCCTCTGAATTTTACAACTGGGGCCCAGCGCGCGGTGGTGGACAGAAGTGCTATCATTGTTTGCTTTGGCTAAATGGCAACAGATGCCCCCCTATTTTTTTTCTTATTACTCATTTCATGCCAGGCTTAAGCTCCGCCTCCGACAACAAAACGAAAATAGTCTATACGGTGGGCCGTAGTGTTTCTCCCCCACCACCTTGCTCGAAAAGTGCCAACGCCTCTATGGCTCTTTTTCTTTTAGCGCATCCCTGCGTTTCTTGTTTTTCTCATGAGTCATCCTTACTCTTTTTGTTGGTTCTCCCTATATATATTATACGATGACTCTTTGCTATTTCCGCCAAAAACAAGCCTTAGGTGTGCAAAATCCTTGCACACAGAGTAAAAAACCACCTTTTTTTTGCGAGGGAGGCGTACTTTTTAAAAAGGCAAATACCCATAGCCACAAAGAGCAACTTTTCTAAACTTATAACCTAAACAAATTAAAACATTGCAACTTTTAGGATATAAATAAAAGCGTTCCGCCGCGGCTTTTTTACCCCCCAAAAAATTCCTCAGCGAGCCTGAAAATGGCCTCTACGGGCTTCGGGCGTGTTTTTTCGGTGTGTCAGGCGGTGCGTTTGCCGAAAGTTTTTGTTACCTTTGCGCTGGTGTTGCCCTCATCCGGGGCGTAGCTGCTCCCTAGGGGCGTTTGTGTGCGCGTGGGGTGGCTTGGTTTCGGCTCGCTCTCGGCACACTGGCACGAACAACAAAATTAAGTAAATTTATTACACAACATATCTATGGCAGAAGACAGAATTATCCCCGTGAACATTGAGGAGGAAATGAAGAGCTCTTACATCGACTATTCCATGTCGGTGATTGTGTCTCGCGCATTGCCCGATGTTCGCGATGGCTTCAAGCCTGTGCACCGACGCATTCTCTACGGCATGATGGGCATGGGCAACACGCACGATAAGGCCTACAAGAAGAGTGCACGCACCGTGGGCGAAGTGCTGGGTAAATATCACCCTCATGGCGACAGCTCTGTGTATGGAGCACTGGTGCGCATGGCGCAGGATTGGAACATGCGCTACACCCTGGTGGACGGCCAGGGTAACTTTGGCTCCGTGGACGGCGACTCGCCCGCGGCCATGCGTTACACCGAAGCGCGCCTCAGCCTGACCGGTGAGGCCATGATGCAGGACCTGGAGAAGGAGACGGTGGACATGGTGGACAACTTCGACAGCTCGCTGCTCGAACCCACGGTGATGCCCACACGCATCCCCAACTTCTTGGTGAACGGGGCAAGCGGCATTGCGGTGGGCATGGCCACCAATGTGCCCACGCACAACCTCCCGGAGGTGATTGACGGGTGTGTGGCTTATATCGACAATCCCGAAATCGAGGTGGAGGAACTGATGCAGCACGTCAAGGCGCCCGATTTTCCCACCGGTGGTTACATCATGGGGTTGCAGGGCGTGCGCAGCGCGTATGAGACAGGGCGCGGACGCGTGGTTATGCGCGGACGTACCGACATTGAGAGCGGAGCGACGCACGACAAGATCATCATTTCCGAAATCCCCTATGGTGTCAACAAGGCTGAGCTCATCAAGAGCATTGCGGACCTGGTGCAGGAGAAGCGCATCGACGGCATTAGCAACGTGAACGACGAGAGCGACTGCGAGGGCATGCGCATCGTGGTCGATGTGAAGCGCGACGCCAATGCCAATGTGGTGCTGAACAAGCTGTTCAAGATGACGGCCCTGCAAACAAGCTTCTCAGTGAACTGCATCGCGCTGGTGAACGGACGGCCCAAATTGCTCACGCTGAAGGATTGCATACGCTGCTTTGTGGAGCATAGACACGACGTGGTGCTGCGCCGCACGCGCTACGACTTGCGCAAGGCCCAAGAGCGTGCCCACATCCTGGAGGGGCTCATCATTGCGAGTGACAACATTGACGAGGTGGTGCAGATCATCAAGTCGTCAAAGAGTCCGCAGGCTGCCATCGAGGCCCTGATGGTGCGTTTCGCGCTGGACGAGCTGCAGGCCAGGGCCATCGTGGATATGCGTCTGGGGCAGCTCACCAACATTCAGCAGGACAAGCTTCATGCCGAATATGACGAGTTGCAGCGCAAGATTGCTTACTTCGAGCAGATCCTCAGCGACGAGGAGCTTTGCAAGCAGGTGATCAAGGACGAGCTCATCGAGGTGAAAGAGAACTATGGCGACGCGCGACGCTCGGAAATCAAGCTTTCGAGTGAGGAGTTCAATCCCGAGGACTTCTATGCTGACGATGAGGTGGTGATCACCATCAGCCATCTGGGCTACATCAAGCGCACACCGCTGGCAGACTTCCGTGCGCAAGCTCGTGGCGGCGTAGGAAGTAAGGCCGGTAGCACGCGCGATGCTGACTTTATCGAATACATTTATCCTGCCACGATGCACAACATGATGTTGTTCTTCACAGCCAAGGGCAGATGTTACTGGCTGAAAGTGTATGACATCCCCGAGGGCAACAAAACATCGAAGGGACGTGCCATTCAGAACATGCTGAACATTGATAGCGACGACAGTGTCAACGCATGCCTGCACATCAAGAAACTGAACGACCCCGACTTCTGCGAACGCCACTACGTGATGTTCTGCACGAAGAACGGCATCATCAAGAAGACTTGTCTGACCGAATACTCCCGCCCGCGCACCAATGGTGTGAATGCTATCACCATCCGCGAGAGCGACCGCGTTATCGGCGTGGCGCTCACCAATGGCGAAAACGAGATTGTGTTGGCCAATCGCAATGGTCGCGCTATTCGCTTCAACGAGGATGCGGTGCGCGTCATGGGGCGTACTGCCACCGGCGTGCGAGGCATGACGCTTGACGAGGATGGTCAGGACGAGGTGGTGGGCATGGTGTGTGTTAATGACCCCGAGCGCGAAACCATCATGGTGGTGAGCGAACAGGGCTTTGGCAAACGCAGCACCGTGGAAGACTACCGAAAGACCAACCGCGGCGGTAAGGGTGTGAAGACGCTCAACATCACCGACAAGACCGGGCTTGTGGTGGCCATCAAGATTGTTACGGACGAGAACGACCTGATGATTATCAACAAGAGTGGTGTAACTATTCGTCTCAAGGTTTCGGACGTGCGTGTGATGGGTCGTGCCACGCAAGGGGTGAAACTCATCAACCTGGGCAAACGCAACGACTGCATCAGCAGCGTGTGTCAGGTGCCTACGCAGACTGAGGACGAAGCGAACGAAGGTGCCGAAAACCTTGCAGAAGCCACCGGCGAAACCGCCACAGAAGCTCCCACGGAGAATATAACCGAATAACCGAATAAAAACCATAAAAACAATCGTTATGAAAAAAATTCTTAGTCTCATCGCAGTTGTGATGGTGTCCGGTCTGGCTTATGGACAGGCCGCCTATACTTTCAAGTTTGAGAACTTGGCGCGCAAGAGCCGTTTTGCATCGTGCGACTCGCTCATCAGTGTGGAGCTGGAGAAAGCCAAGAAAAAGGAGAACACCAAAGCAACCAAGTATGCCGAGCTCTACAATCTCGGCTCCAAGGCTGCTTTCTCTCTGGTGCACCCCGAACTCTTGAAGGGGGCTGCCGGCAATCCTTTTGATACCACTTTGTTTATCTCGAAGAGTGAGCAGGCACTTGATTATGCGGCTTTGAGTCATGATTACGACATGCGTCCCGCCAAACCCGGTGCCGAGCCCAACCCCAAATTCATAGCAGCCAACAAAGAGATTGTTATGAAAATGTTGGACCAGTGGTATTTTGCTGGCTTCTTCTTCCTGGAAACTGACAAGGCACGTGCGGCAGAATACTTCCTCAAGTATACACAAGCTTACAAGCACCCAGTGTTTACGCAAGCCGAACAGGATTCCATCTACAATGTGAAGAAAGACAACTACAGTAAGTCGGCTTTCAACGCTGCTTGGACTTATTATGAGCTCAAGGACTGGGACAACATGCTGAAAGCCGCCCAAGTGGTGTTGAAAGACACTTTCAATATGCACACCACTTATTTGATGACTTGCGAAGCTTTGTTGGTGAAAGGCGACACTGTGAATTGGTTGAAAACTTTGGAAGAAGCCATCGCTCGTGACAAGAATAACGAACAATTCATCGAATGGCAACAGGCCTATTACCTGCAGACCGAAAATGTGGCAGCCGCTGAGCAAACGGCTTTGCGCTACATCGAATTGCACCCCGAGGATGCCACCGGTTATTTCATGATGGGTGCGGTTGAGCTGAACATGAAGAAGAATTACGCCAAGTCGCGTGAGTATTCTGAAAAAGCATTGTCCATTGCGCCGAACAACTATCGCATTCTTGTGAACTTGGGAGCGTCGTACGTGAATGAGATGCTTGCAAAGGTGAGTTCGGGTGCTTTCAAGTATGTAGGCCATCCCGGAAAGGCAGTACCCTCAAAGGATAAGGCACTTTATGACAAGGAGTTGGCAGAGTTTAAGACCTCTTATGAGAAAGCACGTGGCTATTATGAAAAGGTGCGCGAACTCGAACCTTCCAACAGCAGACTCTGGGCTTATCCCCTTTATGTGTGCTATGGCAACCTTGGCATGGAAGCCAACGCCAACGAAATGAAATCTTATCTCGACAATTAAAAAAGTCGAGAGTGCTTTCACCCCTTATCGCTTGGGTGAATGAATGACTGAACACGCAGAGTTGAATTTAAAGCGACTCTGTTAAGAAAAATAACAAACTATGACAAACATTGGCAGTTGCATGGCAAAAATGCCGTGCGGCTGTCAATGTTGACTAAAAAGGCTTGAAGCCAAAATCAAATTGAAGACATGAGAATTCTGACATTGTTACTGTCTGTTGTTCTTTCCTTTGGCGGCGTGTATGCACAGAAAGTATATCGCCCCATAAAGAATTCGTTGAAAGCGAAGAACGGTAAAGACGCTTTGGCATCCGTTCAGAAACTTCTGACTGATAGTGTGTGCGCTTCCGACCCGAAGCTGTATCTTTTCGGTATTGAAGCATACCAATTGATGAATGATGTAGAGAATGAAAAGCTTTATCTCAAGAAAAATGTTGACACAACCGCATTTTTCAGCAGCACATTGGGCATTTTTGAATATGCATTGAAATGTGATAGCGTGGAGTGTCGTTTGCAGCAACTTGAAGGAGAGAAAATCAGGTATCGCAAGCAAAACACCGATTTGCTTCGCAGCTATTCCAATAACCTGAAGGTGGCTGCCAACTATTATTACAAGAAAAAGAACTTTGCTGAGGCTGCACGCTATTATGACATTATATTGAAAACAAACAGCCGGTTGAAAAACGCAAAAGCCAAAGGCGTTTTCACGGAAGAAGAGGTGAATTTGTCGGCATTCCGTCATTTGTATAGCAGTTACCAGGCAGGAAATGACAAAGACGTGTCGCGATATAAAGACATGGCCTTGCAGGACAGCACACAGCGTTGTCTGATTTACGAAGTGCTGGCCCAATCAGCTGCTCATCAGAAAGACACCGTGAAATACATGGAATATCTCTATACAGGTATCAGCAAGTATCCGCGACACGCTTTTTTCTTTACCAACATTGCGGACTATTATGCTCATTACGGCGACTACAAGCGCATCTCGGCTTTGGCAGACACATTGCTTTTGGCGGATAGCACCAATGTGGTGTTTTGGGAAGGCAAATGTGTGGCACTGATCAACCTGAAGAAGCATCACGAAGCCATTGCTGCTGCTGAAAAATGTTTGCAGCAGGATAGCACACTTCTCAGCTCCTATTTTTATATCGGTGCGAGTTATTGCAACCTGGCCGGTGAGGTGGTTTTGCCCACAAACATCAATTCCGCAACCTATCGCGAGGCTTACAACCGCCGCAAAGATTATTATAAAAAAGCCCAACCTTATTTGGAGTATTTCCGCCAACACGCAGAAGAACAGAAAAAGTTTTGGGCACCATTATTATATAAGGTATACCTGAATCTGAACCTCGGAGCGAAATTCGAGGAAATAGACCGTTTGTTGAAAGAGTGAAATCTGAAAAACAAAGAAAGCATGAATCCGTTTCTTAATACATACGGCACATATCGCGAAACCATTCCGTTTCATCTGATCGGAGTGGCTGAGATTGAGGAAGCACTGATCGAAGGCATGAAGCGCGAGAAGCGCGAGGTGGAGCATATTGTGGAAAATCCCGAGCCGCCAACCTTTGAAAACACCATCGAAGCCCTTGAAAGCACGGGGCGTTTGCTCGATTGTGCCACCACGGTGATGTATAATTTGGCAAGTGCAGAAACTTCTGACGCCCTTGATGAGCTGACCAACAAGTATGCTCCCATTCTTTCGGCGCACTCCAACGAAATCATGCTCAATAAGAAGCTTTTTGAACGAGTGCAGCGTGTTTATGCGCAAAGGGAAACCTTTTCCGGTGAAGCACGCCGATTGCTTAACAATACCTACGAAGCCTTTGAGCGGAGTGGGGCAACATTGTCTGATGAAGCGAAAGAAGAGTATAAGAACATCACCTCGGAGTTGTCGCAACTCTCTTTGACTTTCTCTCAGAATAACCTCAAAGAAACCAATGACTTCTGTCTGTTGGTTGAAGATGAAGAGAAATTGTCCGGACTGCCGGAAACGCAAATCGAACAAGCTGCAGCCGAGGCAAAAGCTCGCGGCAAGGAGGGTTGGGCCTTCACGTTGAAAGCTCCCTCTTACGTTCCGTTTATGACTTATGCAGATTGCCGCGAATTGCGAAAGCAACTCCACATGGCGTATGGTACAAGGTGCACACACGGAGGTGCTACGGACAATTTTGAAGTGGTGCGCCGCATTGTGAATCTTCGCCGGCAGAAAGCTCGTTTGCTGGGTTATGAAACCTATGCCGATTTTGTGTTGCGTCGACGCATGGCGCAGAACACGGAAAAGGTCTATGCGCTTCTGCACGAACTCATTGCTAACTATCGTGAACCGGCACTGCGAGAAGTGGAAGCCGTAGCTGCACTTGCCAGACGCGAACAGGGCAAAGACTTTGTGCTGCAAGCATGGGATTTTGCTTATTATTCCAATAAGCTGAAACGTGCCGAATATGATTTGGACTCCGAGATGCTGCGGCCTTACTTCGAGTTGGAACGTGTGAAGCGCGGTGTGTTTGGTTTGGCCACAAAACTCTATGGCATTACGTTCCGTGAGGAGAAAGCCATACCGGTTTATCATCCCGACGTTGTGCCCTATGAAGTGTTGGATGCCGATGGCACTTATTTGGGAGTGCTCTACACGGATTTTCATCCCAGAGATGGCAAACAGGGTGGGGCATGGATGACATCCTACAAGGACCAGTGGTTAACACCGGAGGGTGAGGATCATCGTCCGCATGTTTCGGTAACGATGAATTTCACCAAGCCGACAGCCACCAAGCCCGCGTTGCTCACTTTCGAGGAAGTTGAGACGTTTCTGCATGAGTTCGGACATGCGCTTCATGGCCTTCTCTCAAAATGCAAATATCGTTCGTTGAGTGGAACAAATGTATTCTGGGACTTCGTGGAGCTGCCTTCGCAGTTCATGGAGAACTATGCCGTAGAGCCGGACTTCCTCCGCACTTTTGCCCGTCATTATCAAACCGACGAACCATTGTCTGAGGCCTTGCTCCAACGCATCACGAAGAGTCGCAACTTCAATGTGGCTTATGCCTGCATGCGTCAGGTCTCGTTCGGATTGCTCGATATGGCTTATTACACGCTCAGCGAACCTTTGCAAGAGGACATCCGCGCATTCGAACGCGCAGCCTGGCAGGAGGCACAACTGCTTCCGCCGGTGCCCGAATGCTGCATGTCCACCCAATTCGGGCACATCATGTCCGGCGGATATGCTGCCGGCTACTACAGCTACAAGTGGGCAGAGGTGCTCGATGCCGATGCCTTCGAACACTTCAAGGAACGAGGCGTTTTCAGTCGTGAAGCGGCCGACAGTTTCCGTGAGAACGTTCTTTCGCGTGGCTCATCCGAAGACCCCATGACGCTCTACCTTCGTTTTCGTGGCAAAGCACCTTCCATTCAGGCTTTGCTGAAACGCAACGGATTGGCGTAGGCTCATTCCGACAACAAATTGAAACATCACACATACATCCAAGATATGAACACCAAGGATCTGAAACAATTGGAACTCGATAAGCGCTATTTGCGCATGGCACGCATTTGGGCTGAGAACTCCTATTGTCAACGTCGACAAGTGGGGGCGCTCATCGTGAAAGACAAGATGATTATCAGTGATGGCTACAACGGAACCCCGGCAGGCTTTGAAAATGTTTGCGAAGACGAAACGGGTGTAACGAAACCCTACGTGCTGCATGCCGAAGCCAATGCTATCACTAAGATAGCCCGTTCCGGCAATAATTCAGATGGAGCCACACTCTATGTTACGGCCTCGCCTTGCATTGAATGTGCCAAACTCATCATTCAGGCCGGCATCAAGCGCGTCATTTATGGAGAGCACTATCGCCTGACCGACGGCATCGATTTGCTGAAAAGGGCGGGCATCGAAGTGCTCTATGTTGAGGCTGCTGCGCAATAGTTCGCCGATATTTGCCGCACCTCATCCATACTCTGCCGCACAAGGGCAGATTTTATTAGTGCTTTGCAGAAAGAGTGGCAGGCCTTGCCACTTTTTTGGCAGTGCTCGCCACTTTAGTGGCAAGGCCTGCCACTTTTTGCAGAAAGCCATCTCAAAAACATAACTTTGCATTAACCTATCACACAAAGCATGGCAAAGCTCCGCGATTCAAGATTTGTGCCGCTCATCATAGCCCTGGGGGTTGTGCTGGGCATTCTCATTGGCAGCTTTTGTGCCAACCATTTCTCGGGCAACCGTCTGAACATCATCAACACGTCGAGCAACAAACTCAATGTGCTGCTGCATCTCATCGATGACCAGTATGTGGACACTGTGAACATTCCCGACCTTGTGGAAAAGTCGCTGCCGCAAATTCTGATGGAACTCGACCCGCATTCCACCTATGTGGGAGCCTCTGACGTGGAGGAATCGATGCAGGAACTCAAGGGAAGTTTCTCCGGCATCGGTGTGCAGTTCACTATCTATCGCGACACGGTGCGTGTGGTCAAGGTTATCAAGGGCGGACCCTCCGAACAGCACGGCATCATGCCCGGCGATTGCATCATCAGTGTGGACGGAAAACCTTATGTGGGCAAGGAAGTAACCAACGATGAAACCATGAAACGCCTCAAAGGTCCACGCGAAACCACGGTGAAGTTGGGCATAAAGCGACATGGCAAGCCACAACCGCTCAGCTTCTCCATTGTCAGAGGGGATGTGCCCTTGCGCACCATTGATGCCGTGTATATGCTTGACGAAACTACCGGTTATATTCGCATCAATAGCTTTGGCGAAACCACTTATCCCGAGTTTCTTTCGGCATTGGCCAAGTTGAACAATGAAGGATTGGAAGGACTCGTTATCGACTTGCGCGGCAACCTGGGTGGCTACATGGCACCGGCCGTGCAGATAGCCAATGAATTTTTGCCGAAAGACCGTCTGATTGTCTACACCGAAGGGCGCAAATCCCCCCGTGAGGAATACACCAGCGACGGCCGCGGCACCTATCCCGCTTTGCCCCTTGTAGTTCTGGTGGACGAAGGATCGGCATCGGCCAGTGAGATTTTGGCCGGAGCCGTTCAAGACAACGATCGCGGCGTCATCATCGGGCGAAGAACCTTTGGCAAGGGACTGGTGCAAGTACCCATCGATTTCCCCGACGGAAGCATGTTGCGTCTCACGAAGGCTCGCTATTACACCCCCTCCGGGCGATGCGTGCAGAAACCCTATACGCCGGGCGATGAAGAGGAGTATGCCGCCGATTTGCTGCTGCGTGCCGAGCACGGCGAATACTTCACCGCCGACAGCATCAAGACCGATGGCGAAAAGTTTGAAACGCGTGGCGGTCGCACTGTTTATGGAGGCGGAGGCATCATTCCCGACATCTTCATCGCTCGCGACACGCTGGGCATGACGTCTTACTTTATGGAGGCCTACCGCACCGGCTTGATGTTTAGCTTTGCTTACGATTTTGTGGACCGTCATCGCTCACGTTTGGGCGAAGAAACCGATTTAACCAAGATTTCGGCCTATCTGGATCGTCAGGATGTGTTGGAACAATTTGCACGTTTTGCTGAAAAGAACGGACTGAAGCGTCGCAACATCATGTTGCAGAAATCCGGAAAACTCTTCAAGGAATACCTATACAATTACATCGTAGGCGACCTGCTCGACACCGAGGGAGCCGTGATGTATGCCAATCTCACCGATCCTGCCGTGCAGAAGGCACTTCTGCTCATGCAGCGCGGAGAAACTTTCCCTGCTCTGCCGAAAGCCGAAGGGCCGCAGGCAAAAGCGGTTGGCCGCACTTACGTTTTCGGCAACCACTTTGCCTTTCACCTATCTTTCACGCAAAACAAGTTGTTGGCAATATGGCAGACAAGAAAGAACTACGCAAACTCCTGAGAAGCCGGCGGCAGCAATATGCGGAGCTTCAAGCCGAATACTCAAAGCGTGTGATGGAGCAGTTGATGCAACACCCGCGTTTTCTTGCGGCCGAAACAGTGATGCTCTACCATGCCCTGCCCGATGAAGTGGACACGCAAAGCATTTTGCAGGGATTCTATCAACAGAAACAATTGTTGTTGCCGGTTATCGATGGCGACACCATGTTTCCCGTGTGTTACACCGGAGAAGACAACTTGCACACCGGAAGTTACAACATCAATGAGCCGCAAGGGGCTCCCTTTACCCGGCTTTCGTTCATCGATTTGGTGATTGCCCCCGGCATGGCCTTTGACACCGCCGGTCGTCGGCTGGGTCGCGGCAAAGGATATTACGATCGATTCCTGGCTCAGCTGGAACTTGCCAACGCCTACAAGATAGGCGTATGTTTCCCTTTCCAACTTCTTCCGGAAGTCCCCGTCGACGCCCACGACATCTGCATGGACGAGGTGTTGTTTGGCGATTAAAATAGTTTTGTCTCAACCTTTTCCCAACCCAACGGCAGTCCATAAACTCCCTTCTGCGTTATGTTCGATGCATATTAAGGTGTTAAAGCTGCGCTAAACGCTGAAAATAGAGCGCATTCGGGCTTCTCAAAGAGTTTTTTTCGTATTTTTGCAAACCATAAAGAAACAATATAAAGCACCTATAAATGGAATTCAACATGCTTACAGCCGTATCTCCCATTGACGGCCGTTATCATGGCAAGACAGAAGCGCTTGCCAACTACTTTTCTGAATATGCACTGATGAAGTATCGAGTGCGCGTTGAGATTGAGTATTTCATTGCTCTCTGCGAACTTCCGCTGCCTCAGTTGGAAGGTTTTGATAAAGCTCTTTTCCCCGAACTTCGCAAGATTTATGCAGAATTCTCTGAAGCCGATGCCTCTCGTGTGAAAGAGATAGAATCGGTTACCAATCACGATGTAAAAGCCATCGAATACTTCATCAAGGAGCGTTTTGATGCTATCGGAGGTTTGGATGCTTTCAAGGAATTTATCCACTTTGGACTCACGTCGCAAGACATCAACAATACATCATTCCCTTTGATGCTTAAGGAATCTCTCGAAGCAGTTTATATCCCTTTGCTTGAGGAATTGGTGGATCGTTTGAATGCTTATGCAGAAGAGTGGAAGGATATTCCGATGTTGGCCAAGACACACGGACAACCGGCTTCTCCCACTCGTTTGGGCAAGGAAGTGCGTGTCTTTGCTTATCGCCTCGAACAGCAGCTCGCATTGCTCAAGGCCAGCCGACACACAGCCAAGTTTGGTGGTGCCACAGGTAACTACAATGCACACAACGTGGCTTATCCTGCTTACGACTGGCGCACTTTTGGTAATCGCTTTGTGAGTGAGAAGTTGGGATTGGAGCGTGAGGAATTCACCACCCAAATCAGTAACTACGACAATATGGCTGCCGTTTTTGATGCTATGCGTCGCATTCACACCATTGTGATTGACCTTGACCGCGACTTCTGGCAGTATATTTCGATGAACTATTTCAAACAGCGCATCAAGGCCGGTGAAGTTGGTTCGAGTGCCATGCCTCACAAGGTGAACCCTATCGATTTTGAAAACTCCGAAGGAAATCTCGGCTTGGCCAATGCCATGCTTGAGCATCTCAGCACCAAACTTCCCATCAGCCGTTTGCAGCGCGACCTGACCGACAGTACGGTTATCCGCAACATCGGTGTACCTATGGGACATGCACTCATCGCTTTCCACAGCACTTTGAAAGGTTTGGACAAGCTGCTTCTGCACGAAGAGAGTATCAAGGCAGATTTGGACGACTGCTGGGCTGTGGTGGCTGAGGCTATACAGACAGTGTTGCGTCGTGAGGCTTATCCCAATCCTTACGAAGCATTGAAAGCCTTGACGCGTACCAATGCAGCTATCACCGGTGAAAGCATTCGCACATTCATTGAAGGATTGGAGGTAAGCGAAGCTGTGAAAGCGGAATTGCGTGCCATCACTCCTTACAACTACACAGGCGTTTAAGCAAGCCGGTTGGCCAAAGTTGCGTGCAGCGAGTGTTTATCTGTGAACCCTATACAATTATTTATATATAAAGATTAAAGTTACCGCTATGAGCGAAAATTTCTTTGACAAAAAAGATTTTAATGAAAGAGACGGGGAAAACCGTGATGGCTACTCCCCCGACAACAATCGACCGGCCGGTGGAGGCTATAACCGCCGTGAGGGTGGTATGCGTCCGCGTTTCTCAGGTCGCACAGAGGGTGGTCGCACCTATGTGTCCAGTCGCTATCCTTCTGAAGGCAACAGAGGTTATCGTCCTCGCTACACTCGTGTGAATACAGAGGGCGAAGGTGCAACCGGCCGTTATGGTGAGAATTCAGGAAACTATTCACAACGTTCTCACAATGCTTATGCGCATTCTGAGGGTTACCGTCTGCGCGGTGGATATCAGCGCAGCGAAAATCCGTGGGGCAAGCGCCGTTCTTACAATGCCGGTGCTGATGGTGAGAACAATAATTATAATTCTGAATATGCTCCGCGTTATCGTGCCGCAGGCGAGGGTGGTTACCGTCCTCGTTATAATCAAGGTGGTGCAGGCCGTGAAGGTTATGCTCAAGGTGCCGGCGGACAAGGTGGATACAATCGCGGAGGTTACGGACAGCGTCCTCGCCGTTCCGGTTACGACCCCCATGCAAAGTATAGCCACAAGAAACGCTTGGAGTATAAGGAGAAAAATTACGATCCCAATGAGCCCATCCGCTTGAACAAGTATTTGGCCAACGCAGGCATTTGCTCGCGTCGCGATGCCGACAAATACATTCAAGCCGGTGTGATTACGGTCAACGGACAGGTGGTTACAGAATTGGGCACAAAGGTTCTGCGTTCGGATGTGGTGCTTTTCCACGATGATACGGTGAAGATTGAAAAGAAGGTATACGTTCTGCTTAACAAGCCTAAGGGATATGTTACGACCAGTGAGGATCCGCAAAATCGCAAAACCGTGATGGACCTTGTGCGCAATGCTTGTCCTGAACGCATCTACCCTGTTGGACGCCTTGACCGCAACACCACGGGTGTGCTTTTGCTCACAAACGATGGAGAAATGGCTTCTCAGCTCACACATCCCAAGTTCTTGAAGAAGAAGATTTACCACGTTCACACTGACCAGAACGTTTCGGCGGCTGATATACGCCAGATAGCAGAAGGTATCATGCTCGAAGATGGAGAAATCAAGGCAGATGCCATTGACTACGCCAGTCCCACAGATAAGAAACAAGTAGGTATCGAAATCCATAGTGGAAAGAATCGCATCGTACGTCGCATTTTCGAAAGCCTGGGTTATCGTGTGGTGAAGCTCGATCGCGTCTACTTTGCCGGTCTTACCAAGAAGAATGTGAAGCGCGGCGATTGGCGTTTCCTCACAGAGAAGGAGGTAAGCATGCTCCAAATGGGGGCTTTCGAATAAGCATTGCACATTATTTTGCATAAAAGGAAAAAGTATCATGAATACAGTAAAGAGAACAAGAATAGTTGAATTGTTGACCCGTGAGGATTATGGAGCAACAGTCAATGTGAAAGGATGGGTGCGCACTCGACGTGGCAGTAAGTCGGTCAACTTCATAGCACTGAACGATGGTTCAACCATCAAGAACGTGCAGGTAGTGGCCGACGTCGAGAAGTTTGATGCCGAGTTGCTCAAACTCATCACCACCGGAGCATGTATCAGTGTTGACGGCACTTTGGTGCAAAGCGTTGGTTCCGGTCAGAACGTTGAAGTGCAAGCCACTGCCATTGAGGTTCTCGGCACTTGCGCGTCCGACTATCCCATGCAGAAGAAAGGTCAGACCTTTGAGTATATGCGTCAGCACGCCCATATGCGTCTCCGCACCAACACGTTCGGTGCAGTGTTCCGCATCCGCCACCACATGGCGATGGCCATTCACCAATACTTCCACGAGCATGGTTTTGTGTACTTCCACACACCCATCATCACTGCCAGCGATTGCGAAGGTGCCGGCCAGATGTTCCAGGTAACAACGCAAAATCTTTATGACCTGAAGAAGGATGAAGAAGGCCACATCGACTACAGCGGCGACTTCTTCGGCAAAGCTACTTCACTCACTGTGAGCGGACAGCTTGAGGGTGAACTCGGTGCTACAGCGCTTGGAGCTATCTACACCTTTGGTCCTACTTTCCGTGCAGAGAACAGCAACACACCGCGCCACTTGGCCGAGTTCTGGATGATTGAGCCGGAAATGGCTTTCTACGACATCACAGACAACATGGACCTGGCCGAAGATTTCATCAAGTATTGCGTGCGTTGGGCTCTGGAGAACTGTCAGGACGACCTCGCTTTCCTCAATCAGATGATTGACAAAACGTTGCTTGAACGCCTTCACTTTGTTTTGGAGAACGACTTCCAACGTCTCACTTACACCGAAGGCATTGAAATCCTTGAAGAAGCCGTTCGCAATGGCCGCAAGTTCGAATTCCCCGTGTCATGGGGTGTGGATTTGGCCAGTGAGCACGAACGTTACTTGGTGGAAGAACACTTCAAACGTCCTGTTATCCTGACAGACTACCCGAAGGAAATCAAGGCCTTCTATATGAAGATGAACGACGACGGCAAAACCGTGCGTGCCATGGACGTGCTGTTCCCGCAGATTGGTGAAATCATCGGCGGAAGTGAGCGTGAAGCCGATTACGACAAGCTCATGGCTCGCATCAACGAACTCGAAATTCCCATGAAGGACATGTGGTGGTATCTCGACACCCGTCGTTTTGGTTCGTGCCCGCACTCCGGTTTTGGTTTGGGCTTCGAACGTCTCATCCTCTTCGTTACCGGAATGCAGAACATCCGCGACGTAATTCCTTTCCCGCGTACACCGAAAACCGCAGAGTTTTAAGCCTTTTCGGAAACGCTCTCAAAACATCAAGCACAGGTTGGTCCCGCGATGTGGAGCACCTGTGCTTTTTCTTTTACTCATTTTGTCGAATGCTTTAATCCTTCTTCGATAATGTCAAGTTCTGCTGCATCCCTGCCTGTGCCGAAGCGCGAACGTTCTTCCAATATGGAGGCACTGCGTGTGCTGGCCATGTTTTTCGTGTTGGTGGTTCATGCCGACTTCGCTGCTCTGGGTTATCCCACCATTGCCAACCTGACGCATCATCCCGAAGAGCGCATTGCTCTGTCGTTGGTGGAATATCTGTCGGTGGTCTGTGTCGATGTATTTGTGATGCTTTCGGGTTGGTTCGGCATCAGAGCGCGTACCGAGGGAGTGGCTCGTTTGTTGTTTCAAGTGTTTTTCGTAACATCGGTGGTCATTGTCGGTTTTGCCATATACAAAGGAGGTTCTCCCGACACGCCAGACAAACTTTTGGACAGCTATTTCGGTTATTGGTTTGTCTATGCCTACCTTGTGCTCTATCTGCTTTCGCCCGTGCTCAATGCATTTGTGGAACGTGCCTCGCAGCGTGAGTTTCTGGGAGTGCTCGTTGCCTTCTTCACGGTTCAGACATTAGGCATTTGGCAGTTGTCCGGCGTGTTCCAACAAGGTTATGGCACTTTGTCGTTCATCGGACTCTATTTGTTGGCACGCTATCTGCGTCTTTATGTGGCCGATCGTCTGATAGCCCCTAAGGCCTTCTTCTTTTTGGGATATGTGCTTTGTGCTTTGGTGCAACTTGTCCTGCTGTTGCTTTTTGTGCTTTCCGGCGACAAGGAGAGTGTGCACGAATTCAATCGCTTTTCCACCAACTACACCAACCCCTTTGTCATTCTCGGTTCATGCTTTCTGTTGCTCTTCTTCTCGCGTCTCAATTTCCGCAGCCGTCTGATCAATTGGTTGGCGGCAGGCAGTCTGAGCGTGTATGTTGTGCATCAAAATCTGCTGGCGCGTCCCGTTTTCAAGGAAGCCGTGGTGCATCTTCACAAGGAGTTTGAGCCGCTTCTGTTTGCCTTGCTCACCCTTTTGTCTTTGGTGGGTGTTTACGTGGTGTCTGTGCTTGTTGACCAAGTGCGAGCCTGGAGTTGGCAGGGATTGGAAGCGGCAGTCGGACGCGCCAAGTTGTGGCAGAAGGGCAGGAGAGAGCAACCTGCCGAAGCCGAACAACCCTCATCCCATCAATCGCAGTGATGCCCGAGTGCACCCCGACAGCTTCCCGGCGTTCTACAGAAAAACGCTAAGGTCTTTCCCGACCTTTTACCCTGCAACATAACAAAATGAGTATGCGGTTTCAATGATTTGGAACCGCATTTTTTTGTATTCCGGAAGCCATGTGTTTCCTCTTGAAACGGTAGATAAGCAAATCCGCACTGCCTTTCGGTAAAGTATCACGCCTTGACACTACAGTATCACGCCTTGACACTGAAGTCTCAAGCACTTGACACAAAAGTATCATGCGCTTGACACAAAAATATCAACGCCGTGAGACAAAAGTATCATGCCGAAGATACTGCACCTGAAAGCCGTTTAGATTTCTTTTCTCGCTTTTTCGTAGCAAGCATCAGCCTTTCGGACAAAAGAAAGCCCTTTTGCAAAAGTCGCAAAAGGGCTTGTCGGGTGTAAGTTATGCTTTTCCGAAACGGCACCATCAGGCATGGGCGGCCGAAAGCAGTATTTCGCTCAGGGCAGGGTGGGCATGGATGCAGCGCGAAAGGTCGCTCAGGCTGGCATCTGCATTCATCAGCACCGCCACTTCGTGTATCAGGTCGGCTGCATGTGCTCCCAGAATGTGAGCTCCGATGATGCGGCCCTGTTCGTCGCACAGGATTTTGGCCAGACCGTCGTCGGCTTCCATGGTGAGGGCTTTGCCGTTGGCGCGATAGAAAGCCTTGTGCGCTGTGTAGGCTATGCCGCGCTCCGCTGCCTGCTCCTCGGTCAGGCCCACGCAAGCGGCTTCGGGCACCGTGAAGACGGCAGCCGGCACAATGTCCAGGCGGATTTCGTCAGCCTTTTCGCAGATGTGGTTCACGGCACGGAAACCTTGGAAAGTGGCAGCGTGGGCCAACTGGCAGAGGCCGTTGATGTCGCCGATGGCATAGACGCCCGGCACGTTGGTCTGCATGTTTCCGTCCACGATGATGCCGCGCGGTGTGTGTGCCACACCGATGTCGTCAAGGTTGAGCGAAGAGAGGTTGGCAGCACGTCCCACAGCCATCAGCACGAGGTCGGCTTCGCAAGCGGCTTCTTTGCCTTTCTCCTCATAGCACACGGTATATCCCCCGTCCGTGGGGCGAACGGCCGTAACGGCTGCACCGGTCTTGAAGGTGATGCCGCGCTTCTTCAGAGAGGTGCGCAGACGCTTGGCAATGTCGCGGTCGAACTGGGGGAGTATTTCTTTGCAAAACTCCACCACGGTTACGTCGCTGCCGAAACTGTGGTAGATGCTTGCAAACTCCAGGCCGATAACGCCGCCACCGATGACGCAGAGGCGTGCCGGCACTTCCGGGAGGTTGAGCATCTCGGTGGAAGTTACCACTCCCTCGCAGTGCGCTCCTTCGATGGGCAGGAACTTCGTTTGGCTACCGGTGGCAATGATGATGGCGGGAGCGGTGAAAGTCTGTTCGCCCTCGGCCGTTTCGGCCACCACGGTGTGAGCGTCGGCAAAGCGTGCCTTGCCTTTCACCAGGGTGATGCCGGGCGTTTTCATCAGCATTTCGATGCCTCCCACAAGCTTTGCCACCACTTCGTTTTTGCGTTCCACGGCCTTCGAGAGCGAGAAACTGATTTCGCCCCCCGTGCTGATGCCGTAGCGTTCGGCCTCACGCACATCGTCAAGCACCTCGGCGTTGCGGCAAAGGCATTTGGTGGGGATGCAACCCGAGTTAAGGCATGTTCCGCCCAACTCGGCAGCCTCGATGAGCACCACCTGTCGGCCGGTTTTGGCAGCATGAACGGCAGCTTCGTATCCACCGGGACCTGCGCCTATGATGATAATGTCTGTTTGCATGTTTGAAATGTTTGGGGTGAAACTACGGGCCAACCGAAGCGCGTGGCTCGATTGGCCCGAGTAGATACGTTTTTCTTAAAGCATTGCGAAAGTGAACTTAGGCTCTTTCACCGCCTTCACATCGTCAAGACGACGCACCGGCGTGGAGTGCGGAGCCGTCTTGAGCAGTTCGCGATTGTCGCGAGCTTCGATGGCGATGGTCTTCATCACTTCGATGAATTCGTCCAACGTGTCCTTGCTTTCTGTTTCCGTGGGCTCAATCATCATGGCTTCGTGGAAGAGCAACGGAAAATAGATGGTGGGAGCGTGGAAACCGTAGTCGAGCAAACGCTTGGCCACATCGAGTGTGGTTACATGCCCTGCATCATGATGGTCGCCGCCATATTCTTCACGCAGACCGTCGAACACAAATTCGTGCTTGCACAAGCCGTCGATGGGAAGCTTGTAGTATTCCTTCAAGCATTCCTTTATATAATTGGCATTGAGCACTGAGAGTTTTCCGGCCAAAGGCACATTCTCCTTGCCCAGTGACAACAGATAAGCATAAGCACGCACCACAACGGCATAGTTGCCGAAGAGGGGCGACACAGCACCAAGCGATTGCTCGTTCATCCGGATGGAGAAGCTGCCGTCGGCATTCTTCACCACCTGCGGATTGGGCAGATATTCCTCCAAGCCGGCGCGAACACCCACCGGACCGCTGCCGGGACCGCCACCGCCGTGCGGCGTTGAGAATGTCTTGTGCAGATTGATGTGCATCACGTCAAAGCCCATGTCGCCGGGACGGCAAACACCCAGCATGGGATTCAGGTTGGCACCATCGTAATACATGAGGCCGCCGCATTCGTGAACGAGACGCGCAATCTCAGGTATTTTCTTTTCGAAGATACCCAGCGTGTTGGGGTTGGTCATCATCATGCCGGCAATGTCGTCTCCCAACAACGGCTTCAGGTCTTCCACATCCACGGTTCCATCGGCTGTGCTCTTCACCTGCACAATCTGCAGTCCGCATACGGCAGCCGAAGCCGGGTTGGTGCCGTGAGCAGAGTCGGGCACGATGATTTTGGTGCGTCCGGTGTCGCCGCGCATTTCGTGATACTTGCGAATTACCATCAGACCGGTCAATTCGCCGTGTGCTCCGGCATACGGATTAAGCGTGAAGGCACTCAGACCGGCGATTTCCGAGAGTGTGCGTTGCACCTCCCAATACAGCTCCAGCGCACCTTGTGTTGTGCATTCGCATTGTGCGGGATGAAGATTGGTGAAGCCTTTCAGCGCAGCCATCTCCTCGTTTATCTTCGGGTTATACTTCATGGTGCAACTTCCCAAGGGGTAGAAGCCTGTGTCCACACCGAAGTTGTTATTACTCATGTTGGTGTAATGACGCACGGCAGTGAGTTCGTCCACTTCGGGAAGGCCCAAAGGCTTTTCGCGCAACAATGCAGAGGGCAGTTCATCCATGCTGTGGTTTCTCATGGTGCTCTCGGGCAATGAATATCCGGTACGTCCGGGTTTTGAAAGTTCGAATATCAACTTTCCGTAGTATGTCTTGTTCATTGTTATGGCTTTAGAATGTTTCTACCCTGTTTACACTAACTTGGCCACTGCTGCCACAAAAGCGTCAATTTGTTGTTGACTGTTCTGCTCTGTTGCTGCAAAAACAACAAGTTGCTCTGCTTCGTTGGCCACAACGCCGGCGAGATAACCCTCGGCAGTCAGCTTTTTGCGAAGCTCGTTCAGCGGTGTCTTGCCGGTATAGCGGAGTGTGAACTCGTTGAGGAAAGGAACTTCGTGCACCTTCTCAAATGCACCTGTACCGATGAGCGCATCCTGAAGGTAGTGGGCGGCTTCGTAAGACAATTGGTTGACTTCGCGCAAGCCCTTCGGTCCCATCAACGACAAGTATGAAGCCACGTAGAGGCACATGAAACCTTGCGCTGTGCAGATGTTGGAAGTGGCCTTCTCGCGACGAATGTGCTGCTCGCGAGCCTGCATTGTCAAGACGAAGCATCGTTTTCCTTCGGCATCGGTGGTGGCACCCACAAGACGGCCGGGCATTTTGCGGATTAGGGCCGAAGTGGTGCACAAATAGCCGATGTAAGGACCGCCGTAGCCCATGGGAATTCCCAGACTCTGTGCATCACCGCACGCAATGTCTGCTCCCCATTCGCCGGGCGACTTCAAAACACCCAAGGCGGAAGCCACGGAATTGATGACGAGCAATGCTTTTTCTGCATGGCATGCATCAGCCAGTCCGCTGAAGTCTTCGATGTTGCCAAAATAGTTGGGTTGTGCCACCATCACACCGGCAACGTCGCCACCGGCCAACAACTCGTTGATAGCGGCTTTGTCGGTAACTCCATCCTTGGCAGGAACTTCCACGAGTTCCACACCATGATATTTTGCATAGGTGCGCACCACTCGGAGCACGTCAGGGTTGAACGTAGATGAGATGAGCACTTTTCTGCGCTTCTTGGCAGCAGCCACACACATCATCATCGCTTCTGCAGTGGCCGTTGCACCATCGTACATACTGGCATTCGAAATTTCCAAACCCGTCAACTCGGCCATCATGCTCTGATACTCGAAAATATACTGCAAGGTGCCTTGCGAAATCTCGGCTTGGTAAGGAGTGTATGAGGTGGAAAACTCAGAGCGCGATGCGATGTAGGGAATTACGCTCGGTGTGTAGTGGTTGTAAGTGCCGCATCCGGCAAAGCATACCAGCTGTTTGTTGCGGGCAGCCATGCCTTCAATGATTTCGCGCACTTCAATCTCGGATTTGGCCGAGGGCATGTCGAGTTCGCCGACGAACTTCAGTTCTTCCGGGATCTCGGCATAGAGTTCTTCCAACGAACCCACGCCAATCACTTTCAGCATTTCGCTGATGTCTTGTTGGGTGTGGGGAAAATACTTATAGGACATAGATTTTTGTTTAGTGAGTTAGTGAAAATGAGCCTTGAAATGCAAAATGTGTCAATGGCCTGATGGATTTTCACCGGCGCACTGACACATTTTGTGAGGGCACATTGCCAATTGTTTAGTGGCAGATGGCTTCGTAGGCAGCAACGTCCATCAGTGCTTCCACTTCGGCAGGATCGCTGAGCTTCACTTTCATAATCCAGTTGGCGAAGGCGTCTTTGTTCACAAGCTCAGGAGCGTCTTCCAACTCTTCGTTGATTTCAACCACAGTGCCGCTCACAGGTGAGATGAGGTCGCTGGCAGCTTTCACACTCTCGACGGCACCGAATTCTTCACCGGCTGTAACTTCATCATCCACTTCGGGCATATCTACGTATACCACGTTGCCGAGTTGGTCTTGCGCGTAGTCGGTAATTCCGACGTATCCGTATTCGCCTTCAATCTTTACGTATTCGTGGCTCTCGCTGTAGTAGAGTCCTTCAATCACTTTTGCCATTTTTGTTGTGTTTTTAGATAGTTATTAAATAGTATTATTTCTTGTAGTTCTTCTCATAGAAGCGTTTCTTCGTAACAACTCCGTCTTGCAGTTTGCGGTGTATGCGCACCTGAACGGGAGTGCCAAGTTTGGCATAGGCAATGTCAATAAGTGCCATGCAGACGCTCTTGCCTGTTGATATGGAGTTGTAGCCTGTTGTTACGGTTCCGATAACCTTGCCTTCGGCTTCAACATCGTATCCGTGGCGCGGAATGGCGCGGCCGGCGAGCTCGATACCCACAATCTTGCGGCTGACACCCTCAGCTTTCTGTTTGGCCACGGCTTCTTTGCCGATGAATTCTTCTTTCTCCACTTTGACAAACATGCCAAGGCCTGCTTCGATGGGCGAAAGCTCGTCGGTGAGTTCGTCGCCATAGAGCGGAAGTCCCACTTCGAAGCGGAGTGTGTCGCGACAGCCCAGGCCGCAGGGTTTCACCTCTCCGGAATTCACCAAAATGTCCCAAGACTTTTGGATGTAGGCGTGGCTGCCGTATATCTCAAATCCGTCTTCTCCTGTATAGCCTGTGCGGCTCACAATGAGGGTTTCGCCATCAACGTCGATGGTCTTGAAAGTATAGAAAGCCAATTCGGCACATTCCAATCCGAGGAGTTTCTCGGTCAGAGCTTCTGCCTGAGGACCCTGAACGGCCAACTGGCCATACTGTTCGCTTTGGTTGATCACTGCAACGTCCATGCCGTCTTTCTGCGCCAACATCCAAGCGTAGTCCTTGTCGATGTTGGCTGCGTTGATGACGAGGAAAAATTTCTGCTCAGCCATTTTATACACCAAAAGGTCGTCCACGGTTCCGCCGTGTGGGTGCAGCATCATGCCGTAATAAATCTTGCCAATGGGAGCGCCGGCTACGTCGTTGGTGAAGATGTGTTGAACGTAGCGTTCGGCATCGGGGCCTTCCACTAACACTTCGCCCATGTGGCTCACATCGAACACGCCGCAGGCTTGTCGCACGGCGTTGTGCTCATCTGCGATGTCGGTGTATTGGATAGGCATTTCAAATCCGCCGAATGGCACCATCTTGGCACCGAGTGCGACGTGCTTTTCGTAAAGACAGGTTCTTTTTTCTGACATGTTGTATTAGGTTTTTAAGGATTGGTATTTTCGCTTTTAGGATATGCGTTTGTTTCTTTCTGCTCGATGTTCAGGAGTTTCCTGAGTGCTTGTGTACTGAAATTTCTTATGCTTTCTTCGGGGTGAAGTGTATCGATGATTTCTCTCATGGAATCAGCATGATAGCTTGCTCCTATGAAAGCTTTGCTGAAAGCCTCTTCTGCATTCCCGCACTCGAAGAAGTCACCCGTGAGCCGCACTTCAGTGATGGTGTTTCCGCACAATGAGAAATGTATTTCCACGCTGCCGCAACCGGCAATGCGGTCGCTATGTGTGATGTGTGTGTGTCGGGATTTGCCATACAGAAACTCAGGGTTCCGATAGGCTTTCTCGTTCTCGAAAATGCGCTTCACATCTTCATGCGTTAGGTGCACTTCCTTGTTGCATAGACTTGTTTCTATGGCCGTGCGCAATTGATGGATGTCAATGCTGAGCACATCTTTCAGCAGTCCGATGCGGCTTTTCACGCTCGCCACGCCGGCTTTGCTGAGCTTGGCTGCATCGGGCGTGATGGCGTTTTGCATATTCACGGCTTGCGTATCGAAGAGCATGGTGCCGTGTACAATGTTGCGCTTGGGCAGATGGTAGAAAGCGTTGCCGCATATTTTTCTGCCGTCCGCCAGACAGATGTCGTTGCGTCCGGTGGTGATAACGGCTGCCCCGAGTTGGTTCAAGGCCTGTGCCACTGTGGTGGCATATTCGGCAAAGAGCGTTTCCACGGCGCGGCTCGGTGTGATGAGACTCAGCATCAAGTTACCCTCGTCGGCATAGATGCATCCGCCTCCGCTTTTGCGGCGCACCACGTCTATGCCGTGTGTGTGGCAATAGTCCAGATTGATTTCGGCATGAGCCACTTGGTTGCGTCCCATCACCACGGTGGGCGAAAGCTGCCAGGTGAAAAAATAATTTCCTTCGGGCAAGTGTTCGGCTACATACTCCTCTGCTGCCAACCAAAACGTGGCGGCTTGCCGATCCATGTTTAGCGGAAAGCGTACATGGCAGGCCGGAAATGCCGAGGCTTTTATGTCGGTTTTTGAGTTCATCGGAGGTGTTGCCTGATATCACCGCCAAAATTAAAGAAAGGTGTGAGAAATCCCAACTAAGCTGTCGGTTTTTTTGGCTTTCAAGGATAAAAAATCTTGCAGCGATTGCGTGAAAATCTACAAGGCGTTTAGAAGTTTCTACAAGCACTGCAGAAATTTCTAAACGCCTTGTAAATTTTTGTAAGCCCCATGTGCCTTTTTCTGACAAAAGGTAAGCATTTGTGCGTTGTGGCTTATTTCTTTCTGAGTGCCTCTGCTGCCATTCGGCGAGCCTCGGCTCGAGCCGGTTTTCCGGTGTCAGTAAACGGAAGATGCTCCACCGATAAATAGTGTTTGGGACGCTCGTGCGATGTGAGCCTTTCGTGGCAAAGTGCTTGCAGTGTTGGCAGATGTTCGGGCGTGTCGGTGATGAGCGTGAGGGCTTCGCCGAATTTGGCATCGGGCACAGCGGTCAGCTGCATCCGATAAGGATTTGCAAGACGTGCTTCAAGCGTTTCGATTTGCAGTTTCAGTCCTCCTGAGCATACCACATTGTCGCGGCGTCCAAGCACTTCGAAAGTGCCGTCCTCCAACAAGCGGGCATGGTCATTGGTGTGAAGCGTTTCGGGGCACACTTCGGGTGCATCAATGATTAGACAATCATTTTCGTCAATGCTGACTTTTACTTTAGGTAATGGTTGATAACCCGTTGGCGATGCTGTGTTTATGCGTCGCAGTGCAATGTGTGAAAGCGTTTCCGTCATGCCGTAAGTGCTCCACACATTGTGCGGAAATGAGCGAAGCATGTCTTCAAGTTCAGCACTCATAGCTCCGCCGCCGATGATGAGTTGACGCACTTGCCGCAGCATTTCAGCCTCGCGTGGCACGCGTAGTGTTTCCCACACCTGCATGGGGGTCATGGCGGCAAACACAGGGGGGCGGTGCAGGCGTGCCAAGGGGTGTGCCGAAGGGGCACTTGTGATGAGCTGCAAGTCTTGCGTGAAAGCACGCACAGCCATCATCATGCCGGCAATGCGATGCAGCGGCAGGCAGAGCAGGGCCGTATCACCGGCTTGCAGGTTCAGAATTTTGCAAGTGGCTTTTGCACTGTTACGCATTCGTTGTTTCTCCACAACAAGTGGCTTGGGCTTCCCTGTCGAACCGGAGGTGTGCACCGTGAGTGTGGGGCAGTTGTCTTCCCACACTGAGCGGAATTTCTGTAAGTCAGTGCAGAAATCGCGCTCTTCCTTTTTGTCAATCCACAGGTGCTCTCCTTCGATTTGAAGTTGTGTTTCTTCAAAATTGTCTGTGAAGAGTTGTCCGGTGCCGAGTCCTTGTGGCAACATGTTGCTGTGCTTCTCCACGTGTGAGGTCCATTGTGCGATGGCGTTCAGTCCCACGTTGCTTTCGAGTGCACTGGTTACCCAATGTCCGATACCGCGTTTGTCGGCTTCTGCCATCCACTCTTCAGCACCCGCAAGGCCTCCGTGCAACGACGGCTTGAGGATGATGAATGACGGACGCACCGTGTCAAGCAATCGCTGCTTTTCTGCCGGTGTGTTGATGCCGATAAGTTCCTCATCCAGTGCGATGGGGAGCGGCGATGTGCGACATAATTCAGCCATTTCCGCCCATTGGCCGGCCCGAATGGGTTGCTCAATGCTGTGAATGCCCAGTGCAGACAGTCTGGCCAGGCGTTCGGGTGCTTCGGCCGGCGTGAATGCTCCATTGGCATCCACTCGGAGTTGCACTTCATCAGGTGTGTAGCGTTGGCGAAGCCGTTCGAGCAAATCCATCTCGCGCTCAAAGTCGATGGCACCGATTTTCAATTTTATGCACTTGAAGCCTGCTTTGAGCTTTTCCTCCATGCGCAAAAGCATTTCCTCGTAGTTGCCCATCCAAACAAGCCCGTTGATGGGTATGCCGTGCGTTCCGCGCGTAAAGGGAGTGTCATAGAGTTTCAGGTAATGCCCTTTGAGGGAGGCTTGAAACGAAAGGAGAGCCGTTTCAAAGCCGAAAAGAATGGAGGGGAAAGCTCGTAGCGTTTCGTGGTCTATGCTTTGTCTTTGCTCCAGTGCGTGTGCAAATTTCCGAAGATGCTCTTCATAGTCGGGACAAGCATCACAACTGAGGTCGGGCAGGGGGGCACATTCGCCCAACCCCAGGGCATAAGGGTCAGCGGTTGATGTGAGGCGCACATACCACGAGCGGCGGGTATAATAAATGCCGCGCGACGTTCCAGCAGGTTGCTTGAAATGGAACGTGCGCGGCTCTATGCAGACTTTGAAAGGTATCATCAGATGCGTGAGAGGGTATTAAGGAAGTTTGGGATACTTCTTGAAGTCGGGCTTGCGCTTTTCCAAAAAAGCACGACCGCCTTCGTGAGCTTCGTCAAGCATGTAATAAAGCATCGTGGCATCTCCGGCCAATTCTTGAATACCGGCCTGACCATCCAATTCGGCATTCAGCCCGGCCTTAATCATGCGCAGCGCCAGCGGAGACAATTCCATCATCTGTTCAGCCCATGCCACGGTTTCGTTCTCCAATTCCTCGATAGAAACTACCTTGTTGACCATTCCCATGCGTTCGGCTTCGGCTGCACTGTATTTGCGGCAGAGGAACCAAATTTCGCGCGCCTTTTTCTGGCCGACGATGCGAGCCAAATATGATGCGCCGAAACCGGCATCAAAACTGCCGACGCGAGGCCCTGTCTGCCCGAAGATAGCATTCTCGGAAGCTATGGTGAGGTCGCACATCAGGTGCAGAACGTGTCCGCCGCCGATGGCAAATCCGTTCACCATGGCTATCACAGGCTTCGGCAAGGAACGAATTTGCTTCTGCACGTCCAGCACATTCAGACGTGGAACGCCATCTCCGCCAACATATCCTCCACGCCCCTTGACGTGCATGTCGCCTCCTGCGCAGAAGGCTGTGTCGCCCGCACCGGTAAGCACAACAACGCAAACCTCTTGTGCTTCTCGACAATAGCGCAACGCATCGCTCATCTCGGCCACTGTGAGTGGTGTGAAGGCGTTGCGATAACGCGGACGGTTGATGGTGATACGGGCGATGCCGTTCCAGAAATCGAACAAGATTTCTTCATATTGTTTGATACATTCCCAGTTTCTTTCCATAATATATTAAATATGTGTAGTTGGTATTTCGTGATGGGGGATGGCTGTGCCGAAATGTTTTATTGCTCCGTGAAAACTTCCACAAGCACGGGGCGTGTGGCTTCTGTTTGCATTAAAAACTCAATGGCGGTTTCCAGCTTTTCGTATTTGTTCACAGATTGATAATGCAAGCCATAAGTTTCTGCCAGACCACGCGCACAGAAATTATGACCGGCGGCTACATACTTTTGCAGCGCAGCAGAGGAGTTCAAACCAGCAATCTGATGGAAGATGCCTCCTCCTCCGTTATTGATGAGCAGTATGCGCAGATTTCCTGAGAGCTCCGGATTGCAAAGGGCATTGCTGTCGTAGAAAAAGCTCAGGTCTCCCAAAATCACTACGGTGTTTCCGGATGTTCCCAATGCGTGTCCGGCTGCGGCCGAAAGGGTTCCTTCTATTCCGTTGGTGCCTCTGTTGCAATGCACGGGGTATTCGCCACCTTCAATAAAGCGCGAAGCCATGCGCACGGTGCTGCTATTGGCCAAATGGAGGGAAGCCGATTCTTGTTGAAGCACAGCCGAGCAGCACAACTGAACTGCACGAAGGGCTGTGTGGTTCTCGGGAGAAAGGAAGTTGAGTTGACGAGCTTCAATCTTGTGCGTTTCAAGTATTTCTTTCCATCGCAGAACTTCGGGCTTGGTGTCTTTGATTTCGCAAAGTTGTTCCACCAATTCGGGCAAACCGCAGCGAACCACAGTCTGCAGGTGGCAGAATGTGTCGGGGCATTCGCCGTATTCATCGATGCGGATGACGGGGCACGTTGGTGCTTTTCGCAACATCAGTTTGGTGCGTTTGTGAACCAAGTTGCCTCCGGCATGAATGATGAGGTCCGGCTGAAATTCGGGCAAACCCTCTGCATATTCCATCACTGCAGTGCGCCATGCGCAGGGAGCGTTGGCAAGATGTTCCGGCAAGATGAGAATATTGTGATTGGCTTCCAAATTCTCAATGTAGGGAAGCGCCTCTTCGTTCTGACCAATGAGGAGCACCGGCAATCGGGCAGCTGTGATTTGTTGCACAAGGTCATCGCTCAGAGGATGCTTTGCGATGGGGCGGTGTTCGGTGAAAATTCTTTCCTGTGGCAGCTGTGCTTCTGTGAATTGGAAGAGCGGTTCGCTCAGTGGCAGATTGATATGTACGGGTTGCTTACGCGAAACGCAGAGCAGTGCTTCGTTGGCTTGGCGATTGGCATACCAATGTTCGGATGGGGTGTTGACTTCCGGCACAACAAAGGAGGTGGCATAGGGTTGGAGTGCTCCCATTTGGGGAAGCGTTTGGCCATCCAGTTGTCCAATCCATTCTGGCGGACGGTCGGCAGAGATAATCAGCAAAGGCAAGTGGCGCATCGCAGCCTCGGCTACGGCCGGCAGAGTTCCCAATAAGGCAGAACCGGATGTAACGCAGACGGCTACGGGGCGCTTGGTGGCTTCGATAAGTCCGATGGCCACAAATGCGGCACTGCGTTCGTCGGTTACGGCATGGCAGCGGAATTTCGGACACTCGTTGAAGTTGTGTACCAAAGCCCCATTGCGCGAACCGGGACACACCACCACATCGCGCAGACCATGTCCGGCCATCACGGCAGTGAGTATGTTGATATTTGTTTTGTGACTATACATTTCAGGGAAGGTATGTGGAGAATTATGCCTTGGGATTGAGCACTTGCAACATGGTTTGCAATTTTCGTTCGGTCTCTTCCCATTCTTCAATTTCGACACTGGACGACAACAGACCGCCTCCGGCATAGAGTGTGATGGCTTTCTCATGAATTGAAAGACATCGCAGAGATACATAAAAATGAGTTTGACCTTCGGTTGTCAGCATTCCGCTATATCCGGCATAGTATCTGCGCGGCTCTGCTTCTGCTTCCAGAATGGCTTCCAAGGCTTTGTGGCGTGGCACACCGCATACGGCAGGTGTAGGATGCAGGTCTTCTATTATATTATATGGTGTGGCTGTTGGCTTTAAGGTAAAGCGAAAATCGGTACGCAAATGTACCACGCTGCCGGCGCGACAAGGATAAGTGGGCGATGCTTCCAACTCTTGTACATAAGGGCGCAGACATTCGGCCACTTCGTCTGCCACCAGTTGTTGCTCACGGCGATTTTTGTGGCTCCAACGCTCAATGTCGGCCACGGCTGTTCCATTGTTCCATGCCTCAGTGCCGGCCAACGCCATGGTGTGCCAATGATGGCCGTCGCTTTCGAGCAGCACTTCCGGTGTAGCTACGAGCCACAGACCGGTTTCGTCTGTCCACCACAAGGCCACGTAATGATTGGGGTGGGCAAGGCAGGCATTTAGAAACAAACTCACAGGATGCGGAGCAGCTTCGGCTGTGAGTTGCATGCTTCGGGCAAGCACAATCTTTTCGCATACACCGGTAGTCAGCAAGTGATGGCAATGGGCAAAAGCATTTGCATATTGCTTCCTGCCGTTGTCAGTTATGGTAGTTTTGATTGAGTAATTTTGAATGTCGAGCGGAATTTCGCAGGTTTCGTGAAGGTCAGGTGCTATCAGCAAAGCGGGTATGGAAGAGTGCGAATGGAAAGGAGCTACCACATAGCCCGATTTTCCACAACAATCATGCAAATTCTGTATGTGTTGCGGCCGGTCAGCCTGTGCCATATAGTGATATACGGTTGCTCCCGGCAGACGGCAGAAAGCGTATCCGCCGCCGTTGAAATGATTTTCGACCAGAGCTTGTTGGCTGATATGTTTGTTAGCTTGCATGAAGTATCTTTGCCTTTACTTTTCGTCTTGACGTTCTGATTGTTTGGCTTCTTCCCATATGGCATCCATTTCAGCCAGTGTCATATCTGTGAGTTTACGACCTTGTTTGAGCGTTTGCTCCTCTAAGTATCCGAAACGGCGCATGAATTTTCGGTTGGTGCGCTCCAAAGCATTGTCGGGATTTATCTTGTAGAGGCGTGCCGCATTGATGAGTGAAAACATCACGTCGCCGAATTCGGCCTCAGCCTTGTCCTTGTCCATGTGTTCCACTTCAGCCTCAAATTCTGATATTTCCTCTTTCACTTTTTCCCACACTTGTGAGCGTTCTTCCCAATCGAAGCCAACGTTGCGTGCTTTGTCTTGGATGCGGTAAGCCTTGATGAGCGAGGGTAGGGCAGCGGGAACGCCGCTCAGCACCGTCTTGTTGCCGTCCTTTTCGCGCTGTTTGATTTGTTCCCATTGCTCGCTCACTTGTTGGGCGGTTGTTACGGAATTTTGCGAGCGGTTTTCACCGGCCTCTTGTTGAGGTGGAAAAACGTGTGGATGGCGGAATACTAATTTGTCACAGAGTTTATGGCAAACGTCTGCAATATCGAAATCTTTCGACTCCGAACCTATTTTGGCATAGAAGCACACGTGCAGTAGCACATCGCCCAATTCTTTACAGATGTCGGCTTTGTTGTTATTGATTAGTGCATCGCAGAGTTCGTAAGTCTCTTCAATGGTATTGGGACGCAGGCTTTCGTTGGTCTGCTTGCGGTCCCATGGACACTTCTCTCGCAGTTCGTCAAGCACATCGAGCAGACGGCCGAATGCCTCCAGTTTTTCTTCGCGTGTATGCATTTTTCCAGTTTTTCTAAATAGTATGGCAAAAGTAGTGCAAGGCGAGCGGAGAACAAAGAAAAAGCCCGATTTTTCTTTTGTCTCCCGAGCCGCAGTCTACTTTGGGCGCATGCCAAAATTCGTAATGCAGCAAGGAAATCGTAGAAAAAACTTTTGTCTCGTTAGTTCTTTCAAAAGAAACCCTTACCTTTGCCCTCGACTTTTACTAAGGGGTGCTCAATTATATTGTTGGGCTGAGATCATACCCAAGTACCTGAACCGGATAATGCCGGCGTAGGAAATGGTAGAAGGTCTTGTGCAGATTTGTAGCAGCATGCCGGCTGCTCGCTGCTGATTCTCACATCACCATCTAGATCCCCCTTTTCATTATTCACTTAATCATTACGATAATGAAAAGAATTGTTTCAACTGCGGCCCTTGTCGTGGGCCTGATTCCTTGTGTCGCACAGACAGAAGGAGACTCTATCCATCAAATTTTGGGTGAAGCGAGTGTCATAGCGACGCGTGCCACTTCCACTACTCCCATCGCTTTTACTAATCTTTCGCGTGAGCAAATTTCTCGGTCTAATCACGGGCAGGACATCCCGTATCTGCTGAGCGTAACTCCGTCCGTGGTTGTTACGAGTGATGCCGGTGCGGGTATCGGTTACACTTCGTTGCGTATCCGCGGTGTTGATGCCACGCGCATCAATGTAACTGCCAATGGCATTCCGGTCAATGATGCTGAGAGCCACACGGTATTTTGGGTAAACATGCCCGACTTCGCATCGAGTGTGAAAGACCTCCAATTGCAACGCGGTGTGGGTACCTCGACCAATGGCGCGGGTGCATTCGGTGCGAGTCTGAATTTGCAGACCGCAGATTTTTCGTACAAACCTTATGCAGAACTGAGTGCTTCTATGGGTTCGTTTCTCACGCACAAGCAAACTTTGCGTATTGGTACAGGATTGCTGAAAGACCATTGGACATTTGATTTGCGCTTGTCTAACATCGGCACAGATGGTTATATCGATCGAGCTGCGGCTAAACTCCATTCATTCTACACTCAGGCTGCTTGGGTGGGCACTTCGACTTCTGCTCGCCTCATTGCTTTTGGTGGCAAGGAGCAGACCTATCATGCGTGGAACTATGCCAGTCGCGAGGAGATGGAAGCGTATGGACGCCGATACAACTCGTGTGGTTACATGTACACAGACTCTGTAGGCGTGCAGCACTTCTATGACGATCAGACCGACAACTATGTGCAGACCAATGTTCAGTTGCTTCTTGACCATCGCTTCACCAATCGTTGGAGTGCACACCTCGGGGCACACTATACCAAGGGAGATGGTTATTATCAGGAGTACAAGACGGACCGCAAGCTGATTGAGTATGGCATGCAACCCTACGAAGTGAATGGTGAGACGGTGAAGCGTGCCGACTTGGTGCGCAAAAAGGCGATGGACAACCATTTTTCCGGTGCCGTGTTCTCCGTAAATTATCGCGACACTAAATTACGCGCATCCTTGGGTGGAGCGGCCAATAAATACGTCGGCGACCATTTCGGAAAGGTGCTTTGGGTGAAAAACTACCTTGGAATGCTTGATCCCAATGACGATTACTATCGCAACGAAGCACGCAAGACAGATGCCAATGTTTATGCCCGTGCGGAGTATCTCTTTGCCAAGGGACTCACAGCCTATGCTGATTTGCAATATCGCTACATTCGTTATCGCATGGAGGGAACAAATGATAAGTATAATTCATACACAGGTGTCGGCATGCAAGGTTTGGATATGGACGAGCACTTTCATTTCTTTAATCCCAAGGCTGGAGTAAATTGGCAAATCAGTCCTCGTTGGCGCCTCTATGCTTCCGTGGCTCAGGCGCACAAAGAGCCTACGCGCAACAACTATACCGATGGCTACTTCACAGAGCGTCCGCGTGCCGAGCGTCTGACAGACTATGAAGTGGGTGCCGCGTATCAAGCTTCCAAATGGCATGTTGCAGCCAACCTCTACATGATGGATTATCACAACCAGTTGGTGCTGACGGGCGAACTGAATGAAATCGGCGAAGCTGTCTCTGCCAACGTGCCGAGAAGTTATCGAGCCGGTGTGGAATTGCAAGGCGGTTTTTCTCTGCCTTGTGGTTTGGAATGGACGGCCAATCTCACCCTCTCTCGCAACCGTATCCGCGATTTCAAGGAGACCATCTATGGTTACGATGATGAGTGGAACGATTTGCCGGGAGTGATTGTCGATCATGGCGATACGCACATCGCTTTCTCGCCCGAGGTCATCGCCGGCAGCCGTTTGGCGTATACTTTCAAAGGGCTGCGTGCCGAACTTCAAACCCAATATGTGGGCAAGCAGTATATGAGCAACGCAGATGTGCGCGAGCACCAATTGGACGACTATTGTGTTTCGAACCTTGACCTCAGCTACACCTTTGAGCCGCGTCGCTATGTCAAGAGCATTCGTGTGGGGGTGGCTGTTTACAATCTGTTTAATGCCGAGTATGAAACCAATGGTTGGGCATCGTCGTCCTATCTCAATACGCCCGACAACCGTGTCAACTACACCGGTTATGCCGCGCAAGCCGGCACCAACTTCCTTGCCAATCTGACATTGCGCTTCTGATAAACATACGGCTTGCTTCGGTGCTGATTCCTGCTTTCTGTGTCAAGCAGAGATAGGGGGAAATTTCCTTGAATTATGGGGGAGAGTGAAGCAAGCGCATGGGCAAAAATCCGCAGTGCTTGCAGAATTTTCTGCGAGCACTGCGGAAAATTCTGCAAGCACCGGAGATTTTTGCGCAATGCCATCTCTAATTTCAACTGCTTGTGAGGTATCTTTCGGAAAGCCTTTTTTGTTTACGTTTTTATTCCCTAAATTTGCACGGAAAGCATCCGTTTCGTGAGTGATGGGTGCGGAAAACAGGTAATAGGTATGGAAAAATTCGAAGTGTATGTCCTCGGTTGCGGCAGTGCTCTGCCCACCATGCGTCATTATCCCTCGTCGCAAGTGATCAGTCTGCGCGAAAAGCTGTTTATGGTCGACTGTGGCGAAGGTGCACAGTTGCAGTTGCGGCGTTCGCGTTTGCGCTTTTCGCGGCTGAACCATATTTTCATCACGCACCTCCATGGCGACCACGTGTTCGGTTTGCCGGGATTGGTTTCCACCTTTGCCTTGTTGGGACGCACGGCCGATATGCACGTTTACGGACCGGCTGATTTGGAAAAGGTGATGCAACCCATGTTAAACTACTTCTGTTCGGGCATTCCTTTTACGGTGCATTTCCACACCGTGGATACGACCGTGGGCGGTAAGGTTTACGAAGATCGCAGTGTGATTGTCGAGGCTTTTCCGTTGCAGCATCGCAAACCTTGTGTGGGTTATTTGTTTCGTGAAAAGCCTGCGCTGCCGCACATCAAGCGTGATATGATTGATTTCCTGGAAATACCGCATTTTGCCATCAATGATATCAAAGCCGGTGGCGGATGGACCACTGCGGATGGTGTGTTCTATCCTCACGAAAGGCTCGTTACACCGGCTGAACCACCACGCAGTTATGCCTATTGCAGCGACACACGTTTCGTGCCCGAATTGGCAGAAACATTGCGTGGGGTTGACTTGCTGTTCCACGAAGCCACTTTTGCCGAAACCGATGCAGCGCGTGCGGCCGAGACCATGCACAGCACGGCGCAACAAGCGGCAACATTGGCCAAGATGGCTGAAGTGCGACGCTTGCTGATTGGCCACTTCTCAGCGCGATATGAGGATGAAAGCGTGTTGCTGAAAGAGGCACAAAGCATCTTTGCCGATACATTGTTGGCACGCGAAGGGCTGTGTTTGGCTTTATGAGCAATGCCAAATTGAATTAAGAGTAAACTTTAACGCCGGATTTGTTTCGCTGAAAGCACTTTTGACTTTTCGGGAAACAAATCCGGCGTTATTTTTATGGGTAAAAGAAGATAGAGAAGCTATCCTCGAATGCCGAAGAGGCGTGAGCCGATGCGCACCATGTTACTGCCTTCGTGGGTGGCCAAGGGATAATCATCACTCATGCCCCACGAACGTATGGAAAACGAAGGTTCGTCAGCGAAATAGGCTTCTTTGATTTCCTCAAACAAACGGGCTGCTGCGCGGAAATCCTGCCGTATTCGCTCCTCATCGTCTGTGTTTGTGGCCATGCACATCAAGCCGCAGATGCGAACATGTGGCATTTTTTTCCATTCGCCTTCTGCCAACAATGCACGGCATTCGTCGGGAGTGAAACCAAACTTGGTCTCTTCTGCCGCCACATGCAGTTGCAGCAAACAGTCGATGCAACGATTGGCCTTGGCTGCCTGTTTTTCAATTTCGCGCAATAGCTTGGCGGAATCCACGGCGTGAATCAGCGAAACGAAAGGAGCGATGTATTTCACCTTGTTGGGTTGCAGGTGTCCGATGAAGTGCCATTCGATGTCGGTGGGCAGAACTTCCTGCTTGGCACACAATTCCTGTGCCCGGCTTTCACCGAAAATGCGCTGACCGGCATCATAGGCCTCTTGCAGCCGTTCGGCCGGATGAAACTTGGAGACGGCCACCAACCGAACATGCGGCGGCAATGAGGAAAGCACTTCCTGCAAGTTAAGAGCGATTTCAGACATGAATTGCAGTGCTTAAGCGGTGATACAGGTGGGGAGGGGAGATGTGATTATCAGTCCTCAGACTTTTTAGCAAACTCGGGCGCAGCTTCGCGATATTTGTAAACATCCACAATCTGCGTTTCAGCCACTGAGGCAATGGTGTAATCCATCATCGAATCCTTCATACCCTCGTCCAGACGCTTCACAGCTCCACGCAAATCGGCAGCCTGAACCAATACGTTCTGCGATGTTTTCTTCTCAGCACCGCTCTTTTCATCAAGCGTGATAAACACAAGTTTCACCTTGAACCAGCGATCGGCCGATTCCTCGGGTGTTTCAAACAACTCGGCGTAGCGGGCACGCTTGATGTCGCTCACCTCGAATTCGCCCGTCATGAAAGGCGTTACTTCTTCAATGATTCTTTTTTCAGCTTCGGTGAAACTGATGGCATCCACCAAGTAGGGTTCTGTAACCTTCTTGACTGCTCCGTTCTCCAGTGTTTTCTCGTACTTGATTTTGGTTTCAAACCATTCGTGCATCATGTAAGTAAATTTTTATGTTGTTTCTAAATATATTCCTATGCCTTTTCGTGATTTGGCGAAGCAAAGTTAGTGCAAGGCGAGCGCAAAGCAAAAGGAAAACCCCTTTTTCTTTTGCTTTGCCGAGCCGCCGCCTAACTTGGGCAAAGCCAAAGTGTGCAAGGCTCGGCAAAGCAAAAGGAAAATCCTTTTTTCTTTTGCTTTGCCGAGCCGCCGCCTGACTTGGGCAAGGCCAAAGTGAGCAAGGCGAGCGCAAAGCAAAAGGAAAATCCTTTTTTCTTTTGCTTTGCCGAGCCGCTGCGCCAGACTTGGGCGAAGCCGAAGTGTGATTTAGAACAGTCCGGGCGTGTGGTTCTGAGCGTAGTTAAATTGATAATCCCATCCTCACAGCTTTTGTGGGATGGGATTGAAGGAGTCAGTGAATGCTTTTTACAAGTTCCTCAAAGCGGTTGAGGTCGCGCGGGTCGGCATTGATGTCGAGGCGTTGGCCGTTGCGGTCGAAGAGAAAGTAAGAGGGATAGTGGGGAACTTTGAGGTGCAGCTCAACGGCTCGTTGCTGTTCGGCCGGTAGGTTATAGTGAATCACGTTCTCGCCCAACACATTGTTTTCCTTGATAACATTTTCCCAAGAGGATTTGTCGGAGCGGTTGGCCAGATAGATGAACACCATGTCGTGGGGCTGCATGCGTTGGTAGAGTTCTTGGCTATGCTTCAATGCAGCTTTGCAGGGACCGCACCACGTTCCCCACACATCGATGAGGATGAGTTTGCCTTGATGGGGCTCGATGATTTTTTGCAAAATCTTTTCGCCATCGCTCAGTTGGGATACATCTTCGGCCGAGCGCAGTGAGGACGAGCCCGAAATGTCGCGGCGAGACAGGGCTTCGTATTTCTCGTTCTGTGCCAGCACCTGTTGGATAAAACCTGTTGTTTTCAGTTCGCTCTTCATCCACTCCACCATGTGCGCCGGCAGTGCGCGGCGGTTGTCGTCGATGTAATCGTAGAGTTCGCGTGCGATGTAGAGTTCGTATAAGGTTTTGTCGGAAGCCACGCTGTCGAGTCCGTGCTTTAATTTTCGGCGCAACAACTCGGTAGAGATGTCGTACTGGTATTTGCTGAAGAGGCCATTGAGGATGGCCACGAGTTCGCTATTGTTGAAGGCATCAATCAGGGCTTGCTTTTGGGTTTTGTCTTCGGTGGCATCGATGTTGCTGTTTAGCAGTTCTATTTCTGCTTCAAAGCGGCCGAGGGCAGAGGCTTCTTTTTCGTTGAGCGAGATTTTTCCTTGCTCTGCCATCTCTTGTATCATGGGTAGTAGGGAAGTCTTGCTGCTCTTTCTATCCGCGTTGCGCACATCGATGTAGTCTCTCATGAAGGTGCTGAATTCGCGGTGCAGCGTGTAGGGTTTGCCGTGTTGCAACCAAAGGTTCTGGCTCACGTAGTCCACATATCCTTTGGGCAACTGAAATTTGTCTACATAATAGCGGGCCTGCATCAGGTTGCGTCCCAAATCTACCAGAAAGTTATTGCGCAGGAATTCTTCGAATCGCAGAGAGAGGGTGGGGTGAGCCAAAAGGGTGGAGTCGAGTTTGGCATTGGTGGCTGCCAACTCCCGTTTGCCCTCTTCGAGATAAGCCATGGCCTCTTCGGCTGTGCTGTGGTCATTCTGTAATGTGGGAAAATTCAAGTATAAGACGTGTGCCAGCAACTCGTTTTGCAAACGTGCGTCTTTGCCCATGAAAAGCTCATGCCCCGTCTTGCAATCGTACAAGTAGAAGTAGGTCTCGCCGGGTTCGAGTATGGTATGGGTATTGATGCTTCTGTTGAGTCCGGACATAAAGATATATGATGTGTTGAGCAGGGGTACTTTTATGCAGAAGCGCCCCAAAGAGTCCAACGAGGTGTTGAAGGTTTCCTGCTCGTCGGAGATAAAGTTTTCGATGAATACCTCGAGGGAATTGTTGCCTCCGTTTCCTTTTACCGATGCAGGAATGTCTTTAATCCAGCCCATGATAGTCGCACTGTCGCCGGCTTGATAGCCGTTGTCCTTGAAGTCGCGGCGCAAGTCGCGTGAGGGATAATCGGGCAGTGTTCCGGTGGTGATGGGACGGCATGCAATGGCTCTGTTCTCCCCAATGCCGATTTTGCGCATGCCTTTCTTCATCTTGCTCACGCTCACGGAGAGTTTTTCCTTACCCTTGCTAGCCACGAAGGTATAGCTGTCTTTCTTCTCCGTCTGCGAAAGAATGTCCCACACACAATTATTATATATAATATGGTGTTCGGCAAAGCCTATCAACCACTCGCCCGTTGCTTCGTTGCGCCAATAGGTGTCTGTGAGTCCTTGGGGCAGAACGTTGCCGGGATGGATGTTAAAAAACTGCCAACCGGCGGGTTCTATCAAGTCGAAGTGCGTGGTTCCTTTGGGCAGGGCGTCGAACACGCATACGAAGTCCACCTGTCCGCTCTCGGGCATAACGAATTGTTGGTCAAGCTCTATGAGAGTAGTTCCCACCTCGGCCCATATCGGCATATTTTTGCGAATGGGGTAGCGCTCGCTGCCCACTTGTAAATAGGAGGTAGCTTTCATGCGAATCCACTCCCCGGGGCGATAGTCGATGTGCATTGTTACCTCGGTGCGTTCATCGCCCATTTTTACCTTGGTGATGTTGACCACGTGGCTGTGGCTGTTGAAACCTGTCTGCACATTCCCCCAAATGGTGTGGGGAGTTTGTGCATATGCGACCAATGCAAGAAGTGAAAAAAGGAGTGTGAAGATTTTTGCTTTCATTGTGGTGTGTTTTGTTATGCTTCTTATTGTTTCATGAGTGCGTAGTAAACATTCAAATTAGGATGTGTTTTGATGTATGTCGCAAAGATATTTTCTTTTTGTGGTTTTTACCCCCCCCAATCATAATATATGTTAATTCTAAAGGCATTCTTCATTTGGGGGAATGCAAGAACCGAAGTTGTTCAAGGGAATCCGACAATAAGGGCCGGCCTTCACTTAGTATTAACACATGAGGCAGCGTTTTGTTACATGGAGAGGGGAATTTTTAGAGATTTTTTAGAAAAGTCGTCGGGCTTGTTGGCCTTCATCACCGGCTGGTGAGAGCACAGGTGCGCAGAATATGAAAGTGAAATGGCATTTAATGGGACTCAAACCCCCATCTCGTTGAATTATTATGCATGATAATTCAGATAAACGCCGTTTCGACGGAAGTCGGAAGCTGTCTGCTTGGCTTCTGTACGGCTTGTCGGATGATGGCCGAACACGTTTCATGCAGTGCTGCAATGCCGTGCCGAAGAGATATGACAGAGGCGGAAAATCACATTTCATACCTCGTGCTCTGAAACTTATGCGCCAATTATTCGCCTATGTATTAAAGGTTTCTTAACTTTGCGGCAGGAATTATTAAAACAGAATGACAAACAACGATAGGAGCGGTTTGTTGCCCGTGGGAACACTCCTCAACAGTGGCAACTATCGCATCGAAAAACATTTGGCCTCCGGCGGATTTGGCAACACCTATGTGGCGACCCACATCGGACTGGATGAGCGTGTGGCCATCAAGGAGCTTTTTCTTAAAGGCATCTGCAACCGCTTGGATGCGGATGGCAGCATTACCATCACCATTGCTGAAAATCGTCGACTCTACGACTCGCAGTTGGCAAAGTTCAAGAAAGAAGCCCTGCGCTTGCGCAAACTTAACAACCGGCACATTGTGCGTGTGCTCAACTATTTCGAGGAAAACGGAACGGCCTATTATGTGATGGACTTCCTCAAGGGTGAAAGCCTCTCTGCACGCATGAAGCGCACACACCGCCCCCTCACAGAGCAGGAAGTGCTGCACTTTTTGCCGCAAGTGCTCGACGCGCTCGAGGAATCGCATGCAGCCAACATTTGGCACCTTGACCTGAAACCGGGAAACATCATGGTGAACGACAAAGGCGAAGCCGTGCTCATCGACTTCGGTGCCAGCAAGCAGGTGAGCAACACCGACACGGAGGGAGCCACCACGTCGACAGCCAACTGCTATACACCGGGATACGCGCCCAGCGAACTGACCGAAGGAGCCATCGAAAAGTTTGGCCCGCACACTGACATGTATTCGCTTGGTGCCACCATCTATGCGCTGCTCACACACCTCTCGCCGCCCTCGCCCTCGGTGGTGATGGAAGACGGACTTCCGCCATATGCAGTGCCCGTGAGCGATGCTATGCAGCGCCTGGTGAAATGGATGATGCAATATGCCAGAAACGCCCGTCCGCAGAACGTGGAAGCAGTGCGCAAGTATCTCAAGGAAAACTTTGGCGAAGTAGCTCCTCCCGAGCCCGTGGTTATTCCCGAAGAGCCGGAAGAAGTTACCGTGGTGGAAGTGGAAGTATCGAGAGAGAACCCCCAACAAAACGCCAAGAAAGAAGAAGAGATTTCAGTGCATGTGGATGATGAGCCGGCACCCAAAAAGAAATGGAAATGGGTGGTGGCAGGCATCGTGGCAGTGGCTGCCATCAGCGGCATTGTGGCTACCAACTTCGGAAAAGAGGATGCAAAAACGTCCGGTGGCGAAACTGTTGCCCTTGCTGACTCCGTGGAGGTGGACAAAGTGCGCGTGGCCGTCAAGTCGCAATTCTCACAAGACAGCATCGTTTACAGCTACACCGGCAAGATGGTGAACGGACTTCCGCAAGGCCGAGGACGTGCTGTGCAAGAGGATGGACACGTTTACGAAGGCCTCTTTGTGGACGGACTATATGAGGACGACAATGGCACCATGTATATGAAAAACGGAGATAAGTATGTGGGTACATTCCGCAGTTGCTATTTCCATGGTCCGGGTGCTTACTACTTCCAATTGAACGGCAACAGCTACAAAGGAAAGTTCATTAAGGGGCAGCCCTCTCCCGGTACCGTTGTTTACGACTCCGGTGGTAAAGTCATCAATAAGTTCTGAGCAAATTTTCTTACGATCAACAATCTTCAGCCGCGCAACCTGAGTTGTGCGGCTTTTGTTTGTCTGCATATCAGTTTGTTGGGGATACTCCTTCGTTCTGTCTGAATGATTATTGTTCGGGAAGGAATCCTTCCGTTCGCCGTTAACGAAAAAAGGGTGTGCCGAGATAATTTTCGGCACACCCTTGATGGTTTTTGCTCGGGGGAAGTTTCCCTCGCAATAATAGGTAGATAAATTTATTCTTCGTTTTGCTTTTCGAAGTCCGCGATAAGTTTGTTTTGCAAGTCGCCGGGCACAAGTTCGTAGCTCGCAAACTTCATGATGAATGAGGCGCGGCCACCGGTGAGTGAGCTGAGCGAAGTGGAGTAAGTGCCCATTTCCTTGAGAGGCACCTTGGCCTGAAGTTTCTCATAGCCGTTTTCGCTGCTCATGCCCACAATCATACCTCTGCGTCCTTGGAGGTCGCTCATCACGTCGCCCATCTTGTCGGCGGGAACAAACACTTCAACGTCGTAGATAGGTTCGAGAATCTTCGGACCTGCTTCCTTAAATGCCTGGCTGAAGGCGTTGCGACCTGCCAGCATGAAGGAGAGTTCGTTGGAGTCAACCGGGTGCATCTTTCCGTCGTAAACGATGACGCGAACGTCGCGAGCGTAGCTTCCGGTGAGCGGTCCCTGTTCCATGCGACTCATTACGCCTTTCAGGATGGCGGGCATGAAGCGAGCGTCAATGGCTCCGCCCACAACAGAGTTGATGAATACGAGTTTGCCACCCCATTCCAAAGGTATTTCTTCCTTACCCTTGAGGTTGATGCGGATTTCCTGATTGCCAAACTTGTAAACAGTGGGATCGGGCATGTCTTCGTAATAAGGCTCAACAATGAGGTGAACTTCACCAAACTGTCCGGCACCACCGCTCTGCTTCTTGTGGCGATAGTCAGCGCGTGCAGCCTTGGTGATTGTCTCACGATAAGGAATGCGCTGCTCATAGAACTCGATGTTGATCTTATCGATGTTTTCGAGACGCCACTTCAGGGTGCGCAGGTGGAACTCTCCTTGTCCGTGCACCAAGATTTGACGCAACTCCTTGCTTTGTTCAACTTCCCAAGTGGGATCTTCCTGACGCATGCGGTTGAGGGCCGACATCATCTTTTCGGTTTCGGCTTCGTTCACGGCACGGATGGCGCGTGTATACTTGGGGTTGGGATATTTAATAAAGTTGAAGCGGTGGTCGCAGTCCTTGCTGTTGAGCGTGTTGCCCGTGCGCACATCTTTCAGTTTGACGGTGCAACCGATGTCGCCGGCTTGCAAACTTTCCACCTTTTCGCGGTTGGCTCCGGAACAAACAAAGATTTGTGCCATGCGCTCTTTCGAACCTCTGTCGGCATTGGTCAGATCGTCGCCTTCCTTCAGCGTTCCGCTCATCACTTTGAAGTATTGCACTTCACCGATGTGCGGTTCTACGCCGGTCTTGAAGAAATAGATAGAAGTCGGTCCGTCAACTGTCGGGGGCACTTCCACACCGCGTGTGTTGTGTACGGAGGGCATTTCGTCCACGAACGGAACCACGTTGCCGAGGAATTCCATCAAACGGCCTACACCCATGTTTTTGCCGGCGCACACGCAGAACACGGGGAAGATGCTGCGCGTAACCATACCCTTGCGGATACCTTCACGCATCTCATCTTCGGTGAGGTGTTCGGTTTCAAAGAATTTTTCCATCAAACCTTCGTCATTCTCTGCGGCAGCTTCCACCAGCACGCGGTGCATGGCTTCTGCTTTCTCCATTTCTTCGGCCGGAATGTCCTCAATGGTAGCTTCGCCACCGTCGGGGCCCCAAGTGAGCTTCTTCATCAAAATGATGTCAATCAAGCTGTTGAAATCGGGACCGGTGGTTACGGGATACTGCACGGGAACCACTTTTGAGCCATAGATGCTCTGAAGTTCGTCCAACACCTTATCGTAGTCGCAGTTCTCACTGTCGAGTTGGTTCACCAGGAAGATGACAGGCTTGCCCAGCTTTTCGGTGTAACGGAAGTGGTTTTGCGTTCCCACTTCAGGGCCGAACTGTCCGTTGAGCAGGAGCAGGGCGGTGTCGGTTACGTTGAGGGCTGTCATGGCTGCGCCGACAAAGTCGTCAGAACCCGGGCAGTCGATGATATTGAGCTTTTTGCCATTGCGCTCTACGTGGAATACGGTTGAGAACACTGAATAGCCGTAGTCTTGCTCCACGGGGAAGTAGTCCGACACGGTGTTCTTGGCCGTGATGCGTCCTCTGCGTTTGATTTGTCCGTTTTCAAAAAGCAGGGCTTCGGTCAGTGTTGTTTTACCGGAGCCGTCGTTTCCCAAGAGTGCGATGTTTTTGATTTCGCGAGAATTGTAAACTTTCATAGTATTGTTTGTTTAGGTTTTTACTGTGTGATTGCACAAATCGAGGCGCAAATTAGCGAGAAAATGCATTCTGCGCAAATAGCCCGATTATGTTGTTCAGCATTCTTTTGGACGCAGTGTGTATTCTGATAGAGCCGTTGCGGAACAGAAAATGCATTGTTTGATAAAATGTAAGCCAATGGCATATTTGTGCTTACACATTGTCATATTGTTAATTAAGCGTAAAAGAATTCGCACGCCTTGCAGACGTTTTTTGCTTGGGCGGCACATTCCGGATTAAGGCAGCGGAAAAATTTGCAAAGCCTCCGAAATTTTCGCCTGTGCTTCCGGAAAATTCTGCAGTGCTTGCAAAAAATGCCGTTTCCGAGGCCTTGGAGAGGGGTGGGGGAACAAAAAAGGAAGAAGCGCAGGCAGTGCTTCTTCCTTTGTGAGACGAATTTACGAAAAACTTTCCGGATGACCAAATGCCCCTGTTTGCAACGTTCTGACATTCTGTCGCAAAAATGCTTGTTGCGATGGATTTTTGACAAAGTCGCTTGTGCATGCACATCGTATGTGTTAACTTCGCGCAAAATCCCCAAGCCGTTAGTTATGGACATAGGTTTATATATTCATATTCCCTTTTGCAAAAGTCGTTGCCTATATTGTGATTTCTATTCCACCACTTGCAACGAGTCTCTCTATGATACCTATTTAAAGGCGGTGCTGCTTGAAATCACGATGCGCCTTTGTTTAGACAGAAAAGTGCGCATCGGCACCATTTATATGGGAGGGGGCACTCCCTCTTGCCTGGGCGGAAAGCGCATAGCGGATATGTTGGATTACATCTGCAATATGTTGGATGTGGCAGAGGGGGCTGAAATCACGGTGGAAGCCAATCCTGACGACGTTACGCCGGAACTGGTGGGCCACTTGGTAAGAGCGGGTGTCAATCGTGTGAGCTTGGGCGCACAGACCTTTGATGACCAAATGCTTGCGCTGCTCAACCGTCGCCACAGTGCTCAACAAACTCTGCAGGCCGTGCGTTGGTTGAACGAAGGCGGAATTTGGAATGTGAGCCTTGACCTGATATATGGCTTGCCGGGACAGACCTTGGCAGCCTTCGAGTATGATGTTCACGAAGTGCTCTCCACGCATGTTCCTCACGTTTCGGCTTATTCGCTCATGGTGGAAGAGGGAACGCCCTTGGCACGACGCGTGGCGCGTGGCGAACTCACACCTGCCGACGACGATTTGAGCCGCGCCATGTTTGAACGTATGCTCGACATCCTCGAGTCCGAACATTTTGAGCAGTACGAAATTTCCAACTTCGCCCAATTCGGTCATCGCTCGCAGCACAATTCGTCCTATTGGAAAGGGGTGCCCTATGTGGGCATTGGCCCCGGAGCGCACTCCTTCGATGGTAGAAATCGTCGCTTCAATCTCCCTGATTTGCAGGCGTATTTCAAAAACCCGGCACGTCCGCCTCACGAAGTGGAAGAACTCACACCGATGGAGCGTGCCAATGAGGCAGTGATGGTTTCGCTCCGCACAAAAGAGGGCCTTCACCTTGGTGCTTTTCAGGATGTGCACGGCTGTGCCGCGTTTCAGTATGTGATGCGCGAAGCTGAGCCCTTGTTGCAGCAAAAGCTGTTGCAACAAACGGACGGTCGTCTCTCGCTGACGCGTGAAGGCATCTTTGTGAGCGACATGGTGATGAGCAAACTCATGCAGGTGTAGGGAATTTCAGTGTGAGTATTACCACTTCAGAATATCTAATCTCTAAAAGTTGAGACGCATTCGGTGTGTCTTCAAAGTTTTTCCTTACTTTTGCAAGCCTCATCGCGTATATTATATAATGTGTGCGAACGACCATAACGGGGCATTTCATGTAGCTGCAATGCGTGAAGATGCGCCTGCATTCTTTGAGAAAAATCAAAAATCAAAAACAATATGAAAAGAATTCTGTGTTTATTTATCCTCGTTGCAGGTCTTGTGGGACAGGCAGCATGGGCAGTCAATCCGCAACGCCGTGTGTTTGGTGTGAAACAAGCTGACGGCACCGTGGTAAACGTGAGCAAAGTCGGTAACGGCCACTTCTGTTTTCTCGTAACGGAGGACGGTGTGGCATTGGTGCGTGAAGAAGGCAGCAGCCGCCTTTGTTATGCCACCATGGTGGATGGCAAAATGTGCAGCACGGGGCAGTTGGCTCACAACGCAGAGGCACGCACAGCCGATGAGCGCGAATTTGTGCGTACACTCAATGTGGATGTTCGTCAGGCTTATCGCACGTTGGCTGCCAACAACAAGCGTTCTTCACGTGCGGCTTCACGTACGCTCAGTTCTGCTGATGGCTTGGGCAAATACGGACAGAAGTCCGACGGAGTGGTGCCCAGCATCGGCGAAGTGGTGATACCCGTCATCATGGTGCAGTTTCCGGACATGAAGTTCCTCGAAACAACTACCGTCGATAAGGTGAGCCGCACACGCAATGAGTCTGGCTATTCAGATGAAGTGCAGGCCGTGGGTTCGGTTCGTGATTACTACATCGCACAGAGCGACAGCCTTTTTCAGCCCACATTCGATGTGCTTGGCATCGTAACCCTCTCAAAAGGTTACGCCTACTATGGTGCGGATGGAAGCAACGACATCGACCTGAATTGTAACAAAATGATTCAAGAAGCAGTCGACTCGATGGTGGCACGCGGTGTGGATTTCTCTCAATATGCTATCAACGGCATTGTGCCTAATGTGAGCATCTATCATGCCGGACCCGGTGCGCACCAGTCGTATGAAGAGGGATGGGAAGACTATCTTTGGGCGCACTTCACCGACTATTATACTTTCAAGGCCGGTGATGTGAAAATCAATTCCTATTTCGTAGGTTGCGAAGTCATGCAAGATTACACTGTTCTGAGCGGTGAATATATCGTAACCGGTGCTTACTTTGACGGCTTTGGTGTGTTTGTTCACGAGATGAACCACGCCTTGGGTTTGCCCGATTTCTATTGCACCGACTACAGTGTGGAAAAAGGTACACCCGACATTTGGAGCGTTATGGACTATGGCCAATATCTGGGCGACACATGGCAACCCGTTGGCTTCAATGCATACGAACGTGCCTACATGGGATGGCTTGATGTGAAGCAACTGGGCGACGAAGCGCAGCACTGCACACTTTATCCCTTCGGCTCAAAAGAAGGCCCGACTGCTTATTGCATCAAGAACCCGGCCAACGAAAAAGAGTATTTCCTCCTGGAAAATCGCCAGCCTTCTACCTGGTATCCTGAAAATATGGGACACGGAATGCTGATAACACACGTTGATTATAACAGCACACGTTGGTATTGGAACGACCTGAACAACGATCCCGACCACTTGCGCTTCACCGTTGTGCATGCCGATAACACTTGGGATGGTTACTATGACGGCATTCGTTGGTCGCGCTTCCAAAATGACCTCTTCCCCGGTGGGAAAAAAGTAACCTCTTTCACGGATGACACAACACCGGCCTCGGATGTGTTCACGGGTGGCAAATTGGGCCGTCCCATTTATAACATCACCGAAACCGATGGTGTGATTACTTTCTCTTATCTTGACGCAAACGAAACAGCCATCCACAAACTCGAAGCACAAGGAGCAACTACCGCTTCTGTGTATAGCATCGATGGTCGCCTGCTTCAATCGTCTATGGAGCTTTCTGCCATTCGCCACTTGCTGCCTGCCGGTGTTTATATTGTGAAAACAATTGCCGGAACGCAAAAGTGGAGCGTGCGATAAAGACAAACGAAAACCCATAAGTATCAGCAATAATCACAAATACACTTATGAAAGAAATTATATTGAAAGCAACACTTCTGATGGCCGTGGCATTGGCTCTGCCTCAAGTGTCGGCTGCGCAAAATGTTTTGGGAAATTTGTTGGGAGGCTTGACCGGAAACAGCAATACCGGCAGTGCCGTCACCAATGTGCTGGGAGCTATGGTGGGAAACAAGGAAGTTTCGCAGCAAACTCTTGTCGGAACTTGGACCTACAATGAACCTGCCATCGCCTTCCAAAGTGAAAATATCGCCAACCAAGTGGGAGGTGCTTTGGCTGCAGCACAAGCAGAGAAAAAGCTTGGTGCGGCACTTTCGAAATATGGTGTAACAGCCGGTAAAGTGCAACTGACTTTCAACGAAGACGGCACTTACACTTGTGTCATTGGAAAGAGAAAAGTCAGTGGCAAGTATACCGTTTCCGGCAGTACGCTTTCGCTCACCAAGTTGGGTGTCAAGAGCGTAAAGACCAATGTGAAAATCACCGGTAATGAGTTACAACTCACGGCCGATGCTTCCAAATTGCTCGCATTGGTGCAGTCGTTGGGTAATGTGGCCGGTAGCAATTCATCGCTCAGCACATTGACTTCTCTGTTGAACGGTTTTGATGGTGTGAATTTGGGACTGAAACTCACGAAATAGACCTGCGAAAATGATTACGGAACTCGAAAGACAAGCCAACAAAGATAAGTTTATCGCATATTGCCGTGAATTTATCGGTGGGCGCGAAGGATTGGAACGGCTTTTGACCTATATGGATGAAAGCGGCTTCTACACTGCTCCCAGTTCCACGAATTTCCATCTGAATGTTGAAGGCGGTTTGTGCAAACACTCGCTGAATGTCTTTGAAACGGCACGCGATATTTACACAAACATATTGGAACCCAAACGAGTGGCAGGCGAAACATCCTTTACCCAACCCATCAATATCGAAAGCATAGCCATATCCACGCTCTTCCATGATTTATGCAAAATGCAAATGTATCAGAAAGCTGAGAAATGGAAGAAAGACGAAGCAGGTCGTTGGGTGAGTTATCCGGGCTATGAAGTGAAAGATGATTTTCCCTTCGGTCATGGCGAAAAGTCGTGTTTCATCATCGAACGCTTCATGCGGCTGAAGAAGAGTGAACTTCTGGCCATTCGTTGGCACATGTGCATGTTTGATGTGCCCGAGCAGGGCAGTGCCGGACGCTTTTCGCTCAGAGCTGCCATGGAGGCTGAACCGCTTGTCTCGCTTGTGCAAATGGCAGACCTGCTTTCCGCTAACTGTTTAGAGGTAACAACAAAATACTGAACGCCATTTCATAAACATAAAATCCCGTTTCAATGTTTAAGCATCGAAACGGGATTTTTCTGTTCACACACAAGACTTTTTACGAAAGCCGTTTCGAGGCATCAATCAAGGCATTATAGATGGACGAACGCCGCAGAAGTTGTTCGTTGCCCACCATAATAAATTGTTGACGGGCACGCGTGATGGCCACATTGAGTTTACGGTCCACCCATTGCCCTTCAACAAAATGAGGTTCGGAGAGCAGATTGAGCTGATAGGGCTGTGATATAGTGGTCGAGAACACCACAAATTCACGTTGGCTTCCCTGATAACATTCCACGGTATCAATGGTGAATTTATCGGCATCCTCAATTCCCAGTGTGCGCAGTCGGTTTCTTACCAAAGCAATTTGCGCACGGAAGGGCACAATGATACCAATGTCGCAGGAGGCATTGAAATTGGATCTGTTGTTTCCGTGCAATTTCACGAGGCTTTTCACAATCAGAGCAACGGCTTCCGCTTCGGCCGCATTGCTTTTCGTGGAATGAGATGTGGGGGTGGGCAGTGGGCAGTTGAGGAACAAAAGACGTGATTCGGACAACCAATTTTCGATGTCGCTTTCCGGAATACCGAAAGTGCTTAGCGCACCTTTCTGGTGCTCAAGTGAAAGGCTTCCCAAACGCTCTGAATAAAAATGTTTGCTCACAAAATCGCAGATGTCGGGATGCATGCGTCCCTGCCGGCTCAGCATGCCTATGCAATGAGGACTTTGTTTTACGAATATGCGGTGCAGGCGTTCGAAGAGTGAAGTGCGCAAATCGTGGATGCCGATGTCAGAAAGTGCTTCTTGTGTTTGCAAATTGGCGGAATGTTTGGGCGATTGCATCACTACGGCCGGCAGTTGTTTGTGGTCGCCGATGAGAATGAATTTCTCGATAGCGGGAGTTTGCGGATGCTGTGGGAATGTGGCACAAAACAAGGGTAGCATTTGCGGTTCCAATACTTGTGAGGCTTCGTCGATGATAGCGGCACGGAAACTGCGAAGACGGAAAATCTCGGTGTGAGCAGAAAGGGTGAGCAACGAGCCTACGATGATGGGTGTGCCGGCTATGAGTGTTGCCACATCGTTGCGGTTGGTCATCGAGGATGCTGCGTTTTCGAGCAAGCGATGTCGGAATTTCGCTGAGCATGTCTGTTCATTTCCGATGCGTATATATGAAAATGTGGTTTCCTCTGAGAGTTTCTCAAGCATGCCGCAGATTTCGTCAACGGCACGGTGCGTATATGCCGTCAGCATCAATGCTTTCTTCTCTTGCGTGTGGGGATATTCAAGTAGGAATTCCTGCACCATCGACCGAAGGGCCACATTGGTCTTTCCTGTTCCCGGTGGTCCGACAAGCAAATAAAAATCGTTGGCTTGTTTGGCTGCCAGCACAATGGCATTCATTGTTTCTCCATAATCGCCCCGCAGGTTCAGTGAAGCATTGTGAGTGGCTTCGCGTTGGTTCAGCCAGAGTTGCTGACGGTTTTCGGGGGCTCGCAACAGGCTGTGCAGTCCGCGGTAAGCCAATGAAAAAGTTGCGTCAGTGCTGTCTTTCTCGATGGCATAGCGTTGGTGAACGTCAAAAAGGTGCTTATTGCGTTGAGGATAGTTCAGGCGAAGTTTCAGATGCCCGGCTCCCATCTCTGCAATGGTGCCACGTGTCAGTTGAGTGGTAGCCACGGAGTCGTTGTCGGTGTTACGACAATATAGCTGCACCATTTCGCCTTCGTTAAAGTTGGGTGTAAAGTTTTCGTAATGCTTCGGAAATGTAAAGGTCAGCCTCTCTATGCCCTTGTCGGTGCTTATGAATTCTTCTATTTGCAAGTCGTGCATAATTTCGCCGGCTTGCAACTTCGTGGCAAAAGGGGCCGTCCATGTGCGGGAGAAGCCTCGCATGGATCCTGGACGTGTGTCGGAAGTTTTAGAAAGGAATAACTCTCGTGCCAAGAAACTGCAGAAAGTTTTGAAATAGGCCGCAAGATGTGGAGAAGCCTGCATGTTGTGCAAAGGTGCGATGAGGACTTGCAGTTGTGGCTTAAGGTAATCATCAAAAAAACGTCCCTGCATTCGATGGATGTTGAGCGCATCAATGCTGATGGCAGGCAGTATTTCTTCCCAGCGTTCTTGACGCATCAAACTTTGGTGACGGATAATCTCATTGCGCAAAATGAGTATTTCCCGCATGGCTTGCGCTGAGGTGCGTTGGTCGAACAATTTTCCGTGAGCACTGTAAAACAAGAAAGAACGCACGGTGTCGCGTGGCTGTCCCAAGCAAAAATGTATCATCTCCTTATAAAGCGACATTTGCAGCACATGCTCGATTTTTGGACTATTGCCAAAATTGTCTGCCTTGCCACTCTTGAGCTCAAGCACGCGCTGATGGTCCGTGGTCATCACATCAAAGCGGCCTCTCAACCCCAGAGCCGGACAAATAAAAGCCGGTTCGAGCACCACTTTCTGCTTGTCGATATCCACCTCCGGGCTTGCAAAAGTTGTTTGCACGGTGTGGCGAATGTTGTGGAAGTGATTTTCTGCTTTGTCAAAATACTCACGAGTGATGGGCGTGTCGCATCCCAGATAACTGAGCATGGATTGATGAAAATCCTGGCGGATGGAACGAAGAAACAATTGCTTTTCATCCGCTTCTGAAAGGGCAGCCTCGCTTTCGTGAAGGCAATCATCCATAAATCGGTTGGCTGCATTACCGAGTAGGATGGGTTGTGTGATTTCTTTCGGTGCAAGTTGCGAAAGCCAATAGTGCAGGGCGTGTGCTCCATACGGCTTGACGCAAGCGCAGAGTGTGCTCACATCGATAAGGAAGTCTGGTTCGAGAATAACGATGCGTGCTTCCCAATGTTCTCCCTTGCGGCGCAAACCGATGAGTGAAGCTTGCATACCTTCTTCGGCTTGTTCGGCCAATTCGGGTTGTGTTTCTATATATATTATTAAATGTGTGCCGTCGCCTCTTGATGGGATGACGGTCAATCGGTCGGCATTTACTCCGACAATGAGTGCGCGTTCGGCTTCTTGCGGAAAGGATGTGTCGCTTTTCTCTCCTGATTTCTCTTCTCTTTCAATCTCTTCCGGAAGTGCTTCAACTGTTGGCGTAGGTCTTTGTGCGCCGGTCAGTTCGGTGATAAAGTGCGTCAGCAGTTTTACGTCCTGCTCAAAGGCCTTTTCGGAAGGCTTCGCTTCACCTTTCAGCACCCTTCGGGCATTTCGGCGAAAGCGGTCGGCTGCATGATAATCCACATTTGCAGCTTTGCAGACGGCGTATAGCTTTGAAAAAAGTCCCGAGTATTGTGTCTGAAAATCGGCAGAGAGTTCTGCGCAAAGCCTTTCGAGCATGGCGTAGAGCCTCTCGTAGCGTGCTTGCAGCGGAAAGGAAGGGTTGCAAGCAACCTGTATTTCTTCATACAGCTCGTCGGCAGTTTGTGAAAGCATGGTGTGCAAATGCGGGATGATTTTAATCTTCCAATTGGTTGAATTCGGGATCGTCGGGACCGTATATCTTTGTTCCTTTCGTAAATCGGTTGGGTTTGGCAGGGCTTCCGCCTCTTTCGCTGCTGTTGGGAATGTAGGCACCCGGCATATCGGGATTTCCGCCATAGCCGCGCCACAAGTCCATGATGCGCTCCACGTAGTTGGCAGTCTCGTTTCCGATCATGTATCCATACTTCACCGAAGGGTCGCGGTAGTATTCAGGCAAGCTCAAATTGCGCACATAAACACTTACGTCTGCCCAGCGTTCGGGATTTCCACCGTGCTTGCGTGTCAGCGTCATGGCATCGCGAATGTGTCCGTAGCCACCGTTGTAGGCTGCCAGCACAAAGCGTTGTTTCTCGCTGCGGTTGCGAATGTCTGAAAACTTTCCACTGAGTTCTTTGATGAGCTTGGCGGCCGCTGCCACGTTGTCGGAAGGTGAAAAGATGCGATCGGCCGGTAACCCCAGTTGCTCGGCAGTGCCGGGCATGATTTGCATCAGTCCGCGAGCACCGGCCCAAGAAATGGCATTGGGGTCGAAACCCGACTCCTGATAGCATTGGGCTGCCAGCAAACGCCAGTCCCAACCGGTGGTCTGCGCTGCCTGTTTGAACAGATGGTCATAGGTGGAAATGATACCCTTTTCGCGTGAAATGTATGGTGCCTGCACTTTTCTGCGGACGCGTTGTTGGGGCAGGGCAGTGCGGTGGCTGTTTTCGATGCGGCTTTCGGTGTAAGTGGAGTGCCAACTGTCGAGTGCTTCGGCCAAGGCTTTGTTGTCGCATACGGCCCACGAGGTTTTCAGCGAGTCAATGGTTGCTCCTGCCGGTGTGAGATTGTTCTCTTCAATGAAGTGTGTGGGCAGTTGCAAGGCAATGATGTCGGCATCGCCGTTCTTCAGCAGCTTGATAAGTTCGGTGGTGTCGTGAGCCAATTCCACTCGCACACTCAGGCCGTGCTCTGCCGCAAAGTCTTCGGCCAAGGCATATTGTCGGCCCATGGGTCGGCCGTTATAGTCGAAGTAGGTATCAGGACCGCTCAAGGTGGTGATAATGAGCTCGCTGCTTTCCAGAATTTTGTCAAAGGCATCCCCATCGGCAGAGGTCGACTTTTCGGGGGCAAAGGCACCATTGTCGGCTTTGCGCTCCGTGGGAGCGGAGCAAGCACAGAGCCATGTGAGGAGTATAAAAAGGAAAATATGAAGGCGCATGACCATGTTTTGAATTCGAATAACTATCTTCGCTGCGCGAAAATACATTAAATAACTTAATCCGAAAGCGTATGGTGAAACATATTGTGCTCTTCAAGCTCAAAAATGAACTGTCGGCAGAAGCCTGCACCGAAGTGATGAACTCGTTCAAACAAGGCATTGAAAACCTCGTGGGGCGCATCGAAGAAATTCGTAGCATCGAGGTGGGCTTTAACTGCAATGACGATGAAGCGTGGCACATCTGTCTGAATGCCACCTTCGACACCATGGATGCGCTCCGCACTTATGCCACTCATCCCTTGCATCTGGCAGTGGCAGGAGCATTGAAACCGCATGTCGAAGCACGCAGTTGTGTGGATTATGAGGTGTGATAAGTTGCAGAAAGCCACCGCAATGACCAAGAAGCAATCCTCCACAAAACGCCGCCCTCGCCGCAATGGTTGGCTCGCAGTGAGTCCGTTGTTGGTGCTGGTGGGCTTGTTGGTGGGCTTGAGTCTCATCACCGGCGACCCTTACAAGGTTTCGCTGCCGGTGGTGTTTATTGCCACGGCAGCCTATGCTCTGTTTACCACACGCGGTTTGTCCATCGATGAGCGGCTGACGCAATTTTCGCGCGGTGCAGGCAGCTCCGGGCTGTTGCTGATGGTGTGGATTTTTGTGCTGGCCGGTGCATTTGCCGAGAGTGCCAAGCAGATGGGAGCTATCTCTGCCACGGTGGACCTCACACTCCTGTTGCTGCCCGAGGGAATGCTGTTGGCCGGTCTCTTTCTGGCTGCATGCTTTGTCTCATTGGCCATCGGCACTTCGGTGGGAACAATTGTGGCACTGGTGCCTGTGGCCGTCGGCTTGGCATCGCGCACCGACATGAGTCTGCCGCTGATAACGGCCTCGGTGGCGGGCGGTGCTTTCTTTGGAGACAACCTTTCGTTCATCTCAGACACAACGGTGGCTGCCACTCGCACGCAGGGCTGCCGGCTGAGTGATAAGTTCAGGGTGAACTTCCGCATTGTGTTGCCGGCAGCCATCATCACCTTCATGGCTTATGTGGTGATGGGGCAGGGCGGAGCACCTCTGCCCGAAGCCGGAAGCGTGGATTGGCTCAAGGTGTTGCCCTATGTGGCCGTGCTGCTCACAGCGGTGATGGGCTTGAACGTGACGGTGGTGCTGATGATGGGATGTCTGCTCACCGGAGCGGTGGGCATGGCCATGGGTTGCTATGACCTCATGGGCTGGATGCAATCAATGGCTTTGGGTATCGGCGGTATGGGCGAGCTGATAGTGATTTCGCTTCTGGCCGGTGGTTTGCTCGAACTCATTCGCTACAACGGCGGCATCACTTTTCTGTTGCGCATGCTCACACGGCGCATTCGCGGCAAGCGCGGTGCCGAACTCAGCATTGCCGCCCTTGTTTCGATTACCAATGTGTGTACGGCCAACAACACCATAGCCATTCTTTCGGTGGGAAAACTGGCCAACGACATTGCCGAGCGATATGGGGTTGACAAACGCAAGAGTGCGAGCCTGCTCGACACGTTTTCTTGCTGTGTGCAGGGACTGTTGCCCTATGGAGCGCAAATGTTGATGGCCGCCGGTTTGGCTTCGGTCAGTCCGATGGAGATTATTCCATACTTATATTATCCCATGGTGATGGGCTTCATAGCGTTGCTTGCCATCTTTTTGCGCTATCCGCGACGCTACAGCTGATGCACCGAGTGGCTGTTAATGCTTTGTTAATCCATGATTGAAATTTCACAAGAGCGTAAAGAAAAAGTCTTTGCGCTCTTTTCTTTTGTGTTCAAGCTTTCCCATGCATAGCGTGAGCCATCCCGTTGGTTTTGTTGGCGTTTCGGGAGTAAACACTTAGGTTTTCCTGCATTGTCCGTACATTGCTGAAAACGCACCGGCCTTTCACTGATTTTTCTGAAGCCTTGCTGCAAAAGTGGCAGGCCTTGCCACTTTTGTGGCAGTGCTCGCCACTTTTGTGGCAAGGCCTGCCACTTTTGATGAGAAGCCTTCGGAAATCTTTATGTAGGCTTTTGCTTATTCATGAAAGCCTCTATTCTTTCACTCTGTTGCTTTTTGTTTTTCTTGCACCTTGCATTCATTTTGCATTGCGCAAGTCAGGTGGTTTGGGATAAAAGGCTGAAAACTTTGTTTTCGTTTTGTACTCCGCTCACCTTGCACTAACTTTGCTCCCACGATGATAGACAGACAGACCATAGACCGCATAAACGCAGCCACCGACATTGTGGACGTTGTCAAGGAGTTCGTAACACTGCGCAAGGCAGGTGTGAACTTCAAAGGCTTGTGCCCGTTTCACGACGAGAAGACACCGAGTTTCGTTGTTTCGCCCTCGAAGCAGCTCTACAAGTGTTTCAGTTGCGGAAAGGGGGGCAGTGCCGTTCACTTTGTGATGGAACACGAACAGATGTCTTATCCAGAAGCGCTGAAGTGGTTGGGAAAAAAGTATGGCATCGAGGTGGAAGAACGCGAACTCTCCGACGACGAACGCAAGGCCGAGAGTGAGCGCGAAAGTATGTTTGTGCTCAACGAATGGGCTTGCAAGTATTTCTCGGAAACCTTGCACGGTCATGTCGACGGCATCGCGGTGGGTATGGCCTATTTCCGCAGTCGTGGTTTCCGCGACGACATCATCCGCAAGTTCGGGTTGGGATTTTCGTTGCCGACCCGCGATGCTTTGGCTCGCGCCGCTCGTGAGAAGGGATACAAGGACGAATATCTTGAAAAGACCGGCCTTTGCTATCGCACCGATGACGGCCGCTTGCTCGACCGATACCACGGCCGCGTCATCTTTCCCGTGCACACGGTGTCGGGAAAGGTGGTGGCTTTCGGCGGACGCACGCTTTCCACCGACAAGAAGGTGGCAAAATATGTCAACTCTCCGGAATCCGAAATCTATCATAAGAGCAACGAACTCTATGGCATCTATTTTGCCAAGCACGCCATAGTGAAGCAAAACCGTTGTTTCCTTGTTGAAGGTTACACCGACGTTATCTCCATGCATCAGAGCGGCATCGAGAATGTGGTGGCATCATCTGGAACTTCGCTCACCACCGGCCAGATACGCCTGCTGCATCGCTTCACGCCCAACATCACCGTGCTCTACGATGGCGACAGTGCCGGCATCAAGGCCAGCCTTCGAGGCATCGACATGCTGCTGTCCGAAGGGCTGAACATCAAAGTGGTGCTCTTGCCCGACGGCGAGGACCCCGACAGTTTCGCTCGCTCTCACAATGCTGCGGCTTTTCAGGAATACATTGAGAAAAACCAAGTGGACTTCATACGTTTCAAGACCGATTTGCTGATGCGCGATACAGCCAACGATCCTGTGAAGCGTGCTTCCTTGGTGCAGGACATCGTGAAGAGCATTGCCGCCATTCCCGATGCCATTGTTCGGCAAATGTATGTGAGAGAATGTGCCGCCATGATGAATGTGGGCGAACCGCTCATCCTTGACGAAATACGCCGACAGCGAAAAGAACGGCAGGGCGAACGTCCGGCAACTTCCGAGGAGGAAAAATCTGTAGCCGAAGTGCAGAGCACGCCTTCAGTCGAGAACTTGAACGATTCCAAGGCTGAGCGCGAGGAAAGGCTGCTGATGAGTTTGGTGGTGCGTTATGGCGACCGTCCGATGTATGCCGAAAACGAATTGGCCGAGGGCGAAGAAAACATGAGTGTGGCGGAGTTTGTCCAAAACGAATTGCAAAACGATGGATTGCAACTGCGCATTCCACTCTACCGTCGGGTGCTCGAAGAAGCCGTTGCCGGATTTTCGCGTCCCGATTTCCATACGCAGAACTACTTCATCAGCCATCCCGACCCCGAGTTGAGCCGATTGGCAGCCGAAGTGGCGGAGGATAAATACCAACTCAGCCGTTATCACTTCAAGCAGCAGAAAATGGTGATGGATGAGGAACGCTTGGCCGAGTTGGCTCCACGCCTAGTGAACGACTATAAACATTTTGTGGTGCGTGAGGAAATGGCTTCCTTGCTGCGCGAATTGGCTCGTCCCGAAGTGGCAGCCAACGAGGTGCGTTGTCGGGAACTGATGAACCGTTATCGCGATTTGGCCAACGTGGCCCAGTGTTTTGCACAGGTGTTGGGCGATCGTGTGGTATCACCTTGAAAGTTTTATTTCACCGTTTCTTAATTCCCACAAAGACAGCAGTGTAATGTTGATGTGTTACATAAAAACAAAAACGGCAGTCTCATGAGTAAGACTGCCGTTTTTGTTTTCAAGAAATGCGCCTCGGAATTAGAAGCGTGCCGTTACTTGAACGTCGAGTGTGTTGTAATATCTGTCGCCTGTGGTGGCGCGGTCGTCCGTAAAGATGTAGTTGAGTTGGAACACGAAGTTCTTGCTCAGATAGTAGTTGGCCGAAAGTGCCCAATCCGTTTTCATGGAACTCCAAGTCTTGGCATCGCGATAGCAGTCCCATTTGCCATAGAGCTTAAAGTTCTTGAAGAGCGGTGCGCCCACTGCTGCATACCATGCATCGCTCTTGGTGGGTTTTCTGTAGTCGGTAACCACACCGCCCACGGAGTGCATATATTCGGCACGCACGGTCCATTTGTCTTCATACTTCAAGCCGGCGCCCCAACGCTTGCGGTCAATCTTTTTCTGCTGATAATAGGGCTCGGAGGTGTTTTGCGCTTTCTTGGCATCGTATTTTTCGTTCACGTATGTGCCGTTCCAACCAAATCCGCCGATGCTCAAATTCTTGATGGGCGACACCCAAAGTCCGCCGATGATGTCTTTGGATTTGTCTTTGTCAGTGTGGTTGATGCCTTGGCCGTTGAAAACTCCTACCTGATAGTGCAACCAAGGATGGCCGTCCTTTTTCGAACGGAAGAGATCACCCTGAAGTTGCAGACCCACGTCGCGGCCTCCGCTCTTGTGCTCTCCGCAACGGTCGCTCATGCCGGTGATTTTTGAGGTGGCCTGAGAGTAGCTGCCAAATCCCACATCAATGGGGTTGTAGGGGTTTTCAAATCCGTAGGGACGCTTGAACTGTCCCAGCTTAACACGCAGGAAATCATATTTCTGCCACTCGATGAATGCATCCACGATGCGCGGACCTTTGTCCTCGCCCGGAGCACCATTCACTTCGAGTTGGAAACGGTAATAGAAGTCTTTGAAAGCGTAGCCGTTGGCATACAAACGCAGATAACGCAAGTCAAAACCACCATTGCTCTCCTGGCCGGCGCGGTCGTTCCATGAGTATTTTCCCATGATGTAACCTCCGAATTTGATGCTCGGGTTGAAGGCTTTCATAAAGCGACTGGCAGCTGTGCTCTTGGTTGTGGAAGTTGCAGAGTCGACTTTTAAGGTGGGCATGGCAGTCGGCTCAGCAGTGGAAACCGCCATGGTGCTGTCGGCCTCGGTGGCTTGTGCGCTAAGAACGGTGCAGCCCAAAAGCGCAAGTGTGAGATAAATTTTCTTCATGATTATTTTATGAATAATGTGATTTGTCGCGAAATCTGTTCGTTAACGGCTGCAAAATTAAGGATTATTTAAAAAATATGAAGCGAGCAAGCAGAGAATACTTTGGTGGATTTCTGTTTCTTGCAAAGCACCGGAGCATCTTTTTCGAGTATTGAACGAGTTTTAGTTGCGCCTGTAATCATGCGAAACTGTGGTGATAAACGATGTCTTAAGCATGGTTATTTGTTGTGCCGGCTTTTGCGAAAAATCCGGAAGCATTGTAGGAAATTCTACAAGCACTGCAGAATTTTCTACAAGCACTGCAGAAAAATCCGGAAGCACTGCAGATTTCTGTGCTCCCATTGCGCGAAATATGCCTGTGCTTTTTGCGCGTCGCGGAAAAATGCGTAATTTTGCGGCATTCCGAGCACTGATGGTGAGGTTAACGGCAGGTGAGGCTCTTGTGCTGCTGCATGTGTCATCGTCGGAAAGGAATTTTATGGTACACACATGGTAGAAATGAACACGAAAGAACAGTTTGAGAGCGTGATGCGCTCATGTCGTGAACTGTTTATTAAAAAAATGCATGATTATGGTACAGCTTGGCGCATCATGCGTCCGGCTTCCATCACCGACCAGCTGTATATCAAAGCCAATCGCATCCGAACGCTTCAGGTGAAAGGACACGCAATGGTGGACGAGGGAATTGTTCCCGAGTTTGTGGCCATCGTGAACTATTGCATCATGGGAATGGTGCAACTCGAATTGGGATTTTCGGAAGGTAGCGATTTGAACGATGACGAAGCTTTGGCACTCTATGACAAGCATGCCACGGCATCGCTGGAATTGATGCTGAAGAAAAATCATGACTACGATGAGGCTTGGCGTGGCATGCGTGTCGGCTCGTATACCGACCTCATTCTGATGAAGATATTCCGCACCAAGCAAATTGAGGACCTGGAAGGCGATACGTTGGTGTCGGAAGGCATTACCGCCAATTATATGGATATGCTCAACTATGCCGTGTTCGGCTTAATCAAACTTACCCTTGAAGCATAAGCACATTTACACCTCCTTGGTGCCGGCCATGGTGGCCCGTTGGGTGTTGGCCGCTGTGTTTCTCTTTTCGGGATTTGTGAAAGCAGCCGATCCCAGTGGAATGGCATTGAAGCTGAATGCCTATCTGCGCTATGTAGGAGGAAATCTTCCCGATGATAGTCTGTGTCTGCTGGGTGCTTCGGTGCTGCTTGCCACAGTGGAATTTATGCTCGGTGTGTATCTGTTGTTGGGCATTCGTCGCCGCTTCACAGTGAAGTGCACGCTGCTCATCATGTTGCTGATGACTGCGGTTACGGCATGGATATATGCTTTTGACCCGGTGCCCGATTGTGGTTGCTTTGGTGAGGCGCTGAAACTGAGCCATGGACAGACATTGGTCAAAAATGTGGTGTTGCTCTTGTTGGCCATGTTTTTGCAACATCGGCGATGGGCACCCCGTCGTTTCATTTCGGAACGCCATCAGTGGGTGGTGTCGGTGTATTCGATATGCTACATTGTGGTGTTGGGAATATATGCCGCCCATTATTTGCCGCCCATCGATTTCACGCCTTATCGGCTCGGTACACATTTGCCTACAGCCATGCGGGGCGAAATGCACACTCTCTTTATCTATGAGAAGGATGGGGAGCAACGTGAATTTAGTGAGGATGCTTTGCCAGAAGAACCGTGGCAGTTTGTAGATGCTCGCACAGAAGTGCTGAAAGCTCCGGATGTGGTTGATTTCAGTCTCTCTTCTTTCGGACAAGCCGAAGACCTTACGGAACAGGTACTTTCGGATAGCGGATACACCTTTCTGCTCACGCTTCCGCATGCAGAGACCGCTGACGACGGGAACACCGATCGCATCAATGATATTTATGACTTCTGCCGAGATGCCGGCCACGCATTTTATGGCTTGACTGCATCGGGAGAAGAGGCCGTGGAGAATTGGAAAGACCGCACAGGAGCTGCTTATTCCTTTCTGTGCAGTTCGGACGAAACCATCAAAGCCATGGTGCGTGCCACCCCGGGATTGATGCTCCTACACGAAGGACGCATCGTGGGAAAGTGGAGCCACAATGCTTTGCCCGAAGATATAGAAACGGGAGGGATTGAACGATTGGAGCGTGAACAAATGTCAGAAGGAGGACTTTCGCCAAGCCTGCGTTTGCTGTTGCTCTATGTGGGACCGCTGCTCTTTGTCCTTCTGTTCGATGCCCTTTGGGTGGGAAGCAAGTATTACAAACGATATACCATTAAGAAACATTTAAATCAAAAGAAAATGAGAAAGAAAATTGTAGCAGGAAACTGGAAAATGAACCTGAACCTGCAAGAAGGTGTGGCTCTTGCCAAGGAACTCAATGCAGCTCTCACTGCCGACAAGCCCAATTGCGACGTGGTGATTTGCACTCCCTTTATCCACCTTGCCAGTGTGGCCGGTGAGCTTACCGAAGGTCTGATTGGCCTCGGAGCTGAAAACTGTGCCGATAAGGTGTCTGGTGCTTACACCGGAGAAGTGAGCGCAGCTATGGTGAAATCCACCGGTGCTCAGTATGTAATCCTTGGACACAGTGAACGTCGTTCTTACTATGGCGAAACAGAAGAAATTCTGAAGGAAAAAACCAACTTGGCACTTGCTAATGGTTTGAAAGTGATTTTCTGCATCGGTGAGGTGCTGGAAGAGCGCGAAAGCGGCAAGCAAAACGAAGTTGTGAAAGCACAGATCGAAGGTTCTCTGTTCGACTTGAGCGTTGAAGAACTCTCAAACATCATCTTGGCTTACGAACCCGTTTGGGCAATCGGTACCGGCAAAACTGCCACAGCCGAACAAGCTGAAGAGATGCACGCTTTCATTCGTGGTGTCATTGCTGAGAAGTTTGGTGCTGAAGCAGCCGAAAACATTTCTATCCTTTACGGCGGAAGCTGCAAACCCAGCAACGCTAAGGAAATCTTCTCTAAGGAAAATGTGGATGGTGGTCTCATTGGTGGTGCAGCCCTCAAGGTTGCAGACTTCAAGGGCATCATCGACGCTTGGAAGTAAGCCTACTCATGGCCAATGCCTCGTGCCGCGAGGCATTGGCTTTTCCTTTTTTCATAAACTCCACACTCAAATTTCGACATGCGAAAGCCATTCTTTATTCTCTTGATATGCATGCTTGCGGTGAGCAGTGCCAAAGCTCAGAGCACCTATACGGAGCATCTCACAGACTCGACCACGGGCAGTGGCCGTGTGGTGATAGTTCAGGACTCAGTGCTGCACGATTTGGTGAATAACACAGGAAAATATGCCAACATCAATGTGGCAGCCGGAGGGCGTGGCGTAAATTCGGGGCATGGTAAGTCACGAAATTCACGCACTGCCGGAACTGTGGGTACGCGCACTCGACACAAGGAGCAGGGATATCGGGTATTGGTGTTTACGGGTAACAACACCCGTGAGGGACGTTTGGGTGCTGAGAAGATGCAACGAAAGGCGAAAGCCACGTTTGCAGAACTTTCGGCCTATGTGCAGTTGCGCAACTCGCGATGGGTTTGTTTGATTGGAGATTTTCGCAAAAGAGAAGATGCGGAGAACTATATGCGCCGTTGCATGTCGTCCGGATTGTCGAATGAGGTGCGAATTATCCGAAGCGAAGTGTCGGTTCCCGACTGATGATTGAAGAATATTCGATAACACATAGCGTCATGGATGCAACGAAGATTGAAAAGCTGGCTGCCCATTGCAAAGAAATTCTTTCACTCTTGAACGAAGATGTGGAGCGCGAGGGATTGCTGAAAACGCCTGAGCGAGTGGCCAAAGCCATGCTGACACTTACGCGTGGTTATGACATGGACCCGGTGGCCGTGCTTAATTCTGCCAAGTTCAGTGAACCATACAACCAAATGGTGATTGTGAAAGACATAAAGTTCTATTCACTTTGTGAACACCACATGCTGCCTTTCTATGGCAAGGTGCATGTGGCTTATATCCCCAACGGATATATCACAGGGCTTTCGAAAATTGCCAGAGTGGTTGATATATTTTCACACCGCCTTCAAGTGCAAGAGCGCATGACTTTGCAAATCAAGGAATGCATTGAGCAAGCTCTCAATCCGCTCGGTGTAATGGTGGTGGTGGAGGCTCAACACATGTGTATGCAGATGCGAGGTGTTGAGAAGGACGACTCAGTTACCACGACAAGCGATTTTACAGGTGCTTTTCAGCAGGCCAAAACACGTGCAGAGTTTTTACAATTAATCGGAAAGTAGTGCAAATAAGAATGCAATACTTGCAGAGATGCTGCGGCAGTAGCTCAGTTGGTAGAGCGTCGGCTTCCCAAGCCGAAAGTCGCGGGTTCGAGTCCCGTTTGCCGCTCCAACAAAGTGAAGATAACACACAATGAGGCGAGACACCGGTTTGAACGAGTAACACTCGCTCTCCGTGTTTCGCTTGTTTTGTTTAACACATTTATAAATATAATAAAGAGAAACGGATGTCAATCGTTATTGCGTTGATTGTGGTGTTGGGGATTTTCTTCATTGCTACTGAAAATGTGAATCGCATGAACAAGTCGGCTGTTGCCATGTTTGTGGGTGTGCTCTGTTGGTTGCTATATATCATCGACGGAAGTCATTTGTTGGCAGCCGAACATTCGAACAGTTTTTCTGCTTTCCTGGATGGCAGAGCCGAGAGTGGAGTTTTGGTGAAAGACTTTATTGCCAATTCCTTGTTCCTTAAATATATGGCGCGTGCTGCTGAAGTGGCGCTTTTCTTGTTTGGAACAATGACTACGCTGGATGTGCTTACCGGTAATGGTTGCTTTGATTTTCTTCCCGAATGGTTGCGTACGCGCAATCCGCGTCGCTATTTGTGGTGGTTGGCGGGATTTACGTTTCTTCTTTCTGCCAATTTGGACAATCTCATCACCGTTTGCATGATGCTAGCAGTGATGCACACCATGGTGGCTGATGCACGGTTGCGAATGATATATGGAGCCGTGATAGTGCTGGCAGCCAATTGTGGCGGTGCTTTCACGGTGATAGGTGACGTGAGCAGTTTGACGCTTTGGATGGAGGGACTCGTAACTCCTACGTGCTATGCCGGAATGTTGGTGCTTCCGTCACTTGTGGCACTTGTGGTGGTGTTGTTGCTCGTGATGCGCGAACTGCCTCGCCGTTTGGATGTGGTGCAGACTGCGCCGCCTTATCGTGGTGATGACACCATCCTGACACGTTGGCAGCGTCTGCTGATGCTCATTGTGGGTATCGGTGGTTTGTGGTTCATTCCCACTTTTCATCGTATCACTCATCTGCCTCCGTTTGTGGGGGTGCTGTGTGTGCTTTCGTTCTTGTGGATTGTGGACGAACTCTGCAACCGGTCGCTCTTGGGCAGTGACCGCATGGTGCGCAAACGCCAACCGATGGCTTTGCAGTATGCCAACATGCAGCACATTTTGTTTTATATTGGTTTGACGTTTGCTTTCGGAGCTGTGGCCGAAACAGGTTTGCTGACCAAGTTGTTGGGTTATACGGCAGCTTGCACGGATCATCTGTATGGACACGGAATTATGTTGGGTGCTTTGTCATCTCTTGTCGGCAATTTGTCGGTAGTTCTGTCGGGGGTTGCACTTTTTTCGGATGCTTCATTGCCGGCTTCGGCTGAGTTGGGAAGAGCATTCCTGCCCGACGGTGCTTTTTGGCCGCTTCTCAGTTACACTTCAGCTTTGGGTGGAACATTGCTTCCCGTGGGCACACTCGCCGGTTGTGCTTTGATGCGCATGGAGGAAGTAAGTCTGAAGTGGTATGTACGTCATTTCACAGGCAAAGTACTATTGGCATGGCTGATAGGTCTTTTGGTGTTTTTCTTGTTGGTGTAGCGCAAAAATCTGAGTTTTCCCAAATATATCGGATACATTAGATAGAAAGTGAGCCCCGAAGTTTGCTTGTGAAACTTCGGGGCTCTTCTTCTGTCTTTGCTTATCTTGGCAGTAAACGTCTTAGGAGTTTCGGTAAGGATGTCCTAAGTGTCAGTGTGTGTGCTTTCCAAATTCTTTTGCAAGGCCTCCTTCGCTTGTTTCGCGATAGAGTGAGGGGAGATCGTGTCCTGTTTGCTTCATCACCTCAACAGCTTTGTCGTAGGAAATGCGGTGAATGCCTTCTGCGTAAGTGGCATAGATGTTTGCATCAAGGGCGCGAGCCGCCGCGTGAGCGTTGCGCTCGATGCAGGGAATTTGCACAAGTCCGCAAACGGGATCGCAAGTCATGCCGAGATGGTGTTCAAGCCCCATCTCTGCAGCATATTCAGTAGCAGCGAGGCTTCCTCCAAACAGATAGTTGGCTGCTGCTGCAGCCATGGCACATGCCACACCCACTTCGGCTTGACATCCGGCTTCTGCTCCGCTGATGCTGGCACGTGCCTTGGCAATGTTTCCAACGAGTCCGGCTGTGGCCAACGCATGCAGCATGCGCTTCAAGGGGAAGCGTCGCGTTTTGTGCAAATGATACAGCACTGCCGGTAACACGCCGCTGGCACCGCACGTGGGGGCTGTGACGATACGCCCTCCCGAAGCATTCTCTTCACTCACGGCCAAGGCATACGAAAACACCAAGCCTCTGCTTTGCAGGTTAGGGCCGTAGCCCACGGCTTTGATGAAGTATTGTGGTGCTTTTCTACGCAGATTGAGTCCGCCGGGCAGCACACCTTCGTGCTCGATGCCACGTTCCACGGCTTGGCACATCACATTCCACACTTCTTCAAGATAGTCCCAAATGTCGTTTTCTTCACAATGTTGCACGTATTCCCAATAGCTCTTACCTCGCTCTTCGCACCATTGTTTGATGTCAAGCAGGTGGTCGAGTTCGTAGATGTCGGGGCTTTGCAACGTGTGTTTGCCCTCTTCCGCCAGTGCGCCGCCTCCCACGCTATATACGGTCCATGCATCATGGCATCGGCCCTCGGCATCGACGGCTTCGAACTTCATGCCGTTCGGATGGAATGCGGGGACAATTTCGGGACACCAAACAATCTCCGTGCGCTCTTTGCCTAGCACGTTTGTAATGGCCCAATCGGTGAGGTGCCCCTTGCCGGTGGCAGCCAGACTTCCGTAGAGGGTTACGCGGAAGCGGAGGGCTGCGGGGTGTCTTTCAAGATATTTTTCAGCGGCAGCGCGCGGCCCCATGGTGTGACTGCTGCTGGGGCCGGAGCCGATGCGATATAATTCTTTCAGAGTTTTCATGTTTTGAGAAGTTTATTTGAAAAAAACTTGTGTCGTAAGACTGCTCGTGGGTTTATCAACTCTCTTTGATCAATCCTTTGCGATAGGCCTTGAAGAGTTTTTGCAGATCGTTGATTTGTATGCGTATCTTCTCACCCACATCCGTGTCACTTACCATTTCGCGTCGTCCGGTCATCTCAACAATCTGCGTGGTGCTGCGGATGTCGGTACCTTGGCGTATTGCCTCTTCGGTGGAGTGGAAAGGCTCGTGTTGCACAAGCTGAAACCCTCGGCTGTGATATACAAGTGTGTAGCCGGCAATGCCCGTGGTGTCGTGATAAGCCTTGGCGAAACCACCGTCAATCACCATGAGTCGCCCGTCGGCTTTGATGGGGTTCTCGCCCTTGCCGGCTCTCACGGGCACGTGTCCGTTAATGATGTGGCGATGCTTTCCCTTGACTTCAAAATCATCGAGAATGGCATCGCAGATAGAGGCATTGTCGCGCAACTTGTAATACCATCCCTTTTCTTCCATGTGTGTGTGTTTGTCGGCAATGAGATAGCGTTCGAAGGTGGCCATTTTTCCCTTGTCGAAAAGCGGAGAGTCCTTGCCGCACCAGAGATACCAGAAATAATCTCGGGCATATCCCTGTTCCCCCTCCTCGGCTGCGTCGTCGAAGGCTGTGCGCACCATTTGTTCCACACGCATCATCAGTTCGCGCCCTTTTACAGTCGTGCCGCAAATTTGCACTTCTCGCAGCGAGCCATCCTCGTTCAGTGGCACGGAAGCGTGGAAAAGCAGATTGGAATTGAATACAGAGAACATGCCGCCGCGCGACAGCAGGCAGGTCACGTGGCGCTGCAGGCGTTCGGAAATCATGAACGAACGGCGAAGACGCTCCATTAGTTCGTTTTCCTCCGGTGTGAGCACTTCAGGATGTGAAGCGTTTAGCGTGGGTAAATGCTTGTCGCGCAGCTCGTAATCCTTTCCTTCTATGTTCACCGTGCCTGCTTCAGGATTGATGTGTTTCACCAAGCATCGATCCGTCATGCACCATTCGGGGTGAGTCTCATACATTTGTGCCTCCAACTTGAATTGTATCACAGTGATGGCTTTGTGCATCTGTGCAATGAGGCGCAAATCCTTTTCTCCCAGCTCCGTGCCGAACTGTTCCACTTTAGGCACGAATATCTCACACGGGTCATCGGCATAGGTCTCCATGGCAAATCGCGCCAGGGGTACCATGTTGATGCCATAACCCTCTTCAAGCGTCCGAGTATTGGCATATCTCAGCGATAAGCGCAGCACGCCGGCAATGCAACACAAGTTGCCGGCAGCAGCACCCATCCACAGCACATCGTGATTGCCCCATTCGATGTCGAGGTGGTGATAATCGCACAGCGTGTCCATGATGAGGTGTGCGCCGGGGCCTCGGTCGTAGATGTCGCCTAAGATGTGCAGGCGGTCAATGGAGAGGCGCTGAATGAGATGACACATGGCAGCGATGAAGTTGTCGGCTTGGCGTGTGAGGATAACACTTTGCACAATGGCGTTGAGATAATCCTGCTTGTTGCGGTCGTCGGTCGTTTCGTGCAGCAACTCTTCAATGATGTAAGCAAATTCTTCGGGCAGGCTTTTTCGCACCTTGGAGCGAGTGTATTTTGACGATACGCTACGGCACACGGTGATGAGCCTGCCGAGCGTAGTTTCGTAATAGTCCGTGAGGTGCGTGTTCGATTGCTTCACGAGTTCCAACTTCTGCTCCGGATAATAGATCAGTGTGCATAGCTCCTTTTTATCGTGCGCTGTGAGCGTCCCCGCAAAAAGTTCGTTCACCTTTCGTTTGATGTTACCTGAGGCGTTGCGCAGCACATGCAGAAACGCCTCGTGCTCTCCGTGCAAGTCAGCCATGAAGTGCTCCGTGGGTTTGGGCAGATGGCGGATAGCCTCCAGGTTAATGATTTCCGTCGTTACGCGTGAGATGGTGGGAAAATCGCGTGCCAGGAGGCGCAGATAGCGCAAGTCATCCTTCACGCTTTTCAGGGATGTGTGCGATGCAGACATAAAATTCAACTTTTGTGCGTTTTGGAAGCGAAGATAATGAAACCTTGCCGAAAAACGTACAAAAAATCTCCGGAATGTTGCGCTTGCTCTTGCAGCACATAAGTGCAGCTGAGTTTAAAGACCCTGTGTATGGCACAGAGAGGATTAAAGGTGAGCTGTGGAAGCCCTATTCCTGCTGGTTTGGTTCGCGGAGAAAACTTTGAGGTCTCTAATGAAGATGGCGCACTGGTGTATTCCGTTCAGTGGGAAAGCCCTGTGCAAGGCTTGATGGATGGTAGAGAAAAACAAAAGGTATATGACGGTTCTTGAAGAGTAAAGACTTCGAGGTTGTAAGATTTATTCAATCAAAAGGGTAAGACCCGAAGATGCCCGTGTTACAAGCAGGAGAGTTTGCTGAAACTGGAGAGTATGACATCATTTTTATAGACCTTCCAGCTTCTATGGATGTTTCAGGAGTTTTGCTGACTATCTTCAATGTGGATTATGTTGTATAACGACTATGATATGCCAATGACAATCACTATTTTGGGTCAATTGCTATATTATTGCCTTATTTTTTTGTATACTTTAATGTTATTCTTTACAGATAATATATATCTTATATACATAGTATATAACCTTATACTCAATACATTATATTCAAAAATATCTATCCTGGAATAGAAGAGGTTTAGATAAAAATCACGATCTTTGTACCCGATTTAGAAACAATAAAAACGAAATGCAGCAAAATAGAATGAACACAACAGCAACAAATATGTGTTGAGGCTCAAAACGCTTTGATGGTGTGCTGTGTGCTACTATTTCAAGCATTGTGTCATTCGATAACATAGGGAAAACTATCCAACAGAAACATACGCTGACAAGGATATTATAGATGCAAATATCCTCGTTAGCAAAATAAATAACAAATCGTTGGAAAGACCCTACCAAACTTTTCAACGATTTTTGTTTATGCCCATTGGTGACGATCTTCCTCTCCGTCTATTCCGTCCAATGGCAATCAACGAATCAATTATTAACTACGCAGCGATGCGTACTAAAGAAGAACTATTATGAGTGAATATACCACTGTTTATTTGAGGAGTAAGGCAACTCCTTTATTGGATTACAGAGAACAACCATCTTGGGAGGAAATTCAAAATCTTTCTGAAGACGAGTTGAATCAAATAAGGAATGAGATAAAGGAACATAACAAGAATGTTGATAGGTCATTAGGCTGCGAACTGTTTTATCTTTCTACTACTCCAAGTCGCCATTTGAATATACTCCATTGGAGCCCTTCACCAAAAAACTTGACCACAGAGTTGCTAGATGAGGTGTTAGAGTTCTATAATGAGGAAATCGAGGATTACAAGAAGAGCATTGCATGGTACAAGGCAACTATTGCTAAGTTGGAAACTCGCATACTCAAGGCTAATGTAGAACTCTACGATAAGATTAGTAAGGATATTGATGAATACAATGAAAGCATTGGCTTTTTGGAAGAAGATCTTGAAAACAAGCAATATCTGTATAACAAGTTCTATTTTGCAAAGGGCATATTAGATAACAAGTCTAATGCTGATGATTATGAATTGGTTTACACAAAATGTTAAGAGGAGATAAGTTATATGAAGATACAATACGCATCTGCCATCGTTAGCAGTTGTGGCTCCACAGAATAAAGGCAGGCTACTTAATAGTGCATTTGCAACTGAACTGGGTGACTTCATTGCTGATAGCCGTATAGATGCGTGGATTTTCGGACACCCACATGCTAATGAGGAGGCAACCATCGGCAATACACGCCTCGTCTGCAATCAGCTTGGCTATGTTTCCTACGAAGAGCATCTTGGAGGCTTTGATGGAGGTAAATTTATTGAGATATAGAAGTGTTTATTTAAGAAATAAAGAATAAGATATTATGAGCAATCAGCCAGATTTAACAAAATTTCGTGGCGCGATATTTTGGGATACAGTAATAGAGAATATTGACTTTACAGCGCATCGTGGTTATGTTATAAACCGTATTTTCGAGCGAGGTAATGAGGAGCAGATATTGGAGATAATTCGTTTTTATGGTATTGGAACTATTAAGAACGAAATACGACTCGATAGTAAATCTCCATTTGAAAGAAAGATTCGCGAGAACTTAGATAAGTACATTTACTAATAAATATGCTCCACATATGATGGTTTCCTGCTATCATAGTGGAGCATATATTAAAGACAATTTAATGTTAAACTATTGGAGTGGTATGCTATTTCGAAAGTTCCTTATATGCAGCTAACCCCTTAACAGTTAATAAATACTTTTGGCGGGGGTGACGCGGAGCATCAGGATATAGCATACGAACATATCCTTCCTGCATAGCAGGAGAAAGAGAATATTCGATAAAATTGGGTCTATCCTTTAATCCTACGGCAGCCATCATTTCCTTTACCGATAGCTGTTTCTCCGCAATAGCACTAATTAAACGCTTAACATTTTCGCTCTCTGGGATGACACTTGTTGGGGTGCTTGTTGGGGTACTTGCTTGGGTAGCCCCATCAAGTAATACTTTTGCCTTGACATGAAGATGCCTGTTCATAAGAACATTTTCTTCGCCCATCAAAAGGTTGCGGAAAAAGTGTTCAAGATGAATAGTTTCCTTATATATCCCTTTCTGAAGATTCTGGTAATTGGCACGCACAAGAGCATTGCGGAAGTACCATGAATTCTTCTCAAAAGTGGTATTATTCACGTCGAACCCAAGTGAGCGTAGATACTTGATGATAAATACTGCTATTGTTCTTGTATTACCTTCACAGAATGGATGAATTTGCCAGATATCTGAAGTAAATTGAGCTATATGCTTAACAATTTCTGACATATCCATACCTGTATACTTGAAATCTCGCTCTCTCTGAATGTCGTGTGACAAAGCACCTTTGAGCTCAAAGGCAAATCCATATGAAACAGATGCTCCATCCAATACCCATTCTTTCTTAGATATTTCGTAGTCACGCAAGATACCGGCATGTTTGAATATCCCTGTAAAAATTCTTTTGTGAATAGATGTCAATCCATGAAGGGAGAATGTGAACGATGGCTCATTTATAATTTTGGTAATGTTTGCAGCAGCCTTATCTGCCTCCTCTTTTTCATCATCTTCTGGAGTTCTTGCAGTCTTTGATTGATAATAAGTATCGATGAGTTCCTTTACTTGTTCAATGGTAATATCCCCCTCAATATGCTTTGCAGCAGTTTCGTTCAGGTACTCAGAAGTCTTGAGTCCATCCACAGCCTGCAAACCAATCGCAGTTTTCCACGCCTCGGCTCTCTCTTTACCACCAGGCTCACCCATTTTTATGTATGTATCAAAGTCAATCATATTGCAATGTTAATTATATTAATCCGTTTTATTCCCAAACAGCTAGCACCTCATAGTCATTATAGAATCTGATGGATATTTTTGACATACAATATTTATCGTTTAATTTGAGATGAGCTTTGAATGTATCGTTGTGTTTCCATAGACAAACCAAGATTCAAATTAGTAATTTGGGATCTAGTTGTATGGTCAATATCAAAACGATACATGTGGTGCACGACAAGGTCTCGCAATATCGTGTGACACATTTTATTGTCTGACATATCTTCACTATATTGTTTAATCAAATTATATGGTATACCAGGATAATTTAATTCGATGGATGCATTAATCAACTTATAAGAATTATAAGGGTTCGCATCTAAAACCTTACTAAAAGTAGGTTTTAGATTCTCATCTCCAACAGAAAATGATACTCGTCTGATAATAGCAATAGACAACAGATATGACCAACTAATAATAAAATTCCTAGCTGATGCGACAATCTTTTCCTTATTTAGTGTAGGGTCCCATTCATCACATTTGTCCTTTATATATTTATCTATTACTATTTTCTTAATATGCTCTGTTATGTCCTCCTTATTGTCCCATAATAGCTTAAGATTTAAACTTAGTATTCGTAGACCTAAATTATAAGCTGCACTAACAATATTAAGTTTATCTGCAGATTCTAATTCGCCCCAATACTTAATACCTAATTGACCTAAAAGGTCAATTGATTTTAGGGCTAAGTTCATTTTTGCTAATAAGTCTATATTTGTGACATCATCGTCCAAAGAAAACGATGTATAGTTCGTGTTGTCTTCATCAAATTCTTTTTGCTTCTCTTCCAATTCTGTTTCTAATCTGAGTTGATCATCTCTCTCTTTATCTACATCGATTTCTCGAATAACCTTATTTGGAATCTCTAGAATAAGTTTATTGATATTCTCTATCTCAGATTCCAATTTACTTGGCTCAAATTCACTGAATATGTCGTTTGCATTATTGACGAGTTCTTGTATGATCATCGGACTCTTTGATAGGTGAGTAATGAACATAATAATATTAGCAAACTCATTTTTGAAAATTCGCTTACAAAGTTTCTTAACTATATCAATAATTTCGACCTTATCAATATTTTCTGCTATATACTTAGCAACAAAAAAGTAATAGACATACTTGTGTCCTAATGTTACTTCTGAATTAAAATGTAATAGTTTGGATTTTTTTAAAGTCGTTTTAACCTCTTTTTTTCCTATATTCCTAACATCGTGTTCATTGCAATAGGTTTCGTAAAAATAGTCAAATTCATCAATTGAAATTCTTTTTCTATTTTCATGAAAAAAACTATAACATAGTACAGTTAAAAACTTGCGATAAAATCCAATATTTTTGGGGTTTTCAACGGCTTGAAATAGTGCATCATTAATCAAATGTTCATAGTAGAAACCATGTAAAGAATAATTTTCACTACCCGACTTCGCTCCTTCTAATGATTGTAAAATACCCAATATGTATACTGGGTATGAAGGAATGAAATTCTTACCTAATATAGTTTTAATATACTTACTTGCATCATCAACTTTTTTACGCATCTCATTTCTAGACTCTAGTGAAGTGTCCAGCCCAATAGAATACCATTTTTCAATGAGCTTACTTCTAAAATCCGCACCAAATTCAAGAATGCTGAATTTGGTAAAATTTACAAAAGGCGGATTTGCCGACAACTCATTGCTGGGGGATAACATATCTCCCACAATAACTATATTAGTAAACAGGGTCTCAAGATTTGATACCAATAATTTCCAATATTTATCATTTCCCTTTGCGGATTTCTGGAAATCATCAATGATCAGTATAAACGAATCATTTTTAGATTTATCAAGAGTCGTAGCTTTGGCTATTTGCTTATATTGCTCGCCAATCTTCTCATTAATAATTCTAATTATATTGTCCTTTCTAATATTGGCATTTATATCAGATCCATTGATTAGAATAGGGTATAATTCTTGGTTATAATATCTTTTGAAAATATATTTACATAGTGATGTTTTACCAGATGATTCTCCACCTACAATGTTATAAAGAATACCACTCCCTTCTATAGCACTTGTAAGTATCTCAATATTGGTTCGTTTGTCTGTTTTAGACTCACTATCAATAATTCTTAAGTTCAAAGGTACGTATATATCATCTAATGTTATGTCTAACCCTGATGGATGCGTAAATAGATTTCCAGAAGAATTTAGGTAAATATTAAACTCTTCTGATAATAATGTTGAAGTATATTGTTCTTCCACTATCTCCGCTTTTTCTATATGTCGTCTAAACAAATCTGTCAGACACTTATTTAGAGATATTCTTAGAGTGGATTCAAATCTGCTGCTATCTTCGTATTCTTTGTAGTAAATGCCTTTTTTCCCGATTTTAGTCTTAAAGTCTAAAACCTTCTTGAATTGATCAAAATCACTATTCTGAGGTAAACTTTCTTTGCTAAAAAAGAGCATTAAGTTTTTACAACTACCATCATTTTTGAAATTATCATATGCTCGATTAAACTCTTCTTCAGTTCCTGATTCCGCAGCTTGTGTAGGAGTACCAAATTTATGTTTCATTATGCCAACAAAGATGTCATACTCTCCAATTTGTTTATTAATGATATCTTGTGAGTATTCCCCTATTGCAGGATAAGTGTCTTTCTCCCACTTTTTGGTTTCTAATCGTATTCCATATGTATCACCTATGGTGGTGTTTAATTCTTTTACAACTTCTTCAGCTAATGCTCGTTCACTTTGGACATCAGATGGAGATGCTACGAAAATTCGGACTAGATTTCTTGTTTCAGCCATATTCGTTTCGTTATAATATAGTTTATAATTTGCATTATTTGTTTATTGCGGATTGTAGTAAAGTTATAACTTTTTCTATCAATCCTGCAGAGTCTTTATTAAGTGTAAAGTCTTCTTTATCCTTTCCTCTCTTTCTCAATGGGTCTTGATGAATCTCCCTCAAGATAGTGGATATATACTCAGCGTACCTTTCTGGGTCTTTACTTCTCAATTCTTCTGAGAATGCAATTATTGATTTAGCAATTGTTGTTTTATATGCATAATCCTCAATGATGTTTTTCTGTTTTGTATACTGGTTTGCACAAAATATTGCTCCAGCTATGGTAAATGGGATCATACTTAGTCTACCAACTAGATTTAAAATCATTTGGTTTTGATCTACACTTTCATTAAGCCCCCAACCTGTAACTATCCATATTCCTATGGACAAAGTAGCCTGAATAAAGATTATAGCTCCTCCTAGCCACCATAATCTAGCATGTTTATTGCTTGCAGTGTCCAGTTGGTGACTAAAAGCCGCACTTAGTCCCTCTGCATTTTTATAGTGTAATGCAGTTTTTGCCTCTCCAATAAGTTGTTTTGCCTCTTCTAATTTGGTAATATGCTCTAGTGTATATTCATTTAATTTAGACTCATATGTTGTTGTAGATACAGCCTGTTTTGCCAAAGTTTGCTCTCGCTCGTCAATTCTAGTTATAAATTCATTAAATTTTACCAAATTCTTATTAGCGGACTCTAGGCTTGTGGCAATCTCAGTTTCGTTATTTTTTGCTTTCTTTGTTAGTTCCTTATACTCACCAAATTCAGTAGTAAACACATTGAGTTCCTCAATAAAAGAGTCTTTTGTTGAAGTTAATTCAGAGATAATAGTGTTATATTCTTCTTGTTTGGATTGTATTTCCGAATAAGTAGATCCAACTTCACTTAATCTTTGTTGAGTCTTTTTAATCTCGTCCTCCAACAAAATTGCTTTGCGACGTAATTCATCAATCTCAGTATTAAAATCGAGATATCTATCTCGATCAAGTCGTAAACAATATGTTCGAAGATTACTTTTTAGCCAATCTAATTCAGAAACAATATTTGCAGTATTCCTATTCTTTAGGTATGTATTAATATTTGTTAGATGACTTTTAATATCATTACGATTTGCGTATGTAGATAATTTTAAAAACAGATTATGAGATCTGGTCAAATAACCTAAATCAGTTAAAATATTCTTTACGCCCGCGATTAGACTTTTAATGCAATACTCTTGCTCTGAGCCATAAGAGCAAGCATCCATATCAGTATTATTATCTTTGTGATATTGCTGATATGTATCTAAATTTTCTTGCACTTGAAGAAGTAAATTCTTGATGGCTACAATGCTTGCTGTTTCCATATGTTTGTTGAATTTATTATTGTCTGTAATTATAATAATTTAGAGTAACCTTATTCATTGTACTTCACTTCCACATCTGCAACAAGCCCCAATTGCTGTGGCTTGCACATTTGTATGATATCAGCATAATTAACACTCCAATTCGGTTTGCTAAAATACTTCTCAATACAACCATATTCAGAAACTCGCTCGCAAATTTCTAATGGTTGACTGATTATTGCATCTTTTGCAAGAATATCAATACTTGGATACTCTCTATCATTCTCCGCGCCCACAACTCGCTCTTTCTCCAAAGCGACCCAAATGGTGTCGTTATCGGGACTTTGATACATTCTTCCAGCAAATGAATAAAAATGTGTTCGCACTAGCTTTTCAAGGTTCATGCCTCCAGCTCGCTGCTTAACCTATTGAAACTAAATTAGATTCTAAGGTTGTTGCATTATCCATTTGAATAATCAACAGATATTTAGTATTACTGATATATTTGATTTATTTTTGCTTCTGCATATTCACTAACATTTTTATGATTTGGCACCGAAGCACCATCAAAAAAATCAGTAATATCAAAATAAATATCTTTCTTAATATTGCCATTCCTTATGGGAAGTATATCAAATGTTCTCGTTCCCTGTTTGGTTTCAATATGAGTTAATATCTGCATATTATTTTCGTATCCAGGATATTTCTTATTCAACCATTCTCGTTCGGCTCGTACACCAAGCACATGTGTTGTTACATTGATTTTAATTATATCAAAGTTTTGGCTTATCAATTTCTCTTCGAAGGTTATTATTTCATCCGCATATTCAATAACAAACTCTTTTTGATTATTTTTAGGCCAAAACAGTCTAATTATAAGTACAATTCCATCTCTCACCTGTGGTATTGCAATTAGAATGGTACATATTACTACGATGATGGATATTATAGGATTATTTAATGCCCATTGTACTATTTTGTCATATGTTGTTATTTGTTCCATTATAGTGATTTAAATACAAAGTTTCTTATTAATAACGACTTGTTCATTAGTTATGTGTCGCAAAAATATTATCTATGTGATAGATTAAAAAAGCGGGGTTCGGATTATGCTTATTGGGCAACATAATAGGAGTATCCTCAATTGAAGCAAAATAATCCGGATAGAAATCCCTGTTTTTATAACTCTTTAACTCCTTGGAGATTATTACGGTGTAATCATCAGGTCGAATACCTATATATCCTTTATCAAATGCTTTATCATATAGCGGCGATAAACAAATACCGTTAGTGGGGTTAAGGCGATTATTTACATCATCCGACCAAGGTACAATATGACTTGCGATTAGTAACTGAGGAATGCATATGCCAGAGATTGCACACTGTTCATTGTAATTAGCCAAGATAACCGCCCTGAAAGCATTTTGATTGATTCTTTGCTTAATGACAGCCTCCTTCTCTTTGCCGATAAAATCCGAGTAATTAAGTTTTAGAATTTCTTCAACAGGTTTTGCCAGCATTGAGGCTCTAATGTTCTCTGCCTGCAAAAACAACTCTTCCGTATTGTCGACATAATGATCCCAGAATGGTTTGCACTTGCCAATTCCTGAAACCATTCCCTTTCTACCTCTATTAACTATATATGGATCACAGGCCGCATAATTCACGAGACGTAATGCAACTGAACTAGGAGTGCGCCCTATCAATGCAGCCAATTCTCTCACCTCAGGAGTATGTTGATTTAATCGCCCGAAGGGAAGTTTATAATAGAGATCCAATGATAATATCATCTCCTCATCTGACCAGGCTCTTCTATCCATAGTAAATACATTGTAAAGTTAGTATATGTACAACAGCAAAGCCTTCAAACACCCTTATAATATTTCTTTTTGCCATGTTTTAGCCTCCACCTATAATTTATGTATGCTCTGCAATCTTGAGTCGAACTTCTTTGTTATCCTCGATGGCTTGTTTGCAATACTTTTTCATTTCTCTAACAGCATCTGCGTATAATGATTTACGGCGATGCTTTTGGGCATCATCTAAAAACATATCACAATCTATACTTTGATCATGCCCGTCTTTGATCGTTTGCATTATGCACTCAATCATCACATCGTCGACATTGATGCCTCTTCGTGATTTCTCTACTAAATCGTAAAATTCCTTGGCCAGTTCGTATATATTATTCATTATTATCTTCTATAAGTTCTTTGGGATTTACATTCAATATTTTTGCAATCTCAAATAGAACATCTAAACTTGGTTGGCGGCGGTTACATACATATGAGTTCACTATGCAGAAACTCTTTCCAAGTCGCTCAGCAAGCCAAGTTTGTTTTATTCCGCGCTCTTCGAGCACCTCTTTTATGCGATTTTTGGGTTTATCCATATTGTTTGTTTTTACTTTTTGCAAAAGAAATCTATTGCCAAATCAACCATTATTGCAGTTATGGTAACATCGCGCTTAGCCTTATCATCCTTAATAGATGATTTTACGACTGATGATATAAAACTAGTAGCTAAGTGTAGCATTTTGTTGATAGGCTTATCTTCGGGGCTATTGTTGAGTATTGCATCAATGCCTTGAAAAACTGTAATTGCAGCACTAGCTTTTGCATACTCCTCATTGCTGGGATCTATTGCCTCAGCGACACTCACAGCATACTTCGACACAGCAAGGAAGTCCGCAACCTTTAACTGGTGACCTTGGGTGTTCTGATATAGTACCTCTTCCTGTTGAAAAGAATGAGTCGGTCTATATAAAACGCTTTGGGCGTATGTGTATTGAGAGGAATAAATATTGTGTCTACCAAGTTCCTCCTTTAATGCGTTTAGGCAACCTTGAACATTCATTCGCAGCAAAGCGTCATCCTTTATGTCATATATAGATGTTGATAGTGTATTAGGGATTACTCCATTAGCAAGCATTGTCTGCTTAGTGTTAAGAAAGATGCTGTCTGTAAAATATGGAATATTTACATTGCCTACGGCAACATACTTGGCAATCATATCCTCTCTATTATCAGACATATATGCCAAATATAAATTAGAATATGCTATTTCTAATCTTAAAACTTCATCAGCACGTTGTTGCTCAAATATATCAATCGCATTCATAATATAACACTATTCACTTATAGTGTAGCAAAGTTATAAAATAATATGCAATATAAACAGAAATAGAGGGAGAAAAACACCTACCCATTGTGGAATAATGTGCATTTTGCCTTATAGATTGTAAGTAAGATGGGGGTTAGCTTATACATAAGGCGTAAACAAGAGGGGATTAAGTTGGTAAAGTATCATTTGTCCGACGGTTACAAAATTTATTTGTAAGCCTCGGAAAAATGCTCAGAATAGATTGGTGTTTCAGAATAAATACCATTTGTCCGAATCAATTAGAAAAATTCTAATACCCTCGGACAAATGCACTGTAGATGTCTCTAATGCTGGAGTACACTTGTCAATCTTAGTACAGAAAGAATCCCATTTGTCCGATACTATCCGAAAAAATTGGATACCTCTGGACAAATGGGGTTCTCATTCTAATGGTACTCAATCGCCACACATCAATCTCTTTTAATGGTGCTCCATAGTTGCAATGGAGTCCCTAAAGCCGCGTTTGGTGCAGGGGAGGTTGAGCGTTTGGTAATACTTGTAGTCGTCATCCTCGGTGCAGAGATACTTATACCCGTAGCGGGGCATATACTCCTTGAAGAATCGTAGAAGGTCTTTGAGGAGTTCGAAGCGGTTCTCTCGCAGTTCATCACGAAACTCGCAGCGGGCGATGATGATGCTCCAGTCGGGGTAGTTACCCACGCCCTTGCTGTTCTCCCAGAAGCGGATATAGATATCCAAACTTCCTTTGTGAATACTGATGCAGATGCCATTCTCGTTCCACATAACACTCACTGCACGCATTTCTGTAACCATATCTCTCGCATAGGTAGAGATTGAAGTCACTAATCAAGTCATTGTAATTAGCTTTGTACGAATACATAATACTTAAATTTTAGGGTTTAACAATAATTTATCACAATCTGAATCCACGCTTGCGCTGTGGCTTCTTTTTCTTCTTTACATATTGCTTTGCCAACATCTCCTCTTCAGGATCGGTGGCAGAGGCTGTTGCGAGGTCGAGCAAGCCAGCAGTTAGGCTACTCTCTTCGTTTGGCTCTTGGCGAACAATCTCTTGGCGAGGTTCCTCTCGCTGTTGGGTAGGAGTGCTGCTGCGTCTTGGGTAGATACCTGCATCAAAGGCGTTCTCTTCGAGTCGGCAAGCGATATTGACAAAACTGAATTGGCGGTCAATCTTGGACCCACTGAATTTATACCCGTTACAGATGAACTTTACACCCTCAGCTTCGCCCGTTCTGCGATTCAACTTAAATTCTGTATCAATCTTGTAGCGTCTCAATGCCCGCCTTAGCTCGCTCCAGCTTACCGCTTTCAGAACTTCGTGTCTGAGTACGTGGTAAATGTAATGCTTCACCTGGTCGTGTTTACGCAGACTGTCAAACTTTACATTTTTCTTACCCTCGGAAAAGTGCAGACGGTAGCGAGCAGTCAGCATCTTGCACACCTTCTCGTTTCGGAAACGGTCATTCTTGTCGCTTATCGTTCGCCCGTCATTATCCACTCGATTATAGACGATGTGGCAATGCGAATGGTCGCGGTCGATGTGTCGGACAATGATAAATTTGGTATTCTCGATACCCATCAACTTCATATAGTCGTGGGCGATTTTGAGCATCAGTTTGTCATCGGTTGCGAGCATTGCCGCATTCTCCGCAGAGAAGTTCAGCGATATGTGGCCGATTGTGTTTTTTACTTTATCGTTGAGCAGCGTTTGTAGTTCAAATTGCTCTGCCATTTCCGATGGTGATCCCTCCACTCCGACAGCCTCCAACAGGCGCGATTTTTCTTCTTTCAGCACATAGTTCACGCACCCGCCGAACGATGTGCCTTTTACAATTTTACCTATCATCTTTTATCCGTTTTATCAGTTGTGAAATCTTCAATGCTGTGGCCTGGCACTCGTCACGAACTCGGAAAAATCCTTGCTTGTTTGCCTGCTTTGCCAGCTGGTTCAGGTTAGTACTTTCACCTATCA